>JACQGW010000190.1 GCA_016199325.1 Chloroflexota bacterium
AGCTACGAACGACGGCCTTCGTGCGTTCGTCGGGGGGCCAGGCGCTGAAGCGCCAGCTACCAACGAGGGCCATGCCAGGTTCGTAGTTGGCGCTTCAGCGCCCGGCCCCCCGCCCCGCCACCCCACCCCAGACCCCAGACCCCCAAGAAACGGCAGGGTCTATCATGACATCGGGGCTATACGTCGGTATGTTGCGGCGGCGGCGAGTGTGGATGGGGGCGGCGATCAGCGCGGCGTTTCTAGCGCTGTTCCTGTACCGCCTTGACCTCGGCGGAATGGTCGCCGCCATCGGCAGCGCCAATTACGTCTACCTCCTGCCGGCCGTCGGCGCCTACTTTGTCGGCGTCGGGTTCCGGACGCTTCGCTGGCGGTTCCTGCTCCAGCCCGTTCGGACCGTGCCGAGCCATCGGCTGTTCTCGACGATTGCCGTTGGCTACATGGCGAACAACATCCTGCCGGCCCGGATCGGCGAGCTCGTGCGTGCCTACGTCCTTGGCCGGCGCGAGGGCATCAGCACCTCGGCTGTCCTGGCGACCATCGTCGTCGAGCGCATGTTCGACGGCCTGGCGCTGCTGGCGCTGATGGGCGCCGTCGCCCTGACGATGCCGGTCGATCCGGCGCTGACGGACGTCATCCGGATCGGCGGCGCGTTCTTCGTCGGCTTCCTGGTCCTCTTTCTGGCGGTTGCCCGCTGGCCGGCGGTGGCCCTGCGGCTTTCCACCACCCCGCTGGTGTTGCTGCCGCCGGCGCTCCAGGCGCGCGTACGGGCGCGATTCATTGCGCCCCTCCGGGCGTTCCTGGACGGGCTGTCGGCGCTCCGCAGGCCGCGGGCGCTGGCCGCCGTAGCGGCGACCTCCGTCCTCGCCTGGCTGGCCGAAGCGGTGATGTATTACCTCGTCACCTTCTCCTTCGCCATCGGTAAGCCGTTCTCCGTGCTCATCATCATGACCGCCGTCGCCAACCTCGGGACGACGCTGCCGTCCGGCCCCGGGGGGCTCGGCACCTTCGACGCCCTGGCGAAGTGGACGCTCACTCTCTTTGGCGCCGATCCCGACGCCGCGGGCGCCTATACGATCGTTCTGCACGCCGTGCTCTGGCTGCCGATCACGCTGGTGGGCCTCTACTATCTCTGGCGGGAGAACCTGTCGCTGGCGGCGTTGCAAACACCCAACCGGTAAGCTATACTCACCCTGCGCTGTCTGTGCGTTTTGTCACGATTCCAGCCCTCAGCACTGATTTTCCGACGGGGGTTCGATGAACCGCATCTGCGTGGTCGGAACAGGCTACGTTGGCCTGGTTACCGGCACCTGCCTCGCCGATCTCGGCAACAGCGTCGTCTGTCTGGACATCAGCGAGGAGAAGATCGCCCTCCTCCGGCAAGGAACGCTCCCCATCTACGAGCCGGGCCTTGAAGAGCTCGTTCGCCGCAACGTTCAGGCCGACCGCCTGCGCTTCACCACGGAGTACCCCGAGGCCATCGCCGGCGCCGATTTCATCTTCATGGCCGTCGATACGCCAAGCGGCGCCGAGGGTGAGGCGAATATCCGGCACGTTCGGGCCGCGGCGACCAGCGTGGCCCGGGCACTGACCGGGCCCGCCATCGTCGTCAACAAGAGCACCGTGCCCATCGGCACTGGCGATGTCGTCGCCGAGATCATTCGCGGCGTGAATCCGACGGCCAGGTTTGCCGTCGTCAGCAATCCGGAGTTCCTACGCGAGGGCAGCGCCATCGCCGATTTCCTCCAGCCGGACCGGATCGTGCTCGGCTCGACCGACCGGGCCGCTGCCCGGCGAGTCGCCACGCTCTACGCGCCGCTCAAGGCGCCGGTCATCATCACCGACCTGCGGACGGCGGAGATGATCAAGTACGCGTCCAACGCCTTCCTGGCGACGAAGATCTCGTTCATTAACGAGATCGCGTCGATCTGCGAGCGATTGGGCGCCGACGTCAAAGAGGTGGCGCGCGGCATGGGGCTGGACCGGCGGATCGGCGCTGCGTTCCTCGAAGCCGGACTCGGCTTTGGCGGGAGCTGTTTCCCGAAGGACGTTCGGGCCCTCGCCCACATGGCGGCCGTCCACGGCTGCCATCCGCAACTGCTCCGCGCCGTTCTGGAGATCAATCGTGACCAGCGCCGGGCCGCCATCCACGAGCTCCGGCGGACGCTCGGCGGTTTTACCGGCCGGACGATCGGCATGCTCGGCCTGGCGTTCAAGCCGAACACCGACGACATGCGTGAGGCCGCCTCGGTCGAGCTGATCCACCTGCTCCAGCACGAAGGCGCGGCCGTTCGGGCCTACGATCCGGCGGCGATGGGCGTTGCCGCCCGGCTGCTCCCGGACGTGACGCTCTGCGCTAGCCCCTATCACGTCGCCGACAGCGCCGACGCGCTGGTCGTGGCGACCGAGTGGAACGAGTTCAAGCAGCTCGACATGGCGGCGATTCGCCGCCTGATGCGCTCCCCGGTCCTGTTCGACGGCCGGAACATCTACGATCCCGAGACGATGGCGGAGCTGGGCTTCATCTATTTCGGCGTCGGCCGTGCCCAGAGCAGCGGGTTCCAGGACCAGCCTGCGTCGAGCCGGCCGGCCGTCTCGACGCTTGCATAGGACGGTTGAGGCAATCATGGCAGTTGCAGAAGAGCACGACATCCAGGCGATTCTCCAGAAGTATCCCCAGGAGCAGACCTGGCTCCTGCCCATCTTCCACGAGACGCAGCACGCCTACGGCTCCATCTCCACCCAGCACGTCCTCGACATCGCCGGCTACCTGGGCATGACTCCCGCGCAGGTCCACGAAGTCCTGACGTTCTACGCCGAGTTCCGCCAGGAGCCGGCACCGGACGCCATCGTCCGCTTCTGCCAGGGCCCGGCCTGCTACCTGCGCGGTCTCTATCGGTTGCAGCAGATGGCCGAGGCCACTCTGGGCGTCCGGCTTGGCCAGACGAGCCCCGACAACCGCTACTCGCTGGAGCCGATCCAGTGCAACGGGACCTGCGAGCTCGCCCCGCTCATGTTCGTCAACGACGTCGCCATCGGCAACGTCACGCTCGACGACGTCCGCGCGATCGGCGAGGCGGTGAAGGCGGGCACCTGGGCGGAACGGACGAGCGACGAGTGATGAGTGATGAGTGATGAGTGATGAGTAGCGTGCCCCACTCATCACTCATCACTCATCACTTAGGAGGGAACGATGGCAGACTTTGCAGCGTTGCGAGAGCAGGCTGAGGCCGAATACCAACGGTGGCTGAGTCCGGGCAGGCCACGGATCGTCGTCAACCTGGCGACGTGCAGCCTGACGGCCGGCGCCGCTGCGGTGGTGGAGGCGATCCGGCAGGAGCTGGCCGCGCAGCAGATCGACGCCGAGGTCCAGACGGTCGGGTGTGACGGCCCCTGCTTTATGGAGCCCTGGGTCGACATCCAGCAGCCCGGCGGCCCGCGCATCCGCTATGCTCGGCTCGACCCCACGACGGCCCGATCCCTCGTCCGGGACGTGATCAAGGGCGGCGAGCTGCGGAAAGACCTCGCCGTCGCCGTCGTCGGCGAGCGGCCACACCAGGGGCTGCCCACCCTGGCGTCGCTTCCCTTCTTCGCCGTCCAGCATCGGCTCCTGATGCGCCGCTATGCCAACGTCGACCCTGAGAACATCGATCACTACGTGGCAACCGGCGGCTACGCCGCGTTCGTCAAGGCCCTCCAGATGGCCCCGGATCGGGTCATCGAGGAGATGAAGAAGAGCAAGATTCTCGGCCGGGGCGGCGCAGCCTTCCCGACCGGTCGGAAGTGGGAAGGCTGCCGGGCAGCCCAGGGCTATCCCAAGTACATCATCTGCAACAGCGACGAGGGCGTCCCCGGCGCATGGGTCGACCGGACGCTGCTGGAGGGCGATCCCCACGCCGTGCTCGAAGGCATGCTCATCGCCGCCCACGCGATCGGCTCCGACCAGGGCTATTTCTACATCCGCTCCGAGTATCCGCTCGCCGAGCACCGGTTTGCCCTGGCCGTCCGCCAGGCGGAGGAGCGGGGTCTGCTCGGCGAGAATATCCTGGGCAGCGGGCTGACCTTTCGTGTCCAGGTTCGGCGTGGGGCCGGCTCCTATCTGGCCGGCGAGTCGTCGGCGCTGATGTCGAGCCTGGAAGGCGGCAAGGCAATGCCCCGGCTCAAGCGACCGCGCTCGGTCGAAAAGGGCCTCTTCGCCAAGCCGACGACGATGAACAACGTCGAGACGTTCGCCAACGTGCCGCACATCATCCAGAACGGCGGCGACTGGTACGCCGGCATTGGCTACCGCGAAAGCACCGGGACCCGGCTGTTTAGCTGCTCCGGGCACGTGCGCCATACCGGCGCCATCGAAGTCAAGTTCGGAACGACCATGGCGCAGATCGTCGACGCGCTCGGCGGTGCGCTGCCCGGCCACCGGATCAAGATGGTCCAGCTCGACGGCCCGGCCGGCGGCATCCTGCCGGCGAACCTGTTCGACATGCCGCTCGACTGGACGTCCTACGCCAACGTGACGGCGGCGGTCGGCAGCGGCGGTATCGTCGTGATGGACGAGCGGACCTGCGTCGTCGACCTGCTCGCGTACTGCTTCGACTTCAACGAGGACGAGTCCTGCGACCGCTGCACGACCTGCCGCCTGGGCACGCAGAAGATGAAGGCGATGCTGGCGCAGGCGGCTCGGGGCGAGGCGAGCCCCGGCGAGCCGGAGATGATGGCGCGCCTGGCCGATGCGATGAAGCGGAACTCCCACTGCGGATTGGGGCAAGCCGCCCCGAACCCGCTCTTCAGCGTCTTCCGCTTCTTCCGAGACGAGGTGGACGCCCATGTCTTCGAGCGGCGGTGCCCTGCCCACGTCTGTGAGCCGCTGCTCGAATACCACGTCGACCCGGCGCGCGCGGCGCTGCCGGCCGAAAAGCTCAGCCAGTACACCGCCGGCCCGGCGGGCGCCGACCACGAGCTCGTCGTCGACGTCGAGCGTGCGCTGGCCGACCCGGACGGCGTCGCCCTGCTCGAATCGCCGGCCGTCCACGCCGTCGACCGACCGCAGCCGGCCGGCCTCGTCCAGTCCCGCACCCTTGCCGAGCACTGGCTCGTAACCAACAAAGCCTAATCGAGTGACGAGTAATGAGTAATGAGTGATGAGTGAGAGCGATCCCCCTCACTCATCACTCATTACTCATCACTCATCACTCGTCCGGGGGAGAACACCTTGACGACGACTCGGGCGACTGACGTAACCAATCTGACGATCGATGGGCAGCCGGTTCAGGCCAGACGAGGAACGACGATTCTCGAAGCGGCCGAACAGGCAGGGATCTACATTCCCCACCTGTGCTTCCTGCACGGCTTACCGCCGTTCGTCGGTTGCCGCACCTGCATCGTCGAGATCGAGGGAACCCGCGACCTGGAGCTGGCCTGCTCGGAGCCGGTCCGGGAGGGGATGGTCGTCTCGACCAACTCCAAGAAGGTGCTGGAGATGCGACGGACCGTCATGGAGGTTCTCATCTCCGACCACCCGTGGAAGTGCCTGACCTGCTGGCGGCGTGAGCGCTGCGATCCGATGGACACCTGCCAGCGCGAGGCGAGCGTCGACGACCGCTGCGTCTGGTGCGCCAAGAACCGCGACTGCGAGCTCCAGATGGTCTGCGACTTCGTCGACATGACGTGGGATGAGCCGGCGTTCTACCAGCCGCCGCGGACCCTTCCGCTCCAGTGGTCGAATCCGTTCGTCGAGTTCGACCCGAACAAGTGCATCTACTGCACCCGCTGCATCCGCGCCTGCTCGGAGATCCGGGCCATCGGCGCGCTGGAACTCTCCTACCGCGGCGACAACGCCATCATTGCCGCGGCCTTTAACGACGACCTCCAGTGCGAGTTCTGCGGCGATTGCGCCGCCGTCTGCCCCTGTGCCGCCATCATGGACCGGCCCCGCAAGTTCATGGGCACGCCGGACAAGAGCACCTACTCCGTCTGCTCCTACTGTTCGGTCGGCTGTGGCGTCAAGCTCGACATGAAAGATCCGGGCAAGGAGAGCTCGATCTTCATGTTCCGGCCCGACCAGCGCCAGACCGGGCTGAACGTCTACGCCATCGGCGGCAACCCCGACAGCCCGGTCAGCCACGGCGAGCTCTGCGTCCGCGGGCGCTACGGCAACGAGTTCATCCATCACAAGACCCGGATCCTCCAGCCCCTCCAGCGGCGGCCGCAGGTCGACGAGGAGCGCGAGCACCCGCTGGAGTGGGAGGCCGCCCTCGACCTGGTCGCCAACCGGCTGGCCGACGTCCGATCCCGGCATGGCGCCGACGCCATCGGCGTCCTCGGCTCGACGCGGGCGACGAACGAGGAGAGCTACCTGATCCAGAAGCTGGCCCGGGCCGCCATCGGGACGAACAACGTCGACACGGCCGCCTCGCCGTTCCACCGACCGACCGTCGACGGCCTGCTGGCGAGCCTGGGCGTCGCCGGCGCGACGTGCAGCCTAGCCGACCTGGAGTCCGCCGCCAACGCCATCTTCGTCGTCGGCAACAACACGACGGACACCCACCCCGTCGCCGGCCTGATGATCAAGGACGCGGTCCGCAAGCGCGGCGCCCAGCTCATCGTCGCCCATCCGCTCGAGACGACCAATCTGAACTCGCATCCGACGCTCTCGGACCTGAACCGGTTCGCCGCGCTCTGGTTGCGCTACCGGCCGGGGACGGAAGGCGTCCTGCTCGGGGCCATCGCCCGCGAGGTGATCGACAACGACCTGATGGGCGCGGCCGAGCCGGCTCGCGCCGTCCTCGGCTTTGGCGAATGGTATGCGGGCGTCCGCGAGGTCGATCTGGAGCGCGCAGCCGAGATCACCGGCGTCCCCGCGGCGTCGATGCAGAAAGCAGCGCGGCTGCTGGTGGGGGCGGCCCTCACCCCCGGCCCCTCTCCCGCTTGCGGGAGAGGGGAGACGGGGAGAGGGGCCGGGGGTGAGGGCCGTGAGGGCCCACGCCAGCCGCGGCCGGCGGTGCTGGTGTTTGGGTCGGGGCTGTCGTATGAGGAGGCGTCGCCGCAGCTCGTCGCGGGCGCCGTCAATCTGGCGCTGGCCACCGGCAACGTCGGTCGGGCCGGCGGCGGCGTGCTGCCGCTCGTCGCCGACAACAATACGCAGGGTGCCGCCGACATGGGCGTGCTGCCCGACCTGCTCCCTGGCTACCAGCCGGTCGGCGACGCCGCCGCCCGCGGCCGTCTGGCGCAGGCGTGGTTCGCCGGCGCCAACGCCGCGCTGCCCGAGCGCCCCGGCCTCGACTTCGCCGGTATGATCGACGCGGCGCGTCGCGGGGAGCTGAAGGCGCTCGTCGTCGTGGGCGACGACCCGCTCCGCTCGGCGCCAGCGCACGGGGCCGTGCGGGAGGCACTCGATCGCGTCGAGCTCCTCGTCGTCGTCGACCTGCTCATGACGGAGACGGCGAAGCTCGCCCACGTCGTCCTGCCCGGCGCCAGCTTTGCCGAAAAGGAAGGGACGTTCACGAACGCCGAGCGGCGGGTTCAGCGGCTCAACCAGGCCATCGATCCGCTCGGTAAGGCGCGGCCGGACTGGTGGGTGATCGCCGAGCTGGGCAACCGGCTGGCGGCACGAGCCGGCGCTGCGGTGCGCTTCGGCTACTCGTCGGCTGCCGACGTGCTCCACGAGATCGGCCAGGTGGTACACGCCTACGCCGGGATCACCATAGATCGGCTGGCGGCGCGCGGCATGCAGTGGCCCTGCCCGAACGCGAGCCACCCCGGCACGCCGACGCTCTTCGCGGACGGCGCCGGCATCTGCCGGTTCCTCCCGGTGCCCGCGCCGGTGCTGTCCGCCCGTGACGGCGAGCCCGCGCTCTTGCTGGCCCGGACCATCTACACGGACCCCCGGGGGCTTGGGGCCGCCAGCAAGCGGCTCTCGAAAGTCCTCCCGCAGGATTTCGCGCTGCTCGGCGAGGCCGACGCCCGCCGGCTGGGCGTCGAGGACGGCGACCCCATCAGCCTGGCGACGGCCGACGGGCGCTTGGAAACGGTCGTGCGGGTCAGCCAGTCGGTCCCGGCGGGCATTGTCCACCTGGCCATCGACCAGCAAGGCCACGCCCTCGACCTCGTCGGCCTCCGCCGCAACGGTGCCCCGACGACGGTGCAGGTGCGCCCGGCTGCGGTGGGCGCCAGACCACCGGGCCGGTAGTCGCCGGCTGTTTGGTTGCTGGCAAGGGATTGCCAAGGGAAGGGAAAGGAAGAGGAAGACGGGTGCGCCACTTTGCCTTTGAAGCCGATGAGGCGCGATCTGGCGGCGACTATCTCCCGCGGGTTCGATCTTCTCAGCGTGAAGCCGCGCGCTGACATAGGCCAGACAAGCCAGGCTGTCCTCACGGGTCAGGCCGGGGTAGTTCGCCAGGATGTCCGCTTCGGTCCATCCCCGAGCCAGGAGATCGATGATGAACTCGACCGCCAGGCGGGTTCCCTTGATGACCGGCTTCCCGACCAGCACATTGGGATCCAGAACGATCCGATCCTGCCAGTTCATACGAGCACACCTCCTGAAAATCGACAGGTCCATCATACTGCCGATTGGCCATGGCAGGCTGACTCCGCTCTTGACTGTCATGCTGAACCGCAGCGAAGCATCTCCTTGGGCCGAACAGGCAGTGCCCGGGGAGATGCTTCGCTGCGGCTCAGCATGACGACGGGTTGTCGGTCCATCAGCCGGACTTCGTACGACCGGCTTACCCGCCAACTTCAGTCCGTCGTCGCACTTGCACGGAGCGCGGCGCGGAGCAGCTTGCCGGCGGCGTTGCGCGGCAGGGTGCCGACGAATCGGATGCGCCTGGGGATCTTGTAGCGGGCGAGCCGGTCGGCGCAGAAGGCGATGACGTCGGCCTCGCCGAGCACGTTGCCGGGTCGCACCTTCACGGCCGCAACCGGCACCTGGCCCCAGCGGTCGTCGGGAACGCCGTAGACGCCGGCCTCCTCGATGGCCGGATGCGCCAGCAGGGCCGCCTCGACCTCGGCCGGGTAGACGTTCTCGCCGCCGGAGACGATCAGGTCGTCGCGGCGGTCGAGGACGTAGAGGTAGCCCTCCTCGTCCAGATACCCGAGGTCGCCGGTGTGGAGCCAGCCGCCACGGATGACTCGGGCGGTCTCGTCCGGGCGGTTGACGTAGCCCGGCGTCACCGTCGGACCGCGGACGACGATCTCGCCGGCGACGCCGGGCGCCGCCGGCGCACCGTCTCGCTCGATCCGCAGATCCGTCGGGAAGAGCGGCTTGCCGGCCGAGCCGAGCTTCCGGAGCGCGTCGGCAGGCGAGAGCGTTGCCACCTGCGACGCCGTTTCGGTCAGGCCGTAGGTCTGGACGACCGGGACGCCCCGCCGAGCGCACTCTTCGAGGAGCGGGCTCGGCGCCGGCCCACCGCCGAGCAGGGCGCAGCGGAGAGTCTTTGGATAGGGGACCTCGTCGCGCTCGTCGAGCATCCGCCGGAGCATCGCGCTCACGACGGAGACGATGGTCACGCCGTGCTCGTCGATCGCCCGATTGGCGGCGGCCGGGTCGAACCCGACGTGGACCACCGCCGGGATGCCGTAGATGACGCTCCGCAGCAGGATGGCGAGCCCGCCGACGTGGAACAGCGGCAGCACCGCCAGCCAGCAGTCGTCTTCGTGATTCCCCAGATTGAGCGCCGACCCGATGGCGCTCCACCAGAGGTTGCCGTAGGTCAGCATGGCCCCCTTCGGCCGTCCCGTCGTCCCCGACGTGTAGATGATGCTGTGTACGGCGGAAGCGTCGAGTGGGGGTCGGGGGTCGGGGGTCGGGGGTCGGGAGGAATCGGTTTGCGGGTTGGTAGTTTCTGGTTTCTGGTTGGAGGCTTGCGCGAGCGAGCCGTGAACAATGGTCCACGAATCGATAGCCAGTATTCCTCCGGCCCCTGACCCCCGCCCCCCGACCCCCGCTGTGGCCGTCGGCTGGTGCTCGGCGTCGTGGATCAAGAGGCGGGCGCCGGCGTCGTCGAGCTGCCAGGCGATCTCGGCCGCCGTCAACCGGGTGTTCAGCGGGACGAGGACGGCGCCCAGCCGGGCGATGCCGTGGACGATCTCGACGAAGTCCGGGCCGTTCCGCAGGAGGATCGCAACCCGGTCGCCACGGCCGACGCCGAGCGCCGCCAGCCGATCCGCCGCGAGCGACGCCTGCCGGTCGAGGTCGGCAAACGTCCGGCGGACCCGACCGGCGATCAGCGCGGGCCGATCGGGCGTGAGGGCGGCGCGGCGGGCCAGCCAGTCCGGCGTCAACATCAGCGCCCTACCTCGTGCCAGACGCCGCCGTATCGTGCGATCTGCTGCTCGTCCAGGTCCACGCCGAGGCCCAGTCCGGCCGGGATCCGCATCGTGCCGGCCTGGCTGGATAGAGGGTGGACGATCAGATCGCCGGCCAGCAGCGGGCCGGTGGCGAGGCCGCAGGCGCGTGGCGGGTCAGGCACCGCCGTGGCGAGGTGCAACGCCGCGGCGACGCCGACCCCCGCGTCAATCGTCGTCGTGACGACGGCGCCCAGGCCCGCGACTCGGGCCAGCTCGATCACCGCCAGCGCCGGCCGCAGCCCACCGGCCATCATCGGCTTGACGACCAGCACATCTGCGGCCCCGGCGGCGATGACCTGCCGCGCCTGCGCTGGGCCGCCACCCGACTCGTCGGCGGCGATCGGGATGCCGACGCTTTCCCGGACCCGAGCCATGCCGGCCAGATCGTCGGCCGCGACCGGCTGCTCGACCAGCTCCAGGTCGAATCGCTCGACCTCCCGCAGGATGGCGATCGCCGTTGCGACGTCCCAGGCACCGTTGGCGTCGAGCCGCAGGCGGCCGCCGGGACCGATGGCGGCGCTCACGGCCGCGATGCGGTCGATCTCGGCGGCCGCCGTGCCGGCCACGCCGACCTTCAGCTTGACGCAGGCGTAGCCGTCCAGAACGGCCCGGCGGGCGGCTGCCGCAGCTCCATCGGCCGCTACCACGCCGACCGTCGCGTTCACCGGCACGGCCCGGCCGCCGTCCCCGCCGAGCAGCGTGGCAACGACGATGCCGGCTGCCCGCGCCCGAAGGTCGAGCAGGGCGGTATCGACGGCGCAGGCGACGGCAGTGGCGCCCGCCCTGCGAAAGTCCAACGCCGCCAGATCCAGTCCGACGAGCCGCGGCGCCAGGTCTGCGATGATGCTCAGCGCGTCGGCCAGCGTGCCGCCGCCAACGGCCGGCACGGGCGACGCCTCGCCGAGGCCGACCAGCCCGTCGTCGGCGGTCAGTCGGAGAATGAGCCCCTCGCGGACCGCCTCGGCTCCATGCGCCGTCGAAAAGGCCGACGTGTACGGAATACGAAAGGTGGCCCAGGCCACGCGCCGGATCCGCAGAACAGCACCCATCACAGCAGTTCCCACGAGTTCCTACGAGTTCCTACGAGTTCCCACTATCACGCCAGCAGGCTCACCGCAAAGAGGACGCCGAACAGCAGATGGAGGCGAGCCGTTCCTCGGAGCGCGCCGTTGAGCACCGGGCCCGTCTGGCCGACGACGACGCGCACCAGGGAGATCGCCAGCGGCAGCGTGAGCCAGGGCAGCCAGAACCACCCGGAGGGGCTGCCGGCGAGCCAGTACACGAGCGGCACTACGTAGGCGACGGCGACGAGCAGGACGTACTCGATGCGGGTTGCCCGCCGGCCGAGCCGAACGGCGAGCGTGTGCTTGCCGGCAGCGCGGTCGGTGTCGATGTCGCGCAGGTTGTTCACGACCAGGATCGCCGTTACCAGCAGGGCGACGGGAATGGCGACGACGAACGCCGCGCCGGTCGCCGTGCCGGTGTGAAGGTAGAAGGTCCCGACGACGGCGACGAGGCCGAAGAAGATGAAGACGAAGAGGTCGCCGAGGCCATGATAGCCGAAGGGCCAGGGTCCGCCGGTGTAGAGGACGCCCGCGGCGATGGAGAGCAGGCCGACGACGAGGATCGGCCAGCCGCCGACGGCGACGAGGTAGAGGCCGACGAGCGCCGCCAGGCCGAAGGTCAGGACCGTCGCCCGCCGGACCGCCGCGGGGGCGATCAACCCGCTCTGGGTGACCCGGACCGGCCCGAGCCGTGCCGCCGTGTCGGCGCCCTTGCGATAGTCGAAGTAGTCGTTAGCCAGGTTGGTGCCCACCTGGATCAGCACCGCCGCGACCAGCGCGGCGACAAACGGCAGCGGCCGGAAAGACCCAGCGGCCGCCCCCGCCGCCGTCCCGACGAGCACCGGCACCACCGCCGCCGGCAGCGTCGGAAGGCGCGCCGC
>JACQGW010000016.1 GCA_016199325.1 Chloroflexota bacterium
GCCGCAGCGAAGCATCTCCTGGCCGACCACGAGGAGACCCTTCGCTGCGGCTCAGGGTGACGGGATCCGTTTTCTGCAATCGCGCGTCCGCTACCCCGACCCCCTGACCGCCTACTCCCCCCCCACCATCGCCGGCTGCTCGGCCGGGCGCAGCGGCAGGCCGGCGGCGAGGGCCGGGGCAGTGGCAACGCGGCGGCGCAGGACGGGGAGGCGGAAGCCGCCGCCAAGCCAGTTCTGGAAATCGTCCAGGTAGGTGTAGACCGCTGGGACGAGGAACAGCGTCAGCAGGGTCGACGAGAGGACACCGCCGATCATGACGACCGCCATCGGCGCCCGGGACTCGGCGCCGGCCTCCAGCTTGAGCGCCAGCGGGGTCATCGCGCAGACGATGGTGGCCGTCGTCATCACGATGGGCCGGAGGCGCGTTCGGCCGGCCTCGACGATCGCCTCGGCGCGCGCCAGGCCACGCTTTCGCAGGATGTTCGTGTAGTCCACCAGCAGGATGGCGTTCTTGGCGACGAGGCCCGTGAGCATGATCATCCCGATCATGGAGAAGATGTTGAGCGTATTGCCGGTCACCAGCAGGCCGCCGAAGGCGCCGACGAGCGCGACCGGCAGCGAGAACATGATCGCCAGCGGGTGCAGGAACGACTCGTACAGGGCGACCATGAGCATGTAGATGAGGAGGATCGAGAGCGTGAGCGCGCCGAGCAGGGTGGCGAACGCGAGCTCGAGCTGCTGGACCTGGCCGCCGGTCACCTGGACGGTGTACCCGGCCGGGGCGCCCAGTTGGGCGACGGCGGCGCGCAGGTCACGCGCGATGTCGCCGATCGGCCGGCCGGAGGCTGTCCCCGACAGGGTGATGACCCGCTGGCGGTCGGCTCGCACGATCTGGGTGGGGCCGGTCGCCCGCGTCAGCGTGGCGACCTGGCTCAGGCGGACGGTGCCGCCGGTGGCCGGCACCGGGATGTTGGCGAGGTTGGCGAGGTTCAGCCGGTCGGCGTCGCTGCCGATGACGGTGACGTCGCGCTGGATGCCGCCGGGCGGTCGGATCTGCCCAACCACGCTGCCGGAGAGCAGAGTGCGGACGGTCGACGCGACCTGCTGGCCGCTGACGCCCAGCTCGGCCATGCGCTTGCGGTCGAACACGATACGGACCTCGGGATTGCCGGCCGTCGTCGGGTTGTTGACGTCGACAATCCCCTCCGTCGCGCGCATCGCCTGCTCCACGTCGGCGCTGAGCTGCCGCAGGGTGTCCAGGTCTCGGCCGGCGATGCGGACAGACACGCCGCCGCCGAAGCCGCCGCCACCACCGCCGAGGGCGCTCTGAACCGAGGCGCGGACCGTCGTGTCCGGGATCTGGCCGCCGAGCCGCCGGGCGACGGCGGCGACGTCGAAGACCGACCGCTCCCGCTGACTCTTGTCGACGAGCTGGATGCTGATGTTCCCGTTGGCACCCCCGCCGCCGAAGCCGCCGAAGCCGCCGGCGCCGACGCTGGTGAACATCGCCTGAATCTCGGGTACCTGGGTCACCAGCGCCGCCTCAATCTGGCGAACCGTCTGATCGGCCATCTCCAGCGACGTGCCCGGCGGCATCTGGATGTTGACCGAGAGCTGGCCGTCGTCCTCCTGCGGGGCGTACTCGGTTCCCAGGATGCGGAGCGGGATCATGGCAAGGGCGGCGCCGAAGGCGACCACGCCGACGAGCAAGACCAGGAAGCGCAGCCGCAGGCCGACGCCGAGGAGCCGGCCATAGCCGCTTGCCAGCCGGTCGAAGTTGCGCTCCCAGGTCCGGCTGAAGCGGGACCAGAAGAACCGCCCTTCCTCGTCGGGGCCGTTCCGCGGCTTCAACCAGCGCGAGGCGAGCATCGGCGTGAGCGTGAACGAGATGAACAGGGAGAAGAGCGTCGCCGCGGCGATGGTCAGCCCGTACTCGCGGAAGAGGCGGCCGAGGTTCCCCTGCATGAAGGCGACCGGGACGTAGACGACGACGTCGGTGAGCGTGATGGCGATGGCGGCGAGGCCGATCTCGCTCCGGCCGTTCAGCGCGGCCAGGATGGGGTTCTCGCCGAGGCGGAGGTGCCGGTGGATGTTCTCCAGGACGACGATGGAGTCGTCGACGAGGATGCCGATCATCAGCGCGAGCGCCATCAGCGAGATGGTGTTCAGGCTGAAGCCGGCGGCGAGCATCACCAGGTAGGTGGCGATGAGCGAGGTCGGGATCGCCAGGATGACGATGACGACGTTCCGCCAGGTGTGCAGGAAGAGCAGGAGGACGAGGGCGGTCAGGATGATCGCCAGCGTCAGGTCCTTGTCGACGGCGTCGAGGGCGGCCCGGGTGAAGCGGGAGCTGTCGTTGGTGACGAGGACGTCGACGCCGGACGGCAGTTGGCGCCGGACCCGGTCGATCTCCCGCTTGATGTCGTCGGCCACCTGGATGCTGTTGGCGTCGGACTGCTTGACGACGCTGAGGCCGACGGAATCCTGTCCGTTGGTGCGCTGGAGGCGGGTCCGCTCCCGGTACCCCTCGGTGACGGTGGCGACGTCGCGGAGGTAGATGGCGCCGGTGGGCGTCGCCGCGACGATCAGGTCGCGGAGCTCGTCGACGCTCCGGATCTGGCCCACCGAGCGGATGGCGACCTGCCGCCGGCCCTCGACGAGGGTGCCGCCCGGCTGGTCGAGGTTCTCGCGGGCGATGGCCTGCGTGATCTGGGCCACGGTCAGGCCAAAGCCCTCGAGCCGGGCGTAGTTGAGGACGACGCGCACTTCACGCTGGAGGCCGCCGCTAACCTGGACGTCGGCGACGCCGAGGACCGATTGGAGCCGCGGCTGCACGACCTCCTGGGCCAGCCGGTAGAGCTCGTCCATCGGCAGAGCGCCCGTGAGGGAGATGTTCATGATCGGGAAGGCGTTCGGGTCGGCTCGGTTGACCGACGGCGTGACGTCGGCAGGCAGTTGCGCCCGGAGCGTCGCCAGGCGCCGCTCGACGTCGACCGCCGCCCGGTCGGCATCGGCCCCCTCGGCCAGCGACACGTTGATGGAGCCGGAGCCAACGTTCGACGTCGAGTTGATCGAGGTGACGCCGGCCAGGCCGGCCAGCCGCTGTTCGATCCGGTCGACGACCAGCGCCTCGACGTCCTCCGGCGAGGCGCCCGGATAGGAGAAGCTGACGCCGACGAAGGGGAAGCTGATGTTCGGCATGCGGTCGACTCGGAGCTGCGAGCGAGCCACGAGCCCGAGGATGACCAGGCCGAGCACGAACATGAGAATCGTCAGCGGACGGTTGACCGCGAGCCGGGTGAGTCCCATCGAATGCTCCTCCGCAATGTGCTACTGGCATGCCACGCTGATCGTGATGGATGCGGGTTGCCGGGCTCATGCGTCATGCGTCATACGTCATGCGTCAGCTCTTGACGGGCGCATGCCATCACTGTGGTATTCCACTACTGCCCGCTCGCCGGTGTCGGCGTGCCGCCCCGGGGGCCGGGGGTGCCGCCGCGCTGGAAGCCGGGGGCTCCTTGCCCACCGGGCGTGCCCTGGCCACCGGGACCCCGCTGGAGGCCGGGGCCGCCGGGCTGAGCGCCCGGCGTGCCGCCGGGTTGAGCGCCCTGCCCGCCGGGCTGGGCGCCGGGCGGGCCACCCGGCGCCCCCGCCGGGCGAGCCTGGCCGGGGATGAGGATGCGGTCGCCGTCTCGCAGGTTGCTGTGCCCGGCGACGACGACCTGGTCCTCGGCGGCCACCCCCTCGATCACTTCGACGTTCTTCTCCTCGGTTATACCGACCCGGACCTCCCGCAGGCTCGCCTGGCCGTCCCGGGCGACGAACACGATCTGCTTCTCGCCGGATTGGATGATCGCATCCTTCGGCACCAGCAGCGCGTTCTCACGGCGGTCGGCCGTTACCCGCACGTCGGCGAACATGCCCGCCCGCAGCTTGCCGGAGCTGTTGTCGGGGGCGATCCGCACCGGGAACGTGTGGGTCCGGGCGTCGGCCGCGGGCGCGATCGCGGCCACCTTCGCCGGAAAGGTCTCGGCCGGGTAGGCGGAGACCTTGAGGGCGACGCCCAGACCCGGCCGGAAGACGTCGATCCGAGACTCCTCGACGGGGATGACGAGCTCGATCTCCTTGCTGACGATGGAGACGACAGGCGACTGACCGGTCGCCAGCGCGCCGGGGCTCAGGTTGCGGGCAGCGACCAGGCCGTCGAAGGGGGCCGTCAGGGTCGTCTCGGCGAGCGCGAGCCTGGCGGCATCGAGCGACGCCTGGGCCTGGTCGACGGCCGCTTCGGACGCCTTGACGTCCTCGGGCGTCGCCTGGGCCCGCTTGAGCGCCAGTTGGCTCTTCGTCTGGTCGAGCGTGGCCTGGGCGGCGGCAAGGTCGGCGGCCTTCGGGCCGGCCTTGAGCTGCTCGAGCCGGGCGGCGGCGCTGGCGACGGCGGCCCGGGCGCTCTCGACGCTCTTCTCGGCGTTGGCCAGGTCCTCCGGCTTGGGCCCGGCCAGCAGGGTGTCCAGCCTGGCCTGGGCCTGGGCCAATCCCGTCTCGGCCGCCATCGCCGTCGCGTTCGCCGCGTTGCAGACGTACACGGGGTTCCGCGGGCTGCACTGACCGTCCCGGTTCGATTGGGCCGACCACAGGGTCGCCCTGGCCCGCTCGACGTCCTGCTGAGCCAGCCGCACGGCGTCGGAATCCGCCGTGGCCTTCAGCTTGGCAAGGTCGTTCTCGGCTCGGGTAAGCGTGGCCTGGGCGGCAGCCAGCGCGGCCTGGCCGGAGGCCAGGTCGGACTCGGTGGGGCTGAGCTGATCGACCCGGGCCTGGGCGTTGCGCACCGCGGCCTCGGTCGCGGCCACGTCATCCGGCCGGGCGCCGGCCTTGAGCACAGCCAGGCGGGCCCGGGCCGCCGCCAGCGCCGCCTCGGCCTGCTGCACCTGGATCTGGGCCGAGGCTCGCTCCAACTGAACGAGGGGATCGCCCGCCTTGACGCCGTCGCCCACGTCGACCAGGAACTTCTCGATCCGGCCGCTCGCCTTCGGCACCAGGTTCACCTGCGCCCTGGCCTGGATGGTCCCGGGGTAGGTGAGGATCAACTGGACCGGGCCCTTCGTGACCGGCGCGACGGTGACGGCGGCAACGCGTCCGGCGAAGGCGCCGGCCCCGCCCGGCCGCGGGCCGCCGCCGCCCGGTCCTGGCGGCGCCTGGCCCGGCAGCAGCGAGCAGCCGAGGAGTGACGAGACGACGAGGACGAAGAGGCCCAAGCGCAGCCGGAGACCCATGAACACCCTCCCGAATCAAACTCTCGCCGAGGACAGGACGAGCGCTGCTCTATTGTACCAGACTGCCACAGAACCGCTAAGCCGGTATTACGAAGATGCAAAAGGAGTGTTAAGGACCGGGTGCTACCGAGGGGCGCATCTGGTACATTTGATGGCGCGCCTGACGGGGGCCGATGCTGGTGGAGCTGGTACGGTCCTGCGCAGATATCGCTGCCGATTTCGCGCGCTTCGAGCCTGTGGCGGCGCGGCTAACGCCCTGTGCCGTCGCCTACCGCTATCCAGGACGTCTGGTAGAACCGACGGCGGCCTTGGCGGCTGAGATGCTCCAGGCGGCCCGCGAGACCATGCTTGAGCACCGAGAGGCTGACGACACCGTGCGGTCCCTGCGCGAAGACCTCGACCTTTCCCGACAGCAGGACGTAGATACAGTCGCCCAGGTCTCCCTGGCGCACGATCAGTTCGCCGTCTTGATAGACTTTTCCGAGGTGTCCGACGGGCATACAGGTTAATAGCTCCCTCCCGCTGCGTCCCCCACCCTCGCAAGTCGGGCGAGCGACGCGTCCGGGGTCAGCTCCGGGACCTCCCGCGGATGATGGCCGGCGACGAGGCGAGCGTCGCGGAAGCCGGAGCCGGTCAGGACGGCGACGACGGTTTCATTCGGCCGGACCTGGCCGCCGTCGCGGAGCTGCCGGATGGCGGGCACGACGACCGCCGATGAGGCTTCCACGAAGATCCCTTCGGTTCGGGCCAGCTCGGCCTGGCCGGCCAACGCCTCGTCGTCGGTCACGGTGAGAACATCGCCGGACGACTGGCGGAGGGCCGCCAGGGCAACGGCCCAGTCCGGCGGGACGGCGTGCTTGAGGTTGGGCGTCACGGTCGGCTGGAAGGGGTCGAGGCCGAGCGCCTCGATCTCGGCCTGGGTCCGGAGGTTCTTTCGCAGCGCCAGCGCCAGGGCGTTGTATCTGACGTTCTGGACGCCGTAGAGGCGCGGCAGCGCCGGAATGCGGCCGAGGGAGAGGAGGTCCTGGAAGCCCCGCCAGATGCCGCCCAGCGTGCCGCCGCCGCCGATCGGCACGACGACGGCGTCCGGCGCCCGGCCGAGCTGCGCGGCGATCTCGTAGGCGATGGTCTTTGGCCCCTCGGCCTGGAAGGGATTGAGATCGCGCGCGGTCGACACCTCGTACCAGCCGTGCTCGGCTCGCGCGCGCTGGATGACGGCCAGGATCGCCTCGAACGAGCCCTGGACGGCGATGACCTCGGCGCCGAGGAGCGCCATCGCCGCCAGGCGGTCCGGCGAGGTGCCGGCCGGAACGAGGACGGCGATGGCAATGCCGGCGCGGGCGGCGTAGGCGGCGGCGGCGATACCGGCGCTGCCGGTCGAGGCGATGATCGCCCGCTGCCGGCCAAGCTCCTTCCCCTTGCTAATGGCCACCGTCAGCGCCCGATCCTTCATCGAGCCGGTCGGGTTCCGCGTTTCGTCCTTCCAGTAGACCGGTTGCCCGAGGTCGAGCCGGGCGGGGACGAGCGGCGTACTGCCCTCGCCCAGGCTGACGATGGCGCTGGGGTCGCGGATCGGCAGGAGGTCGGCGTACTGCCAGAGGCCGGGCAGCTCGGCGTGCGGGCGGAAGGCGGCGTAGTCGTAGGCGAAGGTGAGCGGCCGGCCACAGGTGGCGCAGTAGCCGGGGTTCGGCCGGTCATCCGCGACCGTGTCACAGGTAGTGCAGCGCAGGATCATGGCCGTCGCCTCCGACACGAAAGATCGATCCCCAGGATACCGAGGGAGCGATCTCGTGTCAACCGGGCCGCCGGCCGCGGCCGGCCGCTGCGGTTGAGAGTGGTTCGCCGATCGACGGGCTGGCCGGCGACCGGACGTGGCCTGCCGTGGTATCATGGAGCGCAACGCTATGACGTGCGGGGGGAGATGCGATGGCGGCAGATTCTGCCTTTCGGGATCGCGTGCTGGAGCTCCTGGCGCCGCTTGGGCTGGTCACAAGCCGGTCGATGTTCGGCGGATACGGGATCTTCGCCGAGTCGAGCATGTTCGCGCTTATCGCCGGTGAAGGGCTCTTCTTCAAGGTCGACGACACGAACCGCGCCCGCTACGAGGAAGCCGGCAGCAAGCAGTACCGGCCGATGCCCTACTATCGGGTGCCGGCCGACGTGCTGGAAGATGAGGACAGGCTGCTGGACTGGGCGCGCGTGTCCGTCGCGATTGCTCGGGCGGCGCCGAAGAAGAGGAGACGATGGGGGTAGCAGACGGGCACTGTCATCAGGTGCTCTGGCGAACCCGCGCGACCGCCGTCATGCTGAGCCGCAGCGACGCATCTCCCCGGCCGTTCCCCGTCCCTCTCCGTCATGCTGAGCCGCAGCGAAGCATCTCCCCGGCCGTTCCTCGTTGGCTTCGGGGAGAGGGTTCGCTGCGGCTCAGCATGACAGGAGTCCACTGAAAAAAGGC
>JACQGW010000181.1 GCA_016199325.1 Chloroflexota bacterium
GCAGCTACATCTCGACGGTTCGCAAGCAGGGCCACCCCGTCCTCACGGCGCTTGAGCATGTCTTCGCAGGTACTCCCTTCGTCCCCAATCTACAGGCTGAATAGTTACAACCAGAAACCTTATTCCGCCCCTACCAGCCCGAGCTCCTCTTCACGTTCACGATCGGCAGCAACTGGCGGAACTTGGTCGGCTCGACGGTTGTCGTCGTCGGCGCGGTGGACTGCGTGTTGACGATGGCGAAGTCGGTGAAGTGATCGCTCAAGATCGTCACCGTGCGGGCGGCCTCGTCGACGACGACGTTCTCGACCGGCCGCCAGCTCCCTGTATCCGGGTCCCAGTAGGCCGGCACCAGGTCGGCGGCGGTGATGCCGAGCGCGCTGAGCTGGGCGTCGGTGTACGCCAGGATGATCGAGACGCTCTGGAGGAACTGATCGATCGACTGGTTGTTCTCGTCCACGGCCGTCAGCTCATAGGCGAGGCCGATCGGGCGGCGTGACGCCTCGAACGGGATCTCGCCCTTCGGCGCCGCCCGGACGGTCACCGTGCCGCTGATGGCGAGGGCACCGGCAGGGATGACGATTCGGGTACCGTCGCCGAGCACGACCGTCTGCATCGTGGAGGCGTCGAACGAGACCGACTCGGCAACCGGAAGCGTTGCCCTGGCGGTCATCGCCAGGTTCTGGCCGGTGACGCTCGCCGCCTCGACGGTCACGGTGAGGAGCGAGCTTTCGTAGAGCACGTTGTTCTCGACGCTCCGGGCCCGGACGAACCAGGTATCGTTGCCGGCGATGGCCAGCGAGTACTGGCCGTTGGCGCCGGCCTGCGCCTCGGCGCGGGCGCCGCCACGGGCGAAGGCGGTGACGTGGGCGGCGTGCGCCGTGCCGGTCAGCGTGACCGTGCCGCTGATGACGAGGCTCGGCGTCCGGAACTGGAGGTTGGCGGTGACGCGACTCCCAGTCGTCAGCGTGACGGGCACCGGCGCCGGCTCCAGGTAGCCACGATCCCGCGGCAGCGTGGCCCGGATCTCGTAGTCGCCGGCCGGCAGCGTCAGCGTGAAGGCGCCGGTCCCGCGCGTGACGTCGCCGGCGACGAAGCGCGGGGGGCCGCCCGCCGTGCTGGTCGGGCGAGTCGACGCCCAGACCCAGGCGCCGCCAATGGCCGTGCCGGACGGATCCGTGGCGCTGCCCACCACCGCGGCGTCGGCGCGGGCGACCGTCACGTCGAAGGTCGCTATCTGGCCCGCCGTGGCGGTCACGACGTTGCTGGCCGCCGGGCGAACGGTGTAGCCGGACTCGTCGGGGACGGCGGCGTTGAGATACCAGGCGCCGGCGACGACCGACATCGAGTACGTTCCGGTCGCCGGGTCGATCCAGGAGTCCCGATGCCCGAAGGGGCTGCCGGCGAAGACGTGGCCCGGAACGCCCTGAACCACGGCACCGTCCGTGCCCCGCAGCGATCCGGCGATGGTCGCGTTCGCCGCCCGTGCCGTCAGATCGAGCCGCTTCGTCTCGCCGGTGCCGACGGAGACGCCCGGCTGCTCCTCGGCCACGTAGCCGGAGTCCGGCGGGAAGTTGACGCCGACCCGATAGCCGCTGCCGGATGGGATCGCAATCTCGTAGATGCCGTTGCGCAGCGGCCCCCCGCCGACCATCCGGGTGTCCGTACCGGCCCCGCGGAGGACGTAGACGAAGCCGTTAGCCTTGTCGAGCAGGTTCAGGCCGGCGTCGAGGAGCCGCCCGGTCAGCGTGGCATCCGTCGCGACGACCTGGAGGTTGACGCCCGTGCGCTGCTCGGCGTCGCCGAGGGCGACCCGGGCCGGCGGGCCGTACGGCCGGTACGTGCTCTCGGGCCTCGGCTGCGCCTGAACCTCCCACGTGCCCGAGATGACCGACAGGCTGTAGATGCCGTCGGTGATCGACACGGTGCTGACGAAGTCGCCGCCGCCGGCCAACCAGGCTCGAACGTCGATGCCGGCGACGCCATTGCCGGCCTGGTCGGCCACGACGCCGGAGATGGTCGAACTGCGGTTGCGGAGCGTGATGGTGCCGAGGTCGACGGCGTCACCGCCGCCGACGGTGATGGGCGGCTGGGTCGGCACATAGAGGCTCGAATCGGTCGAGCGGACGTCGAGCCGGTAGGTGCCGGCGGGCACCCGAATGCGGAAGCTCCCGTCGGCGGCGAGCGGTGCGCCGCTGCCGCGGCCGGTCTGATCGCGGAGGCTGACGAAGACCGTGTTGCTGAACGGCGGCGAGCCGTCCGGCATGGCGATCTTGCCGGAGACCACCGCGTTGGCGACGGTGACGGTGAAGTTCACCGTACGCATTTCGGTCGTCGTGTTGTCGGCGAAGCTCACCTGGGCCGGCGGCTGATCGAAGATCCAATCGCGCGCCGCCCCGCGCGGGTCGTTGGCCACGCCGACGCTCCAGTTGCCGCCGCCGACGTCGAGCCGGTAGCCGCCGCTCTGGTCGGTCAAGGCCGACGCGAACGCGGGCGGGCTCTGGCGATTGGCAAAGATGAGCGCGCCGGCGACAGTCCCGCCGGTGTTCCGGCTCACCGTGCCGACGATGCTCTTGGGCGCCGTCCGGAAGGCGATGTCACCCAGGTCCGGGTTCGCCAGCGGGATCTGCACGGTCAGCGGGGACGGCGCAATCAGGCCGGTCGCGTCGAACGGCAGGTGTACTTCCAGCAGGTAGCTGCCGGCGGGCAGGCCGCCGATCCGGAACCGGCCGCCGACGTCGGTGCCGTAGCTCCGGTGGAAGCTGCGGTCGGCGGTGAAGATGACCACGCCGGCGTGGGGCACGGCACGCCCGTCCGGTCCGACGAGTCGCCCCAGCACCTGGACCTGCCCGAGTGCGATCTGGCCGATGTCGGTGAGCGTGTCGGCCACGACGGTGACCGTCATCTCGGCCGACGGCACCAGATCCGTGCCCGCGGGCGGGAATGCCTGGACGAGGTACTGGCCGGCGGGCAGCCCGCCGACCTTGAACCGCCCGTCCTCACCCGTCCCAGTGTCACGCTGGACGGAGCGGTCGCGGGTGTAGACGTTGACGCCGGCGTGCGCGACGGCCTGGCCGGTCGGCCCGACGACGGTGCCGCTGATGCTCGGCAGCGTCACCGTGATCCGAACCGACACGGGCGCCTGGCTCCGAATGGAGACCGACACCGGCCGGGACGCCGTGAAGTCGGAATCCGGGGGTGGGAACGCGACGGCGAGGTAGTCGCCGTCCGGCACGCCGCCGATGGCAAACTCGCCCGACTGGCCTGTCATGCTGCCCCGCCGGACCCGGAAGTCCGGCGTGTGCAACTGGACAGCGGCGTTCGCCAGGCCGGTGCCAAGCGGCGTTACGACGGTGCCGGTGACGACGGGCGTCGTCAGGCGGAGATCGACGTTTGTCCGGCTGGGGACGCCGTTCACGACCGTTAGCGTCACCGGCGACGACGGGCCGAGGCCGGTGGAGGGCGCTCCGCTGGCTTCGAGCACGTACTCGCCATCGGGCACCTGGCCGAAGCCGAAGCGCCCCTGCTGGTTGACGCCGGTGCCCAGCCGGATGCGCTCGTCGCGCGACCGGAGGGAGACGAACGCCTCGGCGATGGGCGTATCGCCGGTCGGTCCCCTTACTGTGCCGGTGATGATCGGGTGCGTCACCCGCAGCTCGACGCCGGAGCGGTCGGCGCGGCCGCCGGCGATGGTGACCCGCTCCGCCTGCGATGGCCCGAACCCGGTGTCCGGCGCCGGGAACGCCTGAAGGGCATAGGCGCCGTCGGGCACCCGGCCGAAGCCGAACTGCCCGTGCTGGTTGACCCCAACGGCGAAGCGCAGGCGATCATCGTCCCCCTGCAGCACCACGCTGGTCCGGGTCACCGGCGCCGAGCCGTCTGGTGTGCGCACGGTCCCGGTGAGGCCCGGCGCCGACAGCCGGAGCGTGACTTCGTTGGGCGACGCGATGCCGTTCGTCACCGTGATCGGAGCCGGCGGGGACGGCATGTAGGGATCGCCCGGCATGGGCTGGCCTTCGAGGAGGTAGTTGCCGTCGCGGAGCCCGCCGAGGCGGAAGCGCCCAAGGGGATCGACCGGTGCGGCGCTTGCGTACGAACGGTCCTGCGTCTGGATTGTGACGAAGCCGCGGCCGACCGGCACACCCTCGGGCGTCTGGAGCACGCCGCGGACCTGCGGCTGGCCCAGCGTGAGCTCGTGGGTGCGCTTATCGGCTGCGCCATTCTGGACAGTCACCGTCACCACCGGGGCGGGGCTCAGATCCAGAGCGTGCGGCGGTTCGGCGGAGAGCAGGTAGGCGCCGTCGGCCAGCCCGCCGAAGGCGAAACGGCCGGTGGGGCCGGCGATGGATACCTCCTGGAAGCGCCGGTCGGGCGTGCGGAGGAAGGCCACGGCGCCTGGCACCGGGACGCGGAGTTCGGCAGCTATCGACGCAGTACCGGTCAACGACCAGCCCAGCGGGAAGTACACGGTGCCGGAGATCTGCGCGGTCGTCAGCGTCAGCACCGGGTTGGCCGGCGCCGCCACGCCCGCGGCGACGGTGACCGTCAGCGGGAGCGACTTGCCATAGGACGAATCCGGCGGTGCGAGCGCCTGGAGGGAGTACGTTCCGTCCGGCAGTCCGCCCAGGCGGAATGTGCCCTGTCCATCCGTCGCGGTGCCCAGCGTCGTGAGCCCGCCGGCCGTCCGGACGGAGACGCCGGTGTACGGGACGTTGCCGCCCTCCGGGTTCTTGACGATGCCGACGATCTGCGGACTCGTCAACAGGATCTCGACCGAGCTGGGCGTCGCCTGGCCGCCGGACACGACGACCTGGGTCGGCTGCGGCGCGCTGTACGGGCTGCCCAGCGACAGATTAACCTCGATCTGGTAGGAGCCGTCGGGCACGCGCGGAAACCGGAAGCGGCCCTGATCGTTGGTGACGGCCACGGCGCCGCCCGCCCCCGACTGCGGGCGCAGGCGAACGGCGACGCCGGCCGCGGCAGTGCCATCCGGCAGGCGAACGGTGCCGGTGATCATCGGCAGCGTCAGCGTGATCGGGCCGACCCACTGGGGGGCTGCGCCGGCCGGCTGCGTGACCGTGATCGGCAGCGGCGCGACGTACTCGTGGAACTCGCCGGAGAGCGGCGGGATGACGAACAGCAGGTTCGTGTCGGTCATCAGCGTGCCGAAGCGGAGCTCGCCCCGCACGTTCGTCAGCGAGAGGTGGCCCGGGAAAAGGGACGAAAGGAAGTCTTTCGCCTGCGTCCCGTCGAGGCCGAGCGGGGCCAGGACCGCCTCGGCGTTCGGCACGATGCGCCCATCCGGCACGACGACAGTGCCGCTGACCGTCGGCGCGACGAGCGGCAGCGAGAGCCCCGTCATCGGAGTAACGCCAAAGTAGGGAACGGCCAGCGGGTTCGAATTGGCGAAGGCCGAAGCCGTGCCGCTGAACGGCGCCCGGGCGTAGAGGTTATAGGTAAAGCCCGCGGTTAGGCCGCCGAACTTGAAGTTGCCGGCCTCGGAGGTGAACGCAACCCGGGCGCCCGCCTGGATGAGGCCCGTCAGGCTCTGGCCGGCCAGGATCACCTCGGGGCGGTCGCGATTGAAGGTGGTCGGGAACGTGAAGGCGCCGCCGGTCGGATCGACGACGGAGCCAGAAACCTGGATGTCCGTCAACCGAATATCGAGCGACGACGGGGTCATGGTGCCGCCGCTCACCGTGAAGGTGACCGGGAGCGAGTTGGCATAGGGGACACCGTCGGGGGCGATGCCCACCGCCACGTAGGTCCCATCGGGCAGGCTGGTGACAGGAACGGCGAACTGGCCGACCAGCGCAGGCGGGTTGGAAACGCTGAGCCCCAAGCCGATAGCGCCGCCGGGCCCGGCGACGACGACGTAGGCGCCGCCAACCCCTGTCGCGCCGGTCGGGTCGAATACCTTGCCGTTGACCGTCGAGACCGCAGCGACGCCGATCCCCGGCTCGGACGGCGCCGCGCCGACCGGGATGGTCGCGAGGATGCCTATCAGAATGGGAATGGCGAGCACGATCGCCAGGGTGGCGATGGCCCCTCCCGGCAAGATCGTTCGGATACTGGAAGGAGTCCCTGTCGATCGGTTCGAGCGCTCTTGCATCCCGGTCTCCCCTTTCCCTAGCTCACGCCACAAGCGGGCAGGCTTCCTGCCACATGATACAACAGCAAGGAAGCTACCACGCCGGCCGGCCGCCTGTCAATAGTCCATTGCACATGGTATAATGCCCGCCGTTATCTGGTATGACTCTTGCCCCGGCGCGCTGGACATGACGTATGACGCATGACGCATAACCAGACCGGTTCGACGTCAGGAGGGTTGCCTTGGAGCGCTTTACCGGCCAGCAGCTTCGTGAGCGACCGCACGTCGCCGTGCTGTTCTACGATGCCATCGGCGACTTCGTCGTCGTCACGCCGCTGCTGCGGGGGCTGCGGGAGAAGTACCCCGGCTGCACCGTCGACTACTTCGGCGGCGAGCGAACGCGCGAGATGGAGGAGGCGAGCCCCCTGATCGACGCCCGGTTCTCCCTCTTTGGCGTACACGACGCCACCCGCGACCTCGCCGGGTTCGTCGCCGCTCGGGAAGCCGCCGCCGGGCCGTACGACCTGGCGATCAACTGCGAGTTCCACCCCGCCAACGCGCTCGCCGTCGCCGCGATCCGCCCGACCTACCTCGTCGGCAACGGTTTCCATGCGGACCTCCGGCGTCAGGTCGATCCACCCACCGACCGGCCCGGCCAGGTCGGCCAGGCGGTCTGGACTTCGCCGGACTTCCTGGAGCAGTACGGCGACGTCGTGTCGTCGACTTTCATCGGCGAGATCTTCTGCCGGATGGCCTACGTCGAGACGGACTTCCACCGGACGGAGGTGCCCTGGGCGGCGCCGCCGTTCGCCATCCCGCCGATCCTCATCTCGACCGGCGCCAGCCGCACGGCCAAGCTCTGGCCGACGTCCTCATGGGAGCGGCTGATCCGCTGGTGTGAGGGGCGCGGCCTTGGCGTTGGCCTGCTCGGCGACCGGCCGAGCGGCCAGCAGGCATATTACCACTGCGCCGAGATGGACGAGCACCTGCTGCGCGAGACGGGGCTTTTCGACCTGCGCGGCCAGCTGACCCTGCCGCAGGTGGCCGGCGCCCTGCGCCAGGCGCGGGCCTGCGCCACCATCGACAACGGAATCATGCATTTGGCCGTCGGCGTCGGCACCCCGACGCTCGCCCTCTTCGGCGCCAGCTCCTGGCAGCTCTGGGCGCCGCAGGTGGTCCACCTCCAACTGGCGCTCCCGACCGTCAACTGCACGCTCTGCCTGGAGAACAACTTCCGCAACGTCCACTGCCTCCGCGACAGCCACATCTGCATGGAAAGCATCTCCCCCGAAATGGCCATCGAGCGGCTCGAAGCGATGCTGATCCGCTCGTCAGGGCCGCAGCCAGGACCGGCCCTGGAAAGCAGCCCGAGCCCCGAGGCCGGGCTCGGCTTCACGGCGGATCAGAGCGGGCCGGTGCCGTAAGGCGACAGACAAGCGGATATCTGTTCCGCCATAGCTGGCAAGGGGAAACGCCCCTCTGCAGCTCAGTCGCCTGCAATCAAAGCGATGGCGATAGTGGTATGCTGTCCATCAATTGAGACATGTTGCCTGAGTAGCAAGCCCAGTGATATAAATCGGAGTGGCACCGATGCCGATCCGACTGACGTGGCCCGACGCGTCAGGGAGGGCCGAGATGGCTGTCACCGTCGATGGTTTGCCGGCTAGACCGCGGGGGCTGGTGCAGCGACCATCGGCGCGCCGGGACATCGAGAACGCGCTCCACGCCCGCCGATCTGTGGTGGTTCTGTACGGCCTCGGTGGCACTGGCAAGACCTGGTTGGCGCTGGATGTGGTACACGCACTGGCAGAGAGCGGCCTGTTTTCGGCGGTTGTCTGGGCCAGCGCCCGTGACCGCCCTCTCCGGCGGGATGACCTGCTGCGCCAGCTCGCACGCTGCCTGGAGCGTGCCGATGTCGCGGCTCTGCCCGGCGACGACCTGATGCACGCGGTCTTGAAGCTTCTGGGTGAGCAAGCCATCCTGCTTGTGGTGGACAACTTCGAGGCCGTCGAGGCCGATCAGCAGATCGACATCTTCACGTTTCTCTCCCGGGTTCCGCTGAGATCACGGGTGCTGGTAACGAGCCGCTCCATCGACTTCCGGGGCCGGCTCGGATCGGTACTACCTGCAGCGCAGCTCGTCCGCCTTGGTGGCATGGATCAGGACGAGGCACGGCAGCTCGTCCAACACGAGGCCGAACGGCTTTTGGCACCCCAACTGAAGATTCTCCCGCCATCGATCTTGTCGGCGCTGCACTCAGCGACGGACGGGCTCCCCTTCGCACTCCGGTGGCTAGTTGGCCAAGCGAGGGGCCGAAGTCTAACGGAGATCCTGGCCGAATTCAAGGGGATGGCGCAAGGGGGGCCGTTGCCAACCCTCTTCGAGCCGTCCTTTCGAATGCTCAGTACGACTGCTCAGACAGTGCTACAGGCGGCATGTCTGTTGGCGGGACCGGTAAGCGCCCGAGCGCTGGGCGCCACTGCGGCGCTGGACCCGGCACAACTCGCTGTAGCGATCGAAGATCTCGAACACTTCTCACTCATCGAGGATCGGAGCGGCCCCGGCAACCGGGATTCGCTGCTCGGCCTCCACCCGCTTACACGAGAATTCGTCCGGGCTACGATTCGGGAGCGACCGGAACTGGAAACGGCGTTGAGAGCGCGGGCCATCGAGTACTATCGGGCATTCCTATGGCGGCACGGCGGCTTCCAGGATGAGAATGGGCATAGCTTGATCGAGCGGGAGCGGGAGACGATCCTGTCGCTGGCCGCCTGGTGCATCGAGCAGCAGCGGTGGAGTCTCGTCCTCGACTTCGTCCGACCGTTGAACAACTTCTTCTGGATGCGAGGGTACTGGCGAGAGCGTATCCAGTATGGCAGGGTAGCCTACGAAGCAGCGGCCCGGCTCGGCGACGCCTGGCAACAGGGAGAAGCGCTGTCCGGGGATGTTGGCTGGACACACCTCCAGCTTGGCGAGCTCGACGAAGCCTGGCTCTGTTTTCAAGACGCGTTGCCGTTGTTGCAGCAAGCAGGGCACTGGCAGGAGTTGGCTGACGCCTTTCGGTACCTGGCGCGGATCGCGCATCGGCGCAACGATCTCGGCGCCTGCCGCGATCTACTCGATCGAGCCGGTCTCGCTGCGAGCCAACTTTGGGAACCGGGGCAGCGCCGGTACGCCGAAGCGCGACTGTGCGTCGACCGGGCGTACCTGAGCCTCGCGGAAGATCGCCTAGATGAGGCGACCGCGTACCTCAACCAGGCGGCGGAGTCTTTCACCGAGTTCGGCGACGATACGCGGCTGGGCTATGCGCTGAATGGGCTCGGGGATGTGTCGCTGAAGCGGCGTGAGCCGGAACGAGCTCAAGCCTTTTTCGAAAGAAGCCTCGCGCTCGCGCAGCATCTCAAGAGCAAGGCCGATCGGGCCGCGGCGTCGCTGCGCCTCGCGCGCTCGTGCGAAGATCTCGGGAATCTCGCGGCTGCTGCCAGGTGGGCAGACCAGAGCCAACGATTGTTTGAGCAACTGGGCCAGCGGAAGGAGGCGAAACAGGCCCAGGAACTGTTCGATCGGGTCTCTGCCCAGCCACCGCTGCTAAGGATCGATCCTGATCGCCAGACTGTCTGGATCCGGGGCAAGCGGGTCCACCTGGCACCTTTGGAGTACTGCCTCATCTACCTCCTCTATCAGAAAGCCGGGAAACCGTGCACCTACAGGGAAATCCGCGAGTGTCTCTGGCCTGGTAGCCAGGCTCTACCATCGACCTTGCGCCCTCTGGTTCACCGGCTCGTCCACGACATCCGACTCCGTATCGAGCTGGACCCGGCCCAACCGAAGCTCTTGCAGACCGTACATGGACGTGGCTATCGCCTGTCGTTGCCTGATTGATCGGCGGATCGCTGGACGCCCCATAGTTACCAAGAATTCCCCAAGAACCTCCGCCGCATTCCCGCGGTACAATCCTTTCCAGAAACAGCCGATAGTGCGAAATCGCGTGGGAGGGGATGAATTGGTCACGCAGGCGCAGCAGCTTCGAGAATACCTCGCCAGTCGCTGGCTCGGGATCCCGCGGTCGTTCGAGGGGATGACCCTCGTGCCTCTCCACGGATCGCACGGCCTCGAGCCACAGCATGTCCCATTGGTCGAAGCGATTGGCAGGGGCACAGCCGAGGTAACCGAGCTGGCCCCGCCGCAGGTGAATACGCTTCGTGTCAGCAATACAGGGAAGTTGCCCGTCTTCATCATGGACGGAGAAGAACTCCTCGGAGGGGGACAAAACCGCGTCGCGAACGGGAGCGTCCTCGTGCCGACGGGGGCGGCGATTGAGCTGGCCGTCAGTTGCGTTGAGCGAGGGCGTTGGTCCGGCTTTACGGCAAGGTTCCGAAGCGAGGGTAATGCGCCCTTCAGGTTGCGTCGGGTGAGGGCCGAGTCGGTGCAGTCAGCGCAGCAAGCGGCAGTCTGGGCGGAGGTCGACGAGGTTCACGCTGCTCTCCAGGTCGATTCACCCACCGCAGCGCTGCACGATGCCTACGTCGCTCGCGCCGGGCGTCTGGAGGACTATGCATCGGCATTCCCTCTGCCCGCCGAGGCGATTGGCGTTGTCCTGACCATCGGCGGGGTCTGCCTGATGGCTGATCTCTTTGACCATCCGGCGATCCTAGCCGCCTACTGGGACCGGCTTGTCCGGAGCTATGCACTTGAGGCTCTCGGCCAGCCGCTGGCGACACTCGGAACCGAAGCAGCTGCGGACTTCGTCTCGAAGGCTGTCGAGGCGAGGATGAACGAGTATCCAGCCGTCGGACTCGGCCAGTCTATCCGACTGGAGGGGGAATCAGTGGTTGGGACTGCCGTCGCTTATGATGGGACGTCTGCACACGTCGGACTGTACCGGCGCGGCGAAGTCCGGCAGAGTCACAACATGGTGGTCGGACTGGAGATCCCCTTCCTGCGAAGGCGGCCTGCTGACCACAGCCTATCGCGGCGCAGACGCGCTCCGTGAGATACGGAAGAAGAGCGAATGGCGGCTTCCTGAAGACGGCGCTGCCATCGCGATTTCCGTGGCAGGTCGGTTGGCCTCTTGAGGCGAGTGTTCGCTGTCGGCATCGGCGTGGCAACTGTATCTACAGATCGCAAAGAGAGGGAGCATGCCATGAGTTACTGCAAGGAAGACCAGATGATCCAGATCGCGCAGCAGGCCGGCTTTGAGATCGTGACTCGAAAGGGCTTTGCCGGCCGGAACGCACGCCGCTTGCCCGTGCCCGCTCGTCTGCACCCAACCGTGCGAGCATTGCTTGCGGCCAACTATCCAGATGGGCTGTACTCCCACCAGGCGAAGGCTCTTGAGTTGCTCCTGGACAAACAGGATGTTTGCCTCGCAACAGCCACGAACTCGGGCAAGAGCTTGGTGTTCATCACAGCAGCAGCAGACTTGGTTCAGAGGGACTCCTCCGCTTGCGTGCTCGCTCTTTATCCAGCACGTGCGTTGATTCAGGATCAGATGAGCAAATGGCAGACGATCCTCGGACCGTTGGGTATCGGGGTGGGTTACATCGATGGTGGTGTGCCAACCGACCGGCGCCTCGATAGCCTGCGTGCCAATCGGGTGGTGCCCATGACCCCCGACGTCGCCCATGCGTGGATGATGAGCAACTTGGCGGAGCGAACCATCCAGGTCTTCATCGAGCACGTGCATCTGGTTGTCCTCGATGAGGCGCATGTCTACGAGGGGGCGTTCGGGACAAACATGGCGTATCTCTTGCGGCGATTTCAAGCCGCTGCAGGCCGCTACCGAGTCATCTGTAGTACAGCAACGCTTGGCGACCCGGATCGCTTCGTTCGAGAACTCACGGGCCGTGAAATGTGCTGCGTTGGTCTGGCAGACGACGGCTCCATGAGCCCACCGAAAACCCTTCTGCTCGCGCGAGGGATCGCGGGACGGTCCTTTGACAGTACGGTGAAGCTGCTCACTTCTCTCGCGCGCGTAGGGGAAGGACGCTTCCTCGCCTTTGCGGATTCGCGCCAAATGGTGGAGCGGCTCGTCGCAGCCGCTGGGCGCTCGCAACGCGTGGACGAAGATCTAGGCGAAGTGGACACCGACTGCGAGGCGGAAAGCGCCGCCGCCGCACAAAGCGATTCGGTTAGCCCACCAGCAGGCCGTCAGGTTCTTCCATACCGTGCGGGCTATGAAGCCGAAGATCGCCGTTCTATTCAAGAGGCCCTGCAGCGCGGCACGCTCGCAGGCGTCGTGTCCACAAGCGCGCTGGAACTCGGACTAGACATTGGAGACATCGACCTGCTTCTGCTGTTGACCCGGCCGCAATCTATGAAGGCTTTCTGGCAGCGACTGGGCCGTGCCGGCAGGCGAAGCCCGGGAGTGTGTCTCCTGATCGATGAAGGACGGCCTTCCGTTGAACTGGAGAACCTGGAAGGATACGTCCGGCGCCCGCTTGAGCCGAGTTGGCTGTATCTCGAGAACCGGTACATCCAGTACGCCAATGTCCTGTGCGCCGCGTATGAGGTCGCCGAGCTTGGGAGAGACAAGTACGATTTGGCTTCCTTCGCGTCTCTCCCCTCCTCGTTCCGAAGGTTCTTGGAGAATGAATTGAACCCAACGGAGGCCGTACCCTCTGACCTCTACCCGATGAAGCAGCGGGCTCAATCTGGCCCGCACTTTGAGTTCCCTTTGAGGACGGCCGCTGAAAAAAGTTTCCGGGTGAAGGGCCCGTTCGACCAGGCGCTCGGCAGCATTTCGTATGCCCAGGCGCTCCGGGAGGCCTACCCCGGTGCCATCTACTACTATCAGGCCCGTCCGTACCGCGTAAAGCGCTTCAGCCAGGTAGGAGCCCAGATCCACTGTGAGGCAGAAAAGCATTGGACGACCAGACCAATTGCGCAGGCAATGGTGTTCCCGCGTTTTGAGGGCGGGGTCTTCAAACTCCTGCGTTCAACGACAGGGTTCGTCGCGGAGGTCGAGATGCAGGTAAGCGAACGGGTGCTCGGATTCGTTGAACGGCGAGGATCGTCCAGGCAAAAGTACTTGTATGCCGCAGGTTCTCCATATCACCAGCGCCAACTCTGCCGGCTTTTTCAAACAACGGGCGTCTGCTGGTATTTTCCCAACCTGCCCACGACATCCGCGGACCTAGCCCACAGAGTCCTTGACACGTTCTGTCGCGAGTTCGGCATCCAGGAGCGCGATCTCGGCGTTGGCCTCTTCGATTCCCGCCGATCGCCGTTAGGGGACGAGCGGTGCCAGGGTGTCTGCATCTTTGATGCAACAAACGGAAGCCTGCGGCTGACCGAGCGGCTTGCCGAAGGTTTCGCTCATGTTCTGAACTCGGCGCTCGGACCTGCGCAGAGTGATGGTGAGTTCGACGTGTTAACCGGCCTTGAACGCCTCATTCAATGCGTCGGTGAACTTCAGCCAGCGATCGCGTCAACCGGCTCGCTGGTAGGAAACGAGGATACGGGCGATTGGACGCTGGTGGTCGCTCCCGGGGAGACGGCGATATATGCGAACGTGGACGGAGCAGTGGAGATCGAGGTCGACGGATATCGGTACACGCCGCGCGGCCTTGTGTATGATATTAAGCCACAGCCGCCCCTAACTGGACGGGTGGTGCCAGCGACTCGTGTTGTCCCTATCAGCGGCGAGACAAGAATGATTCGCGTAAATCTGATGACTGGCGAGGAGGAGCCCGCCGCCTGAGACGACCGCAAACCTAATCGACAGTTGGCCGGGCAGACTTTGTCCGACCTACCGTGGAGAAGGGCTGCCCGGTGCGGAGATCGCGTAGTCCTCACGCAGTATCTTGATTCCTCCACCCTCCTCGGCCAGAGCGGCTACAATCGACCGAGCTTGGTCAAGATGCGTCTGGCGGTCTCTGGACCAGAACTGGTGACCCGAAGGCTACCGGACGTCTTTCCGGCGATCCTGCAAGCCGTTCAGATGGGTTGCGCCGTAACGATCGAGGATGTGGCCGTCCGCATCGGCCAGCTTCCGATCCGATCAGATTGACGGCGGCGCCCTGTCCGAGCCGCGACCGTGAGGGAGCGGTCCCGACAGCGTCGGTTGCGCGGCTGGCAGGCGGGGGGCGATCCAGAGAGGACAGCGGCCCGCTTGTTCCTCGAGAAACGGCCTGCAGGCGCCTCCCAGCGCCATCGGCGCTGGACCGGTTCAGGCTCGGTCCGACGGCTGAGCCCGGGGTCCACTCCCTCACGGTCGCGGCTCGGATCGGTTGCGGCTCCGTCGGCACCTGGGATGCGTCCGCCCGCACTGTCGAGAGGGGTGTGCAGTGTACCCCATCGTAGAACGACTGGGAGGCGAGCAGAACCGGCCCCAGCTCGGGCAGTATTGGACGGTCGCCTCCCTGATGAAGTGAATTGCACAGCGATTGATCAGACGGTCAACCGACATTCGTGGCGCCTTTCCTGGCGCCTTGGCGGTTCGGCTTCACTCGGAACTGCCGCTGGTTGCGCGAAAACCAGGTTAGACCGTGCCCGGAGCGGTGACCCACACCCACCGCGGCGTCCAGGTATGGGATACTCCACTACCTCCGGCGAAGTGGTTCGGGTCCCAAACCCAGGAGCCGGGCTCGCCCGCCGGTCCGATGGGCACGTGTACGACCTGTACGCTGAGTGGATCGTCCGGCCAGGGCGGCGGTCCGGCCTCAGCGCCGGCGACGGGAACGTCCCGAGCCGTGTGCGCGCAGTCCGACGAGGACGGCGGCTCAGCGCCGACGGCGCCCGGCAGCAGGGCGGCGACCAGGGCAGTGATCAGGAAGAGACGGCGCGGCAGGCTGCGCGCGGTGCGCACGTGGATGCGCTGTTCCCCCCAGGAAGACGTCGTCATCTTGTTGCTCACCTCCAGAGACCCGGTCCGACTCCCGCCGGATCGAGCGACCATCCGGCGGGCAGGCGGTACGATACGGTGGGCAACCAGGCAAGAAGCAGGCCAGCCGCTGCCGCGCGATCCGCTTGCGAGAGGGCGAATGTGGCATAATAGAGCCGTTTGCACAGACGACGCGACCTTCTGCAAGCTGCTCCAACGGTGCAGATGTCCAGTGCTTCGGCGAGCGGTGAGGAGGGACGATGGCCCAGAGTCAGCCGGTCTACCTGGAGACCGCTGCGCGGGGGCTTCTTCGAGCCAGGGCTGAAGCGTCGCGCGAGCTGCTGGGCCGGCGGCGCCAGGACGAACGTCCGATCTGCCGCGTCTGCCCGCGCGGCTGCCGGGTGGCTCGGCTGGCCGACGAGTGCGGCTATTGCCGGGTTGGGATGCACCTTCAGGTAGGCGACCTGGTGATCGACGCCGAAGCCGGACTGACCCGGCGCGGCCTGCTGGTGCGCCATCTGGTCATGCCCGGCTTCCTCGACGCGTCCCGCCAGATCTTCCGCTGGCTGGCCCGTGAGATCTCGCCCGATACCTACGTCAACGTGATGGCGCAGTACTATCCGGCGGGCGCGGTGCTCGAGACCGAGCGCTATCCTGAGATGCGACGGCGACTGACGCCCGACGAGCTCCGACAGGCAATGGCCGTGGCCCGTGAGGAGGGGCTGTCGCGCTTCGACGGGCGCCGACCGCGGCTGCGAGCGGCCGGGGGCTGCAAATGCAGCGACGGCTGATCGCTGGCCGATACGATATCCAGCGCCAGATTGGCTCAGGTGGCGTCGCCGACGTCTATCTGGGTGTTGACACGGTGCTGGGGCGGGCCGTGGCGATCAAGCTGCTCCGGCGCCAGGGCGCCGATGATTCCTCCACCGCCGAGCACGTCGCCGACCGGTTCAAGCGGGAGGCTCAAGCCGCCGCAGCACTCAGCCACCCGAACATCGTCGCGGTCTACGATTTCGGGATCGCCGAAGGGACCAGCTACATCGTCATGGAGCACGTGCCGGGCGAGAGCCTCGCGCACGCGCTGCGCCGTCGGGGCAGCTTCCCGGAGCCGGAGGCGCTCGACATCGCCGCTCAGATGGCCGACGCGCTGGGCGCGGCCCACGAGCGCCAGCTCATCCACTGCGACGTGAAGCCGCACAACGTGCTTCTGGACGAGCGGGGGCGGGCCAGAATGACGGACTTCGGCATCGCCCGCGCGGTCGGCGCGTCGGCGCTATCGACGGCGCACACCTCGGTCGTCGGGTCGGTCCACTACCTGTCACCCGAGCAGGCTCAGGGGCAGGCGCTGGACGCGCGGTCGGACCTCTACAGCCTTGGCGTCGTGCTCTACGAGCTCCTGACCGGTCGCAGGCCGTTCGAGGGTGAGAGCGCGGTCGCGGTGGCGCTCCGCCACATTCGGGAGCAGCCGTTGCCGCTCCGCCGGCTGCGCCCAGAGATCTCGGCCCGCGCCGAGGCGATTGTCTTGAGGGCGCTGGCGAAGGATCCGGAGCGGCGATACCAGACCGCTGTGCAGATGCGCGCGGCCATCCAGATGGCGCGCGACCAACTGGCCGCGAGATCTGCCGCAAGGTCGATGGAGGCAACCAGGCGCCTACCGCTGGACGTCGTCGAGCTCGTCCGGGGGCTGGGGCACGCCCCCCGTCCGGGGCTAGGCCGCCATGAGGCACCGCTCAGCGCGCCGGCGCGCGCGCGGTCCGGTCTGCGGGCTGTGCTACTGCCCGGCCGCTTGACGCTCACGGTTGTCGTCGTGGCGTTGACGGGCGCGCTGGTGGGCGCCGGCGTGCTCGCGCAGCTCCTGACGCTGATGACGGAGCCGCAGGCGACGGCGGTCACAGATCCCCTTCAGCATTCCTGGCTGCCGCGGGTGTTTGTCATGGCAACGGCCACCCCAACGGCAACGGCAACGCCAACGCAGACGCCGACGCCGACCCCGACGCCAACCCTGACGCCGACGCCAACGGCAACGCCCACGTCGACGCCAACCCCGACCATGACGCCAACGCCAACCCCGACCATGACGCCGACGCCGGTCTTCTACCGCTCGGCGCCGGTGGGACCGGTTCAGGTGAACGCCGGCCAGAACGCCACCGTCCCGCTGGGCGCACTGGTGCGCGGCACGATCGTTCGGGCGACGGTGGCCGTCGAGTTCACCTCGCTGCTCGGTTTGCTGAGCGGCCCGGCCGATATCGATCTGGCGATGGCCGAGGCGACGCGTTCGGCCGGCAGCCCCGTGATCGTGCAGCGATGGAGCGCCGTTCGGAGCGGATTCCAGCTCACCTGGCAGGCGCCGCGCGATGGCGAGTACGTCCTCCTATTGCTCAACCAGCGGTCGGTGCTCAACGCCAAACAGGTCTCGCTCCGATTTGAAACCCGGTGACACCTGTCAGGATTCGCCCATGATCTGGAGGACGACCTCGCGCGTCCGTGGCCGGGTGTCGAAGTCGACGAGGACGATCTGCTGCCAGGTGCCGAGCGTGAGGGCGCCGTTCTCAAAGGGGATGACGATCGACGGACCGAGGAGCGCCGCGCGCACGTGGGAATGGCCGTTGTCGTCGCCCCAACGCTCCTCGTGCCGATAGCGGATGCCGCGGGGGATCAATCGCTCGAAGGCGGCGCCGAGGTCGTGGACCAGGCCAGGCTCGTACTCGACGGTCGTCAGACCGGCCGTCGAGCCGGTGACGAAGACGGTGACGGCGCCCGCCCGCAGGCCCGCCGAGTGGACCGCCTGCTCGACGGCGCCGGTGAGGTCGAGGACGTCGTCGTTGCCACGCGTTTCCATGCGAAGCCGTCGAGTGACGATCATCGATGAGCTTCTCCAGCGCAGCCGACTCCTTGGAGCCCACCAGTATCATAGCACGCACCGACCAATCGCGCACCGCTTCTTGACAGACCTGCCTGGGGCTCGCTATACTTGTCCGCATCATATATAATGCAATTCCGCACCTACCGCCCGCCGGCCCAGGGACTTGCGACTGAGATGGGTGAATCCCGTGGGCGCTGGTAGTGGGTGTTGCTGCTGATCGCACCATCCTCCATTCGGCTTGGCTGTTGGCGGGAGACGATGGCTCCGCCGGCACTGGCAATCGTCGACGACTGGTCTTAGGAACATTTTTCGGAGGAGGAAGAGACGATGGATCCACGACGCGACGCAGCTCATCCGGGAAAGCCGTCGGAACACAGGGACGCGAGAGCGCGCGGCCGGCTATCGCGGCGGCGATTCCTCTACGTCTGGACGGCCGCGACGGGCGGACTGCTGGCGGCGGCCTGTGGCGGCGGGCCTGCACCTGCACCGACCGCTGTGAGCGTGCCGACGCCGGTTCCAACCCAACCCGCGCGCCCCACGCAGGTGCCAATCGCCATAGCGACCTCCGCGCCGGCGCCTGCACCGTCGCCCACAGTCCAGGCGGCCGCGACGGCGGTGCCGGCCGCCAAGCCGGGCGGGGTCAAGGTCTTCCGGGTGGCCTTTGAGCCCGACGTGCAGAACATGGACCCGGCCAAGATCACCGGCGCACCCGATTACCAGCTCGGCGAAGCGATCTACAACTTCATCGGCCGCTACACGTACAACCCGCCGCTGGGCACCAAGATCAATCCGGAGCTAGCCGAGTGGGAGATCAAGGACGGGGCCAAGACCTACATCTTCCACATCCGCAAGGGCGTCAAGTTCCAGGGCGGCTTCGGCGATCTGACCGCCGAGGACGTCAAGTGGAACTGGGAGCGCATCGCCGACCAGAAGTCGGGCTCGCGGTACTACACCGACTTCGCCGGCTCCGAGATCAAGGCGCTCGATCAGTACACCGTCCAGGTCCGTTTTCCCAACGCCTACCCGGCCTTCATCCCGGCCTCGCTCGCCTTCCGACCGGGGCTGATCGTCTCCCCCAAGGCGTTCAAGGAGCGTGGCGACAAGTGGAAGACGGCCCCCGTTGGCTCCGGGCCGTTCGAGTGGGTCGACTGGCAGGTCGGCTCGCAGGTAACCCTCAAGCGATTCGAGGGGTACTGGGGGACCAAGCCGAAGGTCGACCGGATTATCATGAAGACCAAGGTCGACGATCGGACGACGGTGCTCGCCGTCGCCAAGGGCGAGCTGGACGCTTTCTACATCGACGACCCGGATGTGGCCCTTGACGTGGCGAAGAATACCCCGAAGGGTGCCAAGTTCTTCAAGGCGGAGTACGGCCAGTCGCCCTACTGGCTGGCATACAACATGAAGAAGAAGCCGTTCGACGATATCCGCGTCCGGCAGGCGCTCCGCTACGCCATCGACAACGAGGCGATTGCCAGGGATCTCTACGGCGGGCTGGCGGATCCCATCGCCAGCTTCCTGCCGCCGTTCATGTTCGGCTACTCGGCCGACGTGCCGCGGTTCAAGTACAACCCGGACACGGCCAGGAAACTGCTCAAAGAGGCCGGCGTCTCTGCCGATTGGGCGCCGGGCGTGCTGGGCCAGGGCCAGTCGTCCATCGCGCGGAAGATCACGGAGGCCGTCGTTTCGATGTGGAATGACGTCGGCGTCAAGGCGAAGGCCGATATTCCCGAATACGCGGCCTTCCTCAAGCGGCGGGCGGAGGGCGACTACGACGTGTTCGGCATCGGCGTCGGGCGGATCGAGCCGGACCAGATCGCCACGCCCTACTGGCGGAGCAACTCGCCGGTCAACAACTCCTTCTACACGGCTGGCGACGACCTCATCGACCAGGCGAAGGCGGAACCCGACCCGGACAAGCGGGCGAAGCTCTACCGGGATCTCCAGGCGAAGATCTCCCAGGACTCGCCGGCGGCGTTCATCGTGGCGACGTCGGGCCACGTGCTGGTGAACAACCGGGTCAGCGGTGTCTCCGGCTCCGGCTGGCAGACCCGGTACGACTGGTTCTCTATCGACGTGCCGGCCGAGTAGGGCCGCCGGTCGGTTACGAGGGAGCGCTCAAGGTGCAGCCATCTTGACTGGTTCTGTGAAGCTCTATACAATGCAGAATCATCCGTGGCGATGGCTTGGGCGCCCCTCCTGCCGGCCGCGTTCGTCGTCGCGACCTCGTCCCAACTGCTGGTGAACAATCGTGTAACCGGCATCTCGGGCGCCGGCTGGCAGAGCCGCTATGACTGGTTCTCGATTGACGTCCTGGCCGCGTGATTCGGCCGATCTCGTTCGACGGAGTGGCATAGCATGAGCGGTACCTACGTCCTGCGGCGTCTCATTCAGGGGGCGTTGACCGCGTTCCTATCGCTGTCGGTGATCTTCATCATTCTGCGCTTGACGCCGGGCGACCCGGCGATGATCATCCTTGGCGACTATGCCACTCCGGAGCTCCTGGCCATCGTGCGCCAGGAGTACGGGCTGGATAAGAGCGTTCCGGAGCAATACCTGATCTACCTGCGCCGCATCGTGACCGGCGACTTCGGGGCGTCGCTCGTCCTGAAGAAAGAGGTTACCGAGATCATCTTCGCCTCCATGCGCTACACCGCCGTGCTCGCGGTCGGCGCCGTCACAGTGACCTGCCTCATCGGCATCCCGCTCGGCATCGTCGCCGCTCGGAAGCGGAACACGCTGGCCGACTACGTCTCCATGGTGATCGCGCTCCTGGGCATCTCGACCCCCGGCTTCTGGCTCGGGCTCCTCCTCATCTTCACCTTCAGCTACCTCCTGGGGTGGTTCCCGATCCAGGGCGCCGGCAACCCCGGCGATGTGCTGGACGAGCTCTACCATCTCATCTTGCCGGCCTTTACGCTGGGCTTCAGCGCCGCGGCGCTGGTCGCTCGCACCACGCGCTCATCGCTCCTGGAGGTGATGAACGAGGACTACGTCCGGACGGCCCGGGCCAAGGGGCTGGCCGAGCGGATGGTGTTCCTCTGGCACATCTGGCGCAATGCGCTCATCCCCATCGTGACCGTCCTGGGCATCAACCTCGCGCAGCTCCTCGGCGGGGCGGCCGTCGCCGAGATCGTCTTCGGCCGGCCCGGCCTCGGCAAAACGCTGGTCGACTCGATCCTGGCCCGGGACTATCCGCTTTCACAAGCGATGCTCGTGACATTCTTGCTGGCCGTCGTGATGGTGAATCTCATCACCGATCTGATCTACGGCATCGCCGATCCGCGGATCGCGCGTTCGTGACCAACCCGAGACGGGTGGACTGGAGGCATCCATGGCCCGAACTGTGACCGACGCGGTCGCCGTCGACGCGAGCGCGCCCGAGGCGTCGGCCGCGCCTACCTGGGCTCGACACCGCAGCCTCTGGCGCGATGCAGTCCGCAGCTTCTTCCGCCGGCGGTCGGCCATCGTCGGATTGGCGCTCGTTTCACTCTTCCTCGTGACGGCGCTGGTTGGCGAGCTGGGCACACCCTATGACCCCTATCGGTCGAGCCTGCGTGAGCGGCTGCAGCCGCCCAGCGCGGCGCACATACTGGGGACCGACGGCTTCGGTCGGGACATCTTCAGTCGGATCCTGCGCGGCGCGTCGATCACGCTCGTGATCGGCGTGGTCGCCGTGACCATCGGGGTGATTCTCGGCAGCGTCCAGGGGCTGATTGCCGGCTACTTCCGTGGCTGGATCGGCGCGGTGATCATGCGCTTCGTCGACGCGCTCCAGGCGTTTCCGCTCATCCTCCTGGCGCTGGCGATCATGGCGACCCTCGGCCGCGGGCCGGTCAACGTCATGGTCGCTGTCGGCATCGCCACGATGCCACGGTTCGCCCGCATGATGCAGGCCGAGTCGCTTTCGGTCAGCCGGCGCGACTACGTGACGGCCGCTCGGGCGATCGGCGCGTCGACCTGGCGCATCCTGTTCCAGCACGTCCTGCCAAACTCGCTCTCGTCGGTCATCGTCATGGCGACCCTGTACGTGGCAACGGCCATCTTGACGGAGGCGACCCTGAGCTTCCTGGGGCTCGGTCCGCCGCCCCCGACGGCCACCTGGGGATCGATGGTCAACGACGGCAGCAACGTCCTTCACTCGTCGCCCTGGGTGGCAGTTTTCCCGGGCCTGGCCATTACCATCGTGGTGCTCGGCTTCAGTCTCGCCGGCGATGGCCTGCGCGACGCGCTCGACGCCAAGCTGCGCGACCGGTAGTGGTCTGCCACGCTCACCTTGCTGGATGCGGGTCGCCCATTCCATACGTCATACGTCATGCGTCATGCGTCACCCGTCATGACCGGTGACGTATGACGCAATGACGTAATGACGCATGACGTAATGACGTATGACGACGGCAAGAGAGGCATATGCGACTCTTTTTTGACATGGATAACACGCTCATCAGCGACTGCGCCATTCTCCGCCCGCGCGTCCGCGAGGTGTTCGAGCGCCTGACGACCGAAGGGCACGAGATCTACGTCTGGTCCGGGGTCGGCATCCGCTGGAAGGAAGTGCACCAGCACGAGCTTCATCCGTTCGTGACCGACTGCTACCGCAAGCCGCTCAACGGCGTCAACGGGAACCGCCGAACGGACGGGATCCCGACCACGATCCAGCCCGACCTGGTCGTGGACGACATCGCGCCGATTGTCGAGGAGTACGGCGGGGTGGTCGTCCGCCCCTACTTCTGGGAGATCGAGAGCGATCGCGAGATGGATCGGGTCTATCAGATCATCCAGGAGGTCGTCGCGACCGGGGCCTCGGCCGACAAAGCCTACCGGCCGGGGCGCCGCCGCGTGATGGGACCGCCGACCATCTGAAAGGACCCACCGCTGTGCCAACGTTTCGCTCAGGTCGCTCAGGAGGCGTCACGCTCTCCTACGACGATCACGGCTCCGGCTCTCCCGTGGTGCTTGCCCACGGCATGAGCGAGAGCACGGCGCTCTGGGCGGGCCAGATCGGACCGGTGGCCGACCGATACCGGCTGATCCTCTGGGACAATCGCGGCCACGGCCGCTCGGAGGCGCCGGCCGGCCAGGAGCAGTACAGCGTCGACCTCTATGCCGCAGACCTGCTGGCGCTGCTCGACCACCTTGGCATCGATCGAGCGTGCGTCGGCGGGCTGTCGATGGGTGGCTACACGGCGGTCGCCTTCGCCGTCACCTACCCGGATCGCCTCTCGTCCCTCGTTCTGGCCGACACCGCGCCGGGGGAGGAAACCATTCCGAACCGACCGCCCGCGGAGCAGGCGATCCGTGAGCGGTTGCCGCTGGAGGAGCTGGCGCTGCGTGAGGGAATGGCGGCGGTGGCCCGGCGGACGCTGGCCGATGGCACCGCCCCCGCCGAGGCGCTGGCCGATCCGGTTCAACGGGCGCGCTACGTCGAGCGGCTGACTCGACTGTCGGTAAACGGCTACATCTGGGCCTGGCGGTCGCTCCGCTCCCGGCCTTCCTACACTGCGCGACTCGGCGAGATTCAGGTGCCCACGCTCTGTATCGCCGGTGAGCGCGACGAGTTCCTGCCGGCCGTCCAACTGCTGGCCGAGCGGATCCCGAAAGCCGAGATGGTGGTGATCCCGAACGCGGGCCACACGTCCAACGTCGACCAGCCCGACCTGTTCAACCGGGCGCTGGTCGACTTCCTGGCACGGGTGACTCGGTCGAAGACAGCCGCGGAAGTCGGGCGGTGATGAACCTTGTCAACGTGCTCCAGTAGTGGTGCATCCAGCAAATCCAGTGCAGGTTGGCCGGCCCCGGATTGTCATGCTGAGCCGCAGCGAAGCATCTCCCGGGCGCTGCCGGTTCAGGCCGGGGAGATGCTTCGTTGCGGCTCAGCATGACAGACGGGGAGGCGGCCAACGCCGCGAGGGACTTGTCGGATGCACCAGTAGATACGACCAAAGGAGAGAATCGAACCATGGCGCTCCTGATCAACGAGGCTGAAGTCAACGCGCTGGTATCCATGCCCGAGGCGGCCGACACCGTGGCGGATGCATTCCGCCAGTTGGGGGAAGGGCGGGCGTTCAACCAGGCCCGCACCCGGGTGAAGCTCAACGGCGAGATGCTCCACGTCCTGCCGGCGGCGCTGCCCGAGCTGGACGCGATTGGCCTCAAGACCTACACGGGCTTCCGCACCGGGATTCGCTTCACGGTCATTCTCTACAGCGCCCGCACCGGCGAGATGAAGGCGATCATTCAGGCCCAGCGTCTGGGCGAGCTTCGCACCGGCGGCGTCGCCGCGGTTGCACTGGGGTATCTGTCCCGCCGGGACAGCACCCGCGGGGCGCTCTTCGGGACCGGTGTCATGGGCCGCGCGATGCTCGAAGGAATGGTTGTCGCCCGCAAGTTCACCCAGATCAAGGCATTCGACATCGATCCGAAGCGCCTCGCAGCCTTCTGCGAGGAGATGGTCAAGCGGACCGGTGTCGACGTCGTTCCGGCGGCGAGCTCCGAGGACGCCGTGCGCGACGCCGACGTCGTCGTGACGATGACGACGGCCAAGGACCCGGTGTTCGACGGCAAGCTGCTGAAGCCGGGGACGACCGTCGTGGCGGCCGGCTCGAACCTGCTCCAGAAGCGCGAGGTCGACAGCACCGTCATCCGCCGCTCCAAGCGCATCGTCGTCGAGTCGATCGAGCAGTGCCAGGCAGAAGCCGGCGATCTCTTCATTCCCATCGACACCGGGCACCTGCACTGGAATCAGGTGCATGAGCTCAGCCAGTTGGTGCTTGGCCGAGTCCCGGGCCGGCAGAGCGACGACGAGATCAACCTGTTCAAGTCGGTGGGGATCGGCCTGCAAGACCTGGCACTCGGGGCGCTGGTCTATGAGCGGGCGAAGGAGGCCGGCATGGGGATGGAAGTGCCGATCTAGATAAAGGAGGCGGGGAATGGCAACGGCGGTCCGCGGGACCACGATGAAACTGGGCGATGTCAAGATTGGCGACCAGCAGAAGCTGTACGAGATCAACGAAACCGTCGCGTCGATGGTGCTGTTCACGCGCGCTCGCGAAGCCGATCCCTATCGCGCCGAACGGTTCGAGCAGGTCCACGGCGACTGGCACACCGACGCCGAGACGGCGGCGCGTCATCTGTATGGTGCGCCGGTCAACTTCGGCGCCCAGACGTGCGCCTACATCGGCAGCGCCTTTCTCGAGACCTTCGGGCCGGAGGTACTCAAGGGCGGGCTGAAGACCTACGTGAAGCTCGCCAACCCCGTTCGGCATGGCGACGTGCTCTCGATCAACGCGCGGGCAGCCGACCGACGGGAATCGGCCGATGGCGTTTCGGTGACGTTCGACGTCCTCGTCGAGAACCAGGAGCAGAAAGTCTGCGCAGCTGCCCGCGTCCGGGCGCGGGAGGGCGCTATCGACATCTTCTCGGAGCCGCTCGAAGTCCTGCCGGAGGTCGAGCGGCCGGCTCAGACCGAGCGCGATCCGGACACCGACGGCGTCTTCGAGTACGAGGACGCGATTGTCGGCGATCCGGGCAGACCGTTCGTCTACATGGTCACTCGGGAGGGCATCGCCCGGTATTCCGAAGGGATTCGCTCGTTCAATCCCCTTTTCCATGAAGTGGAGCACGCGCGCCAACTGGGCTATCCGGACGTGGTTGGCCCGCTGACGTATGGGCTCATCGCCGCGCCGAACCGGCGCTGGGAGATCCTCAGGAAGCACAACCTGGAGACGCCGCACAACCATCCGACCAACCCGCACGCGACGCCGTTTTCCCGGCTCGACTACACCCTGTACCGACCACTGGTCCCCGGCGATCTCATCGTGAGCCTGACGCGCGTCGCCGACAAGTACATTCGCAAGGAGAGGAAGTACATCGCCTGGGGCATCACCGGCAAGGACCAGAACGACCGGGTCGTCGTCGACTACATCTACACCTGTTTCTGGGGGCGCGGCAAAGAGAGCGACCGGACGCGGTAGTGCACCGTGTGGGTGGATGGCCCGGTTCGAGCCGCTGGCGGAATTGTATTTGGTCTACACAGAATATATAGTACCTTGGATACCGTGCCCAGGCATTGCGTCGATGGATGGCCCGCCGGGCCGCCGGTGCGCGACGGACCCGATCCGACGTGGCGGGTCGGTTGGGTGAAGAGAGTGGGGTGGTCATATGACTGCCGAGGAACTGCCGCGAGACGATCGCCAACCGGGGGAGACCCGACCGCAGTTCGTCACCAAGCGCGATTACGCGGTCAACGTCGTGCGCAAGATGATCGCCGCTGGCGAGCTCAAGCCCGGTGAGCATCTGCGCCAGGACGAGCTCTCCGAGCGACTGCAGGTCAGTTCGACTCCCATGCGCGAGGCGCTGCTGCTGCTCCAGGCCGAAGGGCTGCTGAACTACTCGCCCCACAAAGGGGTCCGGGTCCATCAGTTCACGCCGGCCGAAGAGGTCGAAGCCTATCAGATTCGGGTCGCGCTGGAGCCGCTGGCCGTGCGCTTGGCCGTGCCACAGATGACCGACGCGCACCTGCGCCAGGTGCACGATCTCCATCTGGCGATGATCGATCTGGCGAAAGCCGGCCGCTGGGACGAGTACGTTCGGTCCAACCGCCGGTTCCACCGAGTCTACCTCGAGGCGGCCGGATCGCCGCTGCTCGACGAGCTGATCACCCGGGTGTGGGCTCGGGCGCCCTGGCGTATCCCCGTCACCACCCCGCGCGGCCGGGAGGCGGTGGCCGAGCACGAGAGCCTGGTTCGCGCCACGCTCGCCCGGGATGCGGAGGCGGCCGCCCTCTTCATGGAGAAGCATCTCGAAGAGACCCTTATCTACGCCAGGATGCGCTGCCGTCGCGCGTTGCCGCCGGCGGCGCACGCGCGGTCGAGCGAGTCTGAGGATAGAGCCGACGAGCGGCGGGCGATCCCACCCAAATGATCGGCCGCCGGCGAGCGGCGAGGCCCTTGCTGAATCGCCATGCATTGTGTATAATACCGAACGCCGATTGAACCCGACGACGCAGGGCGCGTGGATTCTGGAGCCGCGGGGGGGTGCTGCTCCCGTGGCCCAGACTCGCCGCTCTTTGCGCCGGGCCGACCTGAGGTGAGTGAATGCCTGAGCTGCCCCTCGACGACGTGCGAGTCGTCGATCTGACGTACGGTCTCGCTGGCCCCCTCTGCACCAGAACCCTCGCCGACCTCGGCGCGGACGTCGTCAAAGTCGAGCCGATCGAGGGCGACGACGCCAGACGTTTCGGACCGTTTGCCCCGGGCCGGTATGATCTCGAATCCAGCGCGCTGTTCGTGTACCTCAACCTCAACAAACGCGGCGTCACCCTCCAGCTCGAGACCGAACGAGGCAGGGACATCCTCCGGCGGCTCGTCGGCAAGGCCGACATGCTGGTCGAGAACTTCCCGCCCGGCCACCTCGACGCCCTCGGCGTCGGCTACGAGACCCTGGCCCGCCTGAATCCGAAGCTCGTCATGACCTCCATCACGAGCTTCGGCCAGACCGGCAGCTACCGTGACTACGAGGCCACCGACCTCGTCCTGTACGCCCTGGGCGGCATGATGTACGTGAGCGGCGAGTACGACCGGCATCCCATCACGCACGCGTACGATCAATCCCAGCGCGCAGGCGGGCTCAACGCCGCCGTTGCTTCGCTGGCCGCGTTGCACCATCAACGTGAGACCGGCGAGGGGCAGCACGTGGACGTCTCGATCTTCGAGTGCGTGGTCAGCGAGGTCCAACTGCCTCCGGGGCGCTACGCCTACACCGGCGGAGTCGAGACCCGTGGCCCCAAGCAGCGACCGGCGTTCGTCAAGGGCTTCGTCAAGGTCAAGAACGGCTACGTTGGGCTCAATGCCTCCGGCCGCAATCCCTGGGAGAAGTTCGCCGAGTTCCTCGGCGTCCCCGAGCTCCTCTCCGAGAAATTCCGGACCGGCAGCAATCGCCAGAAGTACGCCGAGGAGCTGAACGAGCTGCTCCAGAATGCGCTCAAGGACCGGGAGAAGGAGGAGTTCTGGCACTCGGCGGTCGCCAACTCCTTCACGTTCCAGATGGTCCAGCGCCCCGAGGAAGCTGCCCAATCACCCCAGCTCGCCGCCCGGAGCTTCTTCGTGGACGTCCCGCATCCGCGCTGTGGGACGCTGACCCTCCCCGGCGACACCTATGGGCTCAGCGAGACGCCCTGGCACGTCCGGCGGACCGCACCCCTGCTCGGCGAGCACAACGCCGAGATCTACGGCGGCGAGCTCGGCTTTGGCGACCTCGAGCTCACTCGGCTGCGTGAAGGCGGCGTGATCTGAATCCCGACCCCCGCGTACCTCAGACCAGGGAGGACTGGAGTTCCATGATGGCAGAAGAACAGCGGCGCGGTGCGTTGAGCGGTTTGCGCGTCCTCGACCTTTCCTCGGCCATCGCCATGCCGTTCTGTGCCATGATGATGGCCGACATGGGCGCCGAGGTCATCAAGGTCGAGAGCCACACCCGGATCAACGACCGGGTGTGGGGAGCCCTCATCACCGGGATCTTCCCGGAGAACGAGCCGGGCGACCTCTACTGGGAGGAGTCGGCCAACTTCCACATCCTGCACCGGAGCAAGCTCGGGGTGACGCTCGACCTGAAGCACCGACAGGCGATCGATCTCCTCAAGCGGCTGGTTGCGCTCTCCGACGTGGTCATCGAGAACAACCGCCCCGGCGTGATGGAGCGGCTCGGCGTTGGCTACGAGGTGCTGCGCTCCATCAAGCCGGACCTGATCATGCTCTCGAACACCGGCTTCGGACGAACGGGGCCGTGGAGCCACTATCCGGGGCTGGCTTCCATGCTGGAGCCGGTCACCGGCCTGGCCTATGCGGCCGGCTACCTGGACGGCACCCCTGAGCGGATCGGCAACGCCTACATCGACTACCTGAGCGCCTGGAACGGCCTGGCGGCGATCCTGGCCGCGCTCCACTACCGTCGCCGCACCGGCAAGGGCCAGTACATCGACCAGTCGATGATCCAGATCGGGATGCATACCGTCGTCGAGCCGTTGCTCGACCATCAGATCAGCGGTCGCGAGACCGAGCGGCGCGAGAACCGGCACCGCTGGATGGCCCCCCACGCCGTCTACCCGTGCGCCGGGGACGATCGGTGGATTGCGATCTGTGTTCGTACCGACGCCGAATGGCAGCGTCTTTGCCAGATCATGGGCTGTGGGGAGGCGGCGGCCGATCCTCGCTTCGCCGACACGCTGAGCCGCTACGAGCACCAGGCTGAGATCGATCAGCTCGTCGCGGCGTGGACGCGAGAGCGCGATGCATTCGAGATCATGGCTGCGCTCCAGTCGGCAGGCATTGCGGCGGGCGTGGTCCAGACGCCCAGAGATCTGTTCCTCAACCCCCAACTGCGCGAGCGCGGTTTCTACCAGATCGTCGAGCACACTGCGTCGCCCCGGGTCGGTCCCCGGCCGATCCAGGGGATCCCGTTCAAGATGAGCGCAACGCCGCCACGGATTACGAAGCCGGCGCCGGGGCTGGGCGAAGACAACTATCGTATCTTTGGCGAGCTCCTCGGCCTGAGCAGGGAGGAGATGGAGCAGCTCGAACGGGAGGGAGTAATCAGCGGCGTTCCGGTCCTGTCGCCCGGCGATCGGAAACCGGACACGTTGTCTCTCGACGAGCAGAAGGAGCTCGGCGTCATTCGTGACTACGATCCGAACTACCGAGAGCTGCTGGGCATTGCCGAGCCGGCGGAAGCCGCGCGGCGGTGATGGCCGGGATGGTCTCTGACGACCTGATGCGATAGGCACGGGGAACAGCGCACTCACGTGCGCACTACGAACGACGGCGCCGGGTCGTAGTGCATACGTGAGTGCGCTTCCGCGATGATGCGAGGGAAAGGGGAAGGGCTATGCAACTGCACTACTACGGCCACGCCGCGATCCGGGTAGCCGCGGCGAACGGCACCAGCGTCCTGATCGACCCGTACAAGCCGTCCTCGATGATCCTCTATGACGCGACCTTCGACCCCGCCGACGTCGTGGCGGTGAGCCATGAGCACAGCGACCATAACAACGTCGAGGCCGTTCCGGGCAGTCCGACGGTCGTCCGAGGCCCCGGCACCCACACCGCGCACGGCCTGACGTTTCACCTGATCTCCTCGTTCCACGATCGGGCGAGCGGGGCGCAGCGCGGACCGAACACCCCGATCGTCTTCGAGGTGGACGGGCTTCGCGTGGCGCACCTGGGCGATCAGGGCGCCGATCTCACCGACGAGGACTATCGCCAGCTCGGCCCGGTGAACGTGCTGATCGCGCCGATCGGCGGGCCACCGCCGACGCTGGAGCCCAGCGTCATGTGGGAAGCCGCTCGGCGGATCAACCCGAACGTCATGGTGCCCATCCACTTCAAGACCGACCGCTGCACCCTGCCCATCGCCGGGCTCGAAACCTTCCTGGCCGGCAAGGAGCACGTTCAACGCGCCAACGGCCCCAGCGCGACCATCACGAGAGACACGCTGCCCGAGCCCATCCGGATTCTCGTTCTCGACGTATCCCGCTGAATCGGGAGGCAAAGCTAGTCAGATGAGTCGCGCAGTATCGATTCCCGCCCCTCGGAGGCCGGCGCGCGTCTACTACGGCTGGTGGATCGTCGCCGTCACCTTCGCCGGAACGTTCATCGCGACCGGAATCCACGACACCGTGCTGAGTGTCCTGCTGAAGCCGATCAGCGAGGACCTCGGCTGGACCCGCACGCAGGTCTCGGTCGTCATCAGCAGCAGCATCTGGATCGGCGCGTTCTTTGGCCCCCTCGCCGGACGGCTGATGGACCGCCACGGACCGCGGGTGATGACGACGGCCGGTGCCCTGGCCATCGGCATCGCCTTCCTGCTGCTCAGCGTCATCGGACAGTTCTGGCAGTTCTGGCTCGTCTACCCGCTCGGTCGGATCAGCTCACACCTGACGATGCTCGGGTCTGTTCCGACGACCGCCGTCTCCAACTGGTTCATTCGGAAGCGGGGGCGTGCCCTTGGCATTCAGGCGATGGCCATTGGCCTGGGCGGCGCTGTGCTGAGCCTTCTCGCCCAGTGGATGATCTCCCAGTGGGGCTGGCGATCGGTCTTCGTCGTCTTCGGGTTTGCCATGCTGCTCGTCGCCGTCGTGCCGGCCGCCCTCGTCCTGCGCCGGCGGCCGGAAGACATCGGCCTCCTGCCGGACGGCGACGTGGACGGCGCAGCGGCCGGCGGAGCAGCGGGCCATTCGGCCAGGCATGCCGTTCGGGAGGTCAACTTCAGCGTTCGGGAGGCGCTCTCCACGCCAACTCTCTGGCTGTTGGTCGCCATCAGCGTCATCAGCAGCACGGGGACCGGCGCGATCCACCTCCATACGGCGGCCTACCTGACCGACTCCGGGCTCTCGGCGGCGACCGCAGCCGCCGTCGTCAGCGTTTCGGCGCTGGTGGGCGCCTTCGGCAGCATCATCTGGGGATTCATCGGCGAGCGGCTGCGGATCGACCGCGCCATCATCATCGTCTATGTCGGCGCAGCGATCAGCGTGATCGTGCTCGCCTGGCTGCCATCCGTCGCCGCCGCCTTCGTCTTCGCGCTGCTCTTCGGCCTGTTCACCCGTGGCGGCCACATCGTCATGAGCATCGCGACGGCGAACTTCTACGGGCGGGCGAACCTCGGCACCATCCAGGGCATCGTGGTCCCCATCCAGGTGGCGGGCCTTGGCGTCGGGCAGGTCTTTGCGCCGATGATCCAGGAGGCGATGGGTTCCTATCGCCTGGCCTTCCTCATCCTGGCAGCCCTCTACCTCGTGGCTGCGGTCATCGGCACGCTGGTGCGGCCCCCGCAGCAGCCCGTCTCGGCGGCCAGGCACGCGTGAGTTCATTGTGAGAGGAGAAGGAGATGACAACCCTCGTTCGCGGCACCACGGCGAAGCTGGCCGACGTGAAGGTCGGCGACCAGCAGAAGCTCCACGAGATCAACGAGACCGTCGCGACCATGGTCCTTTTCACCCGGGCGGCCGAGGCCGACCCCTACGGACCCGAACGGGTTGAGCAGGTCCACGGTGACTGGCACACGGATCCGGAAACGGCCGCCCGCCATCTGTACGGCGCGCCGGTGAACTTCGGCCTGCAGACCTGCGGGTACATCGGCACCGGCTTCCTGGAGACCTTCGGACCGGACGTGATCAAGGGCGGGTTCAAGACGTATGTCAAGCTTGCCAACCCGGTACGGCACGGCGACGTGCTCTCCATCAACGCCCGGGCGGTCGACCGCCGGGAGTCGCCGGACGGCGTCTCGGTGACGTTCGACGTGCTGGTCGAGAACCAGGAGCAGAAGGTCTGCGCCGCCGCACGGGTGCGGGTGCGGGAGGGGACCATCGACATCTTCGGTGAGCCGCTGGAGCCCCTGCCGGAGGTGGAGCGGCCAGAGCAGACCGAGCGCGATCCGAACACCGATGGCGTCTACGAGTACGAGGACGCAATCGTCGGCGATCCGGGCAGGCCGCACGTCTACATGGTGACTCGGGATGGCATCGCCCGGTACTCCGAAGGCATCCGTTCGTTCAGTCCGCTCTGCCACGAGGTCGCCGTGGCGCGCCAGCACGGTTTCTCCGACGTCGTCGGGCACCCGACGTACGGCCTGGCAGCGGCGCCGAATCGGCGGTGGGAGATCCTGAAGAAACGCAAGCTCGACACGCCGCACAACCACCCGACGCACCCGCACGCGACGCCGTTCTCGCGACTCGACTACACGCTGTACCGCCCGCTGGTGCCGGGCGACCTCATCGTGAGCCTGACGCGCGTTGCCGACAAGTACATCCGGAAGGGACGGAAGTACATCGCCTGGGGCATCACCGGCAAGGACTCGAATGACCAGGTGGTGGTCGACTACATCTACACCTGTTTCTGGGCGCGGGGCAAAGAGAGCGACCGCACGCGCTAGCCGTTGATTCAGGAGAGCATGGGGTCGTACCAGTTGATGTTCCTGATCCTCGCCGCGCTGTACGTCCTGGCAGCGGTCCTCGGCGTCCTGGTTCGACCGCCGAAGAAACCGGCCGCGCCGGCGACGGCAGCAGTCGCGACGGATCCGCGGGCGCCATGATGACGACAACGGCCGCTTCCCCCACAACGCCCACCGCGGCGCCGGCTTCCCGACGGCTGGTCCTGGCGCTCCTTTGCCTGACCATGGCCACGGCCGTCTTCAACGACATGATCATCACCCCGGTGTTGCCGGACATCGCGGCGAGATTCCAGATCTCCGTCTCGACCGCCGGCTTGCTCGCCAGTGGCTACGCCCTCGCCGGGGGGATCCTGGCGCTCTTCTCGGGAGCACTGCTGGCGCGTTTCGGCCGCCGGAACGTGATCCTGCTGGGGATGGGGCTGCTGGCCGTTGCCACGCTGGGGTCCCTCCTGGCGCCGACCTTCGCCGTGCTTTTCTTCTTTCGGGTCCTCGCCGGGTTCGGGGTCGCCTGCCTGGTGCCGGTCGTCTTCAGCACCCTCGGGGAGGAGTTCGCCTACGCCGAGCGCGGCCAGGCGATGGGCTGGGTGACCGTGGCGAGCACGGCAGCCAGCGTCCTCTTCATGCCCATCGGCGCGCTGGTGACCGCCTTGTTCTCCTGGCGAGCGACCTTCGGCCTGCTGTGCGTCGTCGTCGGCGTCGCCACGGCGATCCTCGCCCTCCGTTTCCCGCGGCCTGGCGTGCCGGCGAATCGGACGTCCATCTTCGCCCGGGCGCTGGGGGACTACCGGCGGATCGGCCGCGACCGCGGGCTCATCGCCGCGCTCGTGGCGCACTGGCTCCAGGTCAGCTTCTGGTTCATCTGGGCGACCTACATCGGCGCGTACTACCAGGACGTGTACGGGCTGGAGACCGCCTGGCTGGCGCCGGTGCTGGCGACGCTGGGTATCGGCGGGGCCATCGGCGGATACCTCTGCGGGCGTCTGGCGGATCGCTACGGCAAGCGGTCCGTGGTCATGATCGCCGGCTATCTGGCGGCCCTGTCGGTCACGCTGGAGACGACGGCGGTGCCCTGGGTCTGGCTGGCGGTGCTGCTGAACGTGGCCGTCGCCGGTCTGGGCACGGGGCGCTACACCGCCAGCGCCACGGTCATCTCCGAGCTCGTGCCGGAGGCCCGCGCGACGTCCATGGCGTTGAGCGTAACGATGCAGCAGTGCGGTATCATGACCGGCGCCCTGCTGGGCAGCGCCGTGGTCGCCCTGGTCGGCTACCACGGCCTGGGGCCTGCGGCCGCCGTGCTCATGCTGCTCGCCAATGCCGTCTTCGGTCGCTTCGTCCGCGAGCGAACGAGTTGACATTTTCGATGCATGATATATAATGCGTCCTGCAAGCAACCCGGCAAGCTTCTCCAGACGTTCGCATACGACTGCGTAGGGAGGTAGGTATGACGACAACCCAGGCGCCCCCGGGACAACACACGGAAGATCTCAGCATCGACCAGTTCATTCAGGAATCCCGACGGCTCATCGGGCAGCAGGTGGCCGACGTGCCGGCCGGGACGGCCATCTCCGACTGGGCATCCATTGAGCGAGTCGCCGACGCCACCGGCGACGACAACCCGCTCTTCTGCGACGTCCGCTACGGCGCAGCCTCGTACCACCGCACGATGCTGGCGCCGCCGGCCTTCGTCCTGGCCGTCCGCACGCCCAACTCCACCGGCGCCCTCTACCAGAAGCCCTACGGCTATCTGGACCTGCTCGGCCATGCCGACATCGAATGGAACGAGCACATCATCCTGGGCGATCGACTGACCGGCGACATTCGCGTTGTTGGCGCGGGCGAAGGCCCGGCCTGGCGCGGCCGGCGCACGGCCAAGGTCGTCAGCGAGGTGACGTACAGCAAGGACGGCCGTCCATTTGCGCGGGCGCGCGGGGCAGTCAAGCTGTACCCGATCGCCCGCGGCAGCGAGAGCTTCGTCGATCGCGACATCTACCGCTACTCCGATGAGGAGATCACACAGCTCGAGCGAGAGCTGGACGCGACGCCGCCCTGCCGGGGCCGTGTCCCTCGCTTCTGGGACGACGTCGCCGCCGGCGATGCGCTGCCGCGGCTGGTGAAGGGGCCATTGACGCTCTCCGACCTGATGGCCTGGCTGGTGGCCGAAGCCAAGCCGGTCAAGCTGGGCGGTCTGGTCCACAAGGACGTGCTGGCGATGCCGGGGCGTGCCCGTCCCAATCCGTCCACTGACTGGCCGCACTGGGACGTGGACCAGGAGCGCGAGGATCTCCAGTCGTGCAAGGATTCCGGCTTCCCAGGGCCCATCGGGCGGGAGTCCATGCGGCTCGCGCTGGCCAGCCAGTTGATCACCCACTGGATGGGCGACGATGCCTTCTTGCGCCGGCTTTCGGTCTCACTGCCGAACCCGTTCATCTACGGCGACACCATGCGTCTGACCGGTTCGGTGCGGGACAAGTTCACCCAGCAGCACGGTGGGCGAACGTACTACGCGGTCGAAGTCGAGATCTCGGGCACCAACCAGCTCGGCGAAACGGTCCTGGCCGGGACGGCTCAGGTCTTCCTCCCGCGCTCTGGCGAGCAGGTCGTGCTCCCCATCGGCTCCTAGCCGGACCAGCCGCTGACCACAGTGAGAAAGGGAAGGATCTGAAATGGTACAACAGGTTGAACAGACCTTCGAAGAGGCCGTCAAGGAGTTCTACGATCGCTCGGCGGCGTTGATCGGGCTGGAGGTGCAGGAGAACCTCCCGCCGCCACCGCCGGCTCCGTTTCCGCAGGGCGGCCCGCCCGTTCATAGCCCGCTCATCTTCGACGAGGAGACGATCCGCAACTACGCCTACTCGATCGGCGACGACAATCCGATCTTCACGGATCCCGGGTACGGCAAGCGGTCGATCTACGGGACGCAGCTCGCCCCCGGCCCGATGCTCGCCATCGTTCGCTATCCCTCCGCCCACGGCGCCGACCGGCCACAGGGCTATCCGGTGGCCAATTTCATCTCGGGCACGGCCTGGGAGTTCTACGACGTCCTTCGGCCCGGCTCTCGCTTCACGTCGTCGAAGATCACGCGGGAGCAGTTCGAGAAGCCCGGCGCTCAGGGCAACCTGATCTTCTTCATCTCCGAGGTCTTCTACTGGGACCAGACGGAGGAGCTGAAGGCGAAGTGCTACGGGACGCAGATCTACGTGCCAATCCCGACGATGGGCACGAGTCGGGCGATGAAGCTCGAGCGGGCCGGCGAGCACATGATGTACACCCGGAAGTGCGCGCAGTACTCGAAGAGCGACGCCGAGGATATCGCCAACCTGATCGTGAACGAGCAGCGGCGTGGCGCTGAGCCCCGGTACTGGGAGGACGTCGAGGTTGGCGAGGAGCTGCCGACGATCGTCATCCCGCCCTTCACGATCCAGGACATGATCGCCTACCATCGCATCGGCTACGCGCTGCAGGCGACAATGTACGGCGCCAAGCAGGTCCATTCCTTCGAGGCGGCCTACCGCCGCGGCAAGGAGAAACCGGACTCCGTCCGGCAGCACCCGATCACGCGCTGGCCGTATACGCCGGGCGCCGAGCATGAGGACGTGCTCATCGCGATCTTCCGGGGCCAGGCGGGCGCCTTCGACTTCGGCGTTCAGCGGGCGCAGATCCCCGAGCGGCTGCTGACGAACTGGATGGGCGACCACGGCCACATCCGCAAGATGTACACCGCCTTCCGCCGCCCCGTGTACTACGGCGATACCACCTGGTATAAGGGCAAGGTGGAGAAGAAGTACGTCGTCACCGAGGAAGGCGCGGCCGCCGAAGGCGGCGTGGCCGGCAAGGGCGAATACCACGCGGTCGCCGTCAGCATTGAGGGGACCAATCAGGAAGGCGAAGTGCAGTGCCCCGGCCTTGCCACCGTCTACCTGCCGTCCCGTGAGGCCGGCCCGGTCAAGCTGCCGATCCCGCACGTCGGCAGGCCACCCTATACGCCGTACGACACCTATCGCCGGCTCGCCTGGTACTAGACGGGCGGGGTTGCTGGTTTCAGGTTTCTCGTTTCTGGTTCGGGGTTGGGAGGTGTACTTGTACTCCGAACCCCAAACCGGACGCCTCCCAGAAACCAGAAACCCCCGTTCACTGCCTTCCCCAGCCGTAGCGGCGCAGGTCGGGGAGCGCGGCGGTTGCCAGGGCGACAACCACCAGCGCCACCGTTGAGGTGACGGCGATGGCCGGGGGGACACCCAGCATGGTTGCCAGCGCCCCCATGCCGAGCATGCCCAGGGGACCGGCGCCGATCGCCACGGCGGTCCAGCCCAGCGCCCTCCCCCGGAGGTGGACGGGGGTCGCGTGGAGGACGATCGCGCTCTGCATCGTGCCAAAGCCTGCCTGGCCGACGCCGGCGGCGATGAGCAGCCAGAGCGCGAGCCAGAACTCCCGGCTGGCCGCGAAGATGATCACCAGCACCACCATGGCGAGCGATCCGAACAGGAACACCTTCCCCTGAGCCGCCTGCGGCAGGCGGCTCAGGATGAAGACCCCGACCACCGTGCCGAAGCCGATGGCGGCGGCCAGCATGCCCAGACCGAGGGCGTTGACGTGCAGCGTGTCACGGGCAAAGACCGGGAGCAGTTGCTGGATGGGGAAGACCAGCAGATTCATCGTGAAGGTGATGACGACGACGCCGAGCACCGGCCGGTTGGACCGGAGCGTCTGCAAGCCCTCACGGAAGCCCAGTCCCTGGGATACCCCGCGACCGGTGGCACGTTTGAGATGAACCCGGCTCAGGAGAACGAACGCCAGCGCATAGGCGGCGCCGTCGACCACGTACCCGGTGCCGGGATCGATGCCGGCCAGCACGATGCCGGCCGCCAGCGGGCCAAGCATCCGCATCGCGTTCTGCGTGAGGATCTCGAGATAGACGGCGTCGAGAAGGGCGGACGGCTCGACCAGGTCGCCTATCAACGCCCGGCGGGTCGGGAAGTCGAGCGCCGATGCCAGCCCGAGTCCGAGCGCGCCGATGGAGAGATAGGTGAAGGTGAGGCGTTCGGTGAGCAGCAGCAGGCCGAGTCCCGCACAGGTCGCGGCCGCCACCACCTGGGCGACGAGGGAGACCCGCCGCCGGCCGAAGCGGTCGCCAGCGACGCCGGCGACCGCGCTCGCCAGCAGCATCGGCACATTCCGGTAGAAGGCTGTCAGGGCGACCAGCCAGGCCGAGTCGGTCAGCACCAGGGTGATCCAGCCGAGCAGCACCTGGTCCATCCAGCGGCCGAAGCTGTTGAGCCCACCGGCCAGCCAGAACGAGCGGAAGTCGGGGATGCCCAGGACGGCCAGGAGCCCGACTGCGGTGTTCCCCTGGCGCTCCCGAGCGACTTCAATCGTCACGCCGCCGACCTCCGACCAACTCGCCCGGCTGGCCTGCCGGGTCGTCTGATTGCGCAGCGTCCAGTCTGGCCGTTGACACCTTGCTGGATCGCGTCTATATTATGCACAAATTTCGCCAGCACGCTAGGGAGACGATCGTGACGCAACACCAACCGACGGGACCGCTTGTCGGCGTCCGCGTTCTCGAGATCGGCGGCAACATCGCGGGGCCGTTCGCGACTCGCTTGATGGCCCAGTACGGCGCTGAGGTCATCAAGGTCGAGCGTCCCGGCACAGGCGATCCCCTTCGCCACACGGGGCCCTTTGTCGGGAATGCTCCGCACCCGGAGACGAGCATTCCGTTCCTCTACCTGAACACGAACAAGCAGAGCATCACCCTCAATCTGGCGAGCGCGCGAGGCCGGCGAATCCTGCTCGACCTGGCTGTTCAGGCGGACGTCGTCGTCGAGAACCTGCGGCCGGGCACCCTGGCGGCGTGGAACCTTGACTGGGAGGCGCTCCACGCAGCCAACCCCAGGCTGATCCTCACGTCCATCAGCAGCTTCGGGCAAGATGGCCCCTACCGGGACTATGAGGCGACGGAAGTCGTCCTCGCCGCGCTGGGCGGCATCATGTACATGAGCGGGCTCTACGACCGCCAGCCGCTCAAGCACGGCCATCCCCAGAGCCAGTTCATCGGCGGGCTGCACGCGGCCGGTGCGTCGCTCGTCGGCTACTTCCAGGTCTTGCGAGGCGGCGAGGGGCAGCGCATCGACCTCTCGCTCCAGGCCGGCGTGACCAGCGAGCTGGTCCACGACGTCGTGCTCTACACCTACATGGGAGCCGTCCACGGTCGGGCGCCGCGCGAAGGCGGCGCCGGCCTGAACGGCGCCGGCAACTGGTTCGGTGGGCTGGTCCAGACGGCCGACGGTTTCGTCGCAGCCGATGCGCCGCCGCCCGGCCGCTGGGACGAGCTGGCCGACTTCCTCGGCATCCCCGAGCTGAAGGACGAGCGTTTCCGCTCGCGCACCGGGCGGATCACCCACGCCAGGGAGATCGACGCGCTGGTCCTGCCGAAGCTGGCCTCTCTGGGGCGGTACGAGTTCTTCAACCACGCGCAACAGAGCGGCTGGTCGGCCGGCGTCATCCAGACGATGGCCGACGTCGCAAGCTGCCCGCAGTTGGCGGCCCGCGGCTTCTGGACCGAGATCGACCACCCCGTCGCCGGGCGCCTGCGCTACCCGGCCGACTTCTGCCGGATGAGCGACTCCCCGGGGGCGCTCATTACGGCCGCGCCGCTGCTCGGGCAGGACAACGAGCGGATTCTCGGCAAACAACTGGGCTACAGCTCCGGCCAGCTCGAAGCGCTGGCCAGCCAGGGGGTGATCTCGTGAACCGACCGCCACTTGCAGGGGTGCGGATCATCGACAGCACGACGGTGCTCGCCGCGCCATACAGCATGGCCCTCCTCGGCGATATGGGCGCCGACGTCATCAAGGTGGAAGCGCACACCCGCGCCGTCCGGAGCGAGGGGATGCTCTACCGCAATGAGGTCAGCGACCAATCGTGGAACGATGGCGGGTTCTTCAATGTTCCCAATCGCAGCAAGCGCGGGATCACCCTCGACCTCAAGCAGCCCGAGGGCATGGAGGTGCTGCGCAAGCTGATCGCCACGGCCGACATCTTCGTCGAGAACAATCGCCCCGGGGCCAATGCCCGGCTCGGCATCGACTACGATTCGCTGCGGCAGATCAAGCCCGACCTGATCGTGCTCTCCAACTCCGGCTTCGGTCAGGATGGACCCTGGAAGTTCTACGGCGGCATCGGCCGGATGCTGGAGCCGACGACGGGGCTCGCCTCGCTCACCGGCTACTCCGGCGGCGCCCCCCAGCGGGTCGGTTCCGCCTACGTGGACCTCCAGGTGACCTACGCGATGGTCTTCCTCCTGATGAGCGCGCTGATCCATCGTGAGCGCACGGGCCGCGGTCAGTACCTGGACCTCTCGATGTACCAGGTCGGCGTCTCGATGGTCGGCGACGCCGTCCTGGAGTACATCGCCAACGGCGATCAGGGCGAGCGGCGCGGAGATCGCGACCGCTACCTGGCTCCGCAGAATGCGTATCCCTGTCGGGGCGAGGATCGCTGGGTGGTCCTGACGGTCCGCGACGACGCCGAGTGGCAGACGCTCTGCCGGCTTATGGAGATGCCCGACATCGCCGGCGATCCCCGGTTCGCCGACGGCCTCGGCCGCCTGGAGCACCAGGACGAGATCGACCCCCTGATCGCCGATTGGACCCGCCGGCACTCCGCCGACGAGGTGATGCAGCTCTTGCAGGCTCATGGCATCCCGGCCGGGCGGGCGAACGACGGCCGGGACCTCCTGCTCGACCCGCAGCTCCGGGCGCGCGGCTTCTTCGAGCCGGTCACCCATCCGCCGGCCGTCCGGCTCGGCACGCGCGTCTACCAGGGGCAGCCCTACCGCTTCTCGGCCGGCGGCGTCGGGATCCGGCGCCCTGCGCCGATGCTCGGCGAGCACAACTGGGAGGTGCTCCGCGAGCTGGGCTATGACGACGAGCAGATCGCCGAGCTGGAGCGGAAGCAGGTGATCGGTCGCGCTCCTATCGGCGAAGGCGCCCGCAGGGAGGGACGGCAGGTTCCGCTCGACGTGCAGCTCGAGCGCGGCCTCATCCGGGCCATCGACCCCAACTTCGAGGAAGTGCTTGCCGAGGCGTACTTTCCGGCCGGGGCTGGACCGGGCGGCAAGTCCGATCCGAAACCCGACTGACCGGCGCCCGCAGAATGTACCATAGGGGGTTTGGAATGTTCGTCCAGGAAGGGATTTATCAGGCGACCGTGCCCGTCGGGTTTCCGCTCGAGACGGTGCATTGCTACCTCCTCGTGGGCGGAGACGACGCCTATCTGGTGGACACGGCCTGGCGTCCCAACGACGGCCACGATCACCTCCTGGCCCTCTTTCAGGAGGCTGGCGTCGAGCCACGTCAGCTCAACGGCATCATCCTCACCCACGGGCATCGTGACCACGCCGGCCACCTGGCGGCACTGAACGAGCTGACCGATGCGCCCGTGCTGGTGCATCCGGCGGAGGAGCCGATCTACAACCCGCTGGTGGGCCCCGCCATGCAGCGGGCGCTCGGCGACTGGTTTGCGCGCCATGGCGTGCCGGCCGAGGTGGCGACCGGCATCGTCGGGCTGCCGCGCTATCTGCAGATGCCCGTCGCACCCATGCGATCGCCCCGCTGGTTGGCCGACGGGGACGTAATCCCGGTCGGCTCGATGCGGTGGGAGGTCATCTGGACGCCGGGCCACACGCCGGGGCACGTCTGCCTGTACGAACGGCAGTTGGGCCTGCTCATCACCGGCGACCACGTGTTGCCCCACGAGACCCCCAACGTGAGCGCTCGCCCCACCCTGCCGCCGAACCCGCTCGGCCGGTACGTCGATTCCCTGCGCCGCCTCCAGCCGTTGGACGTGCGGAAGGCGCTCCCCGCTCACGGCGACGTGTTCACCAACGTCCAATCGATCCTCGCCCACCTGATCTCCCACCACGACGTGCGGCTTGCGGACGTGCTGGCAGCGCTGCAATCCGGACCGCGCAGCACCTTCGAGGTGGCCGCCGCGATCCCCTGGGTCCAGCGATCGATGCGGTTCATGGATCTGGCCCCGTTTGATCGGTTTCTGGCGTTCGGCGAAACGATAGCGCATCTGGAATGTCTCGAAGGCAGCGGCGAGGTTCGGCGGCTGGCGTCGGAGCCGCCGGTGCTCTGGCGGTTGGCCGGCGCCTAAGATCACTGGCTCCTGGCCGCATGCCGGCCTCCGTTCCTGGACGCCATCGGGAGTCCCCCCGTATAATACTCGAGAGGGGATACCCGACCGGGAGCCCGCCGTTGGTCCGTATTACGCTCAAGCTGTACGCGACGCTCCGGCCCTATCGCGCGCGTCTGCAATCTGGTTCCACCGTCGACGTACACGAGGGCGCGACGGTGCGTGAGCTGGCCGAGCAGCTCGACATCCCCGCCCACCTGGTCTACACCGTCCTGGTGAATGGTGATCAGCAGGACGAACAGGCCCGGCTGCGAGACGGCGACGAGGTCGCGCTCTTCCCGCCGATGGCCGGTGGAGTTGCCCGTCGTGACTGACGACTGCCCCGACGCTGTCCTGCCCTCGGCGCTCCAGAGCCTCGTCGAGCGCACTGCGACCCTGCTCGACGCCGACGTGGTCGCCGTGCTCCTGGCCGAACCGGCCGACGATCGGCTCACGCTGGCGGCGGTTGCCGGGGATTCGCCGAGCAGGCCGGGTGACCGGGTCCCGATGCGCGCCGGTTCCGCCGTGCTGCGCGCCCTGAGCGGCGGCCTGCCCGCCGACCTGGGGCCGGCGACCGGTTCCTCGACCGTCGGCGACACCGATCGGAGCCTCGCCGTACCCATCAGGCTGGCCGGTCGAGCGGTCGGCGCGATAGAGGCTGCACGGTCGTCGGTCCGTCCGCCGTTCGACGTGGACCGGGTGGTCCACCTGGAGGCGTTTGCCGAGACGGCCGGGCTCATCCTGGCGAATCGGCAGCTCGCCCAGCAGGAGAAGGGCCGGCGTGAACGGGCGGCGGCACTCCTGGAGATCGCACGCGCGACCACCTCAACGCTCGAATTGAACGAAGTCCTCGAGCAGGTTGTTCAGACGATCACCCGCCTCACCGGCGCCGACCGCTGTTCGATCTGGCTGCTCGACGCCCGCACGCAACGCCTGACGACCGCCGCCATCTCGGGCATCGACCCGACCTTTGCGGCCACCTGGCGGCGCCGGAGCTTTCGTCTGGAAGAGGAACAGCTCTCCAAGCACGTCCTCGAAACCGGCGAGGCGCTGCCGGTGTACGACGCCGAGACCCATCCACTGACGGACAAGCAGGCAGTCCGGTTCTTTGGCGACAAGTCGATCCTCGTCGTGCCACTGATCTGCCGGGGCGACGCACTCGGGACCCTTTTCCTCAACCACATCCACCGCTACCACCAGTTCCCGACGGAGGAGATCGAGTTCACGCTGACGCTGGCCGGCCACGCAGCGGTGGCCATCCACAACGCCCAGCTCTACGCGCAAGCGCGAGAGACCGGGGAGCTCCTGCGCTGGTCGATGCGCCAGCTCGGCAGTCTGGCACCAAACGCCAGCCTGGACGAGGTGCTCGAATGCATCGTCGCCGTCGCGGCTGAGCTGCTCCAAGTGCCCTACTGTGGCATCCGGCTCCTGGACGAGCGCACCCAGGAGCTGGTGTTCCGGGCAACGCGCGGGATTCCTCGGGACTTGATCGAGCGAAGCCGGATCAAGGTCGGCGAGGGAGTATCCGGCCAGGTCGTCCTGCAGGGTGCCCCGATCTGGGTGGAGGATCTCTGGAGCGACCCGCGGCGGGTCCTGACCGCCTTCGTCGAAGCCGCCGGGCTGCGCGGCTTCCTCGGCGTGCCGCTGCTGGCTAAGGGGCGGGCGGTCGGCGTACTCTCCGCGTACACGCCGTATCCGTATCGCTTCACCCAGGACCAGGTTGATCTCCTGTCGTCGTTCGCCAATCAGGCGGCCATCGCCATCGAGAACGCAACCCTTCTGGCCGAGACGATGCGCCGGGCGCAGGAGTTTGCGCTCCTCCACGCGGCCAGCACCGCCCTGAACTCCTCGCTCGACCTTCGCCAGGTGCTCACCGTCATCGGCCGGAGCGCCCAGCAGATGGCGCGCGCCGACCGGACCGTCATCTTTCTCCTCGACGACAAGACCGGGGAGGTCGAGCGGGTCGTCGACCTCCCGTTCGAGCGGGGGACCGTCCGCGAGAGGCCGCGTCCGGGCGGGCTGACGCTGCGGGTGCTGAGGACCGGCACGATGGAGATCATTGACGACGTGACGAGCGACCCGAGTGTCCGGCCGGAGCTCGTCGCCGAGGGGATTCGCTCGACGCTCGGGATGCCCCTCAAGGTCGACGACCGGATCGTGGGGCTGATCTGGTTGAACTCGACGCATCGAAGCCACTTCACCAGCGACCACACCGAGCTGCTCTCGGTCCTCGCCAATCACATTGCCGCCGTCTTGAAGAACGCCTGGCTCTACGACAACGCGGTTCAGGAGAAGGAGAAGTTCGCCGCCATCTTCAAGAACAGCAACGACGGCATCCTGCTCGTCGACCCGACGCCGCAGGTGGTGGACTTGAACCCGGCAATGGAGCGGATGCTGGCGTGGCAGGCCGACGAGGCTCGCGGCCGACCGTGCAGCGAGGTGCTTGGCTGCCGGCGCCGTCAAGGGGAGGATCCCTGCCGCGAGGAATGTATGCTCCGCCGCGCGTTTGCGGGGGCCTCCAGCGGACCGTACCTGGAGGCGACCGCCGTCGCCCGGGATGACCGCGAGATCGAGATTGCGGCCAGCTTCAGCCAGATTCCGTCGCCCGACGGCGGGCCGCCGTTCGGCGTCTGCATCGTCCGAGACGTGACGGAAGCCCGGCGCGTCGAGGCAGCGAAGTCCGATTTCGTCTCGATGGTCTCCCACGAGCTGCGCACCCCGCTGAGCCTGGTGAAGGGCTACGCGTCGACGCTGCTCCGCGATGACCTGACCTTCGACGCCGATACGCAGCGCCGGTTCGTCCGCAACATCGACGAAGCCGCAAACCGCCTGACCCGGTTGATCAACGACCTGCTCAGCGTCTCCCGACTCGAGCTGGGCCGCTTCGAGCTCCGGGCGCGGGACGTCGACCTGCGGGAGCTGGTCGGGCACAGCCTGCGGGAGGGTTCCTGGCTGTCGACGCATCGACTGGAGGTGGTGCTCCCGCCGGCGCCGCTTCGGGTCAGGGTCGACCTCGACCGGATTGAGCAGGTCCTGCACAATCTCCTGCGGAACGCGGCGATGTACTCCCAGGCCGGCACACCGCTTCGCGTCCTCGTGGACCGGGGCGATCACGTCGGCGCGCTGGCACGCCTGCCAGTTGACGGGGAGCCCGGCTGGCGGCAGTTCGCGCCTGCGCCGCTGCCGGTCGACGGCTCGTGGGCGGTGGTCCGGGTGGTCGACCGAGGGGTCGGCCTGGCCGAGGAGGATATGCGGCGCGTGTTCGAGAAGTTCTACCGCGTCGATCGCGGCCTGGAGGCGAAAACCTCCGGCATGGGCATCGGCCTGTTCCTTGCCCGGGGCCTGGTCGAGGCGCACGGTGGTCGGATCTGGGTGCAGAGCGCGCGCGGGCGCGGCTGCGCCTTTGGCTTCTGCCTGCCGCTTGCGGCAGGCGGAGGCGACTGAGGACGCAGAGGGGGAGCCTGAGCATGGCAAGAGCACGGATCATGGTTGTGGAGGACGAGCCGGGGTTGCTGGAAGTTCTGGCGCTCAACTTGCGGGCCAGCGGCTACGAGGTCATCGGCGTTTCTGACGGTCTGGAGGCGCTGCGCCGCTTCGACGAGGCCCGCCCCGATCTCGTGACGCTCGACCTGAATATGCCCACGGTCAGCGGCTTCCGGCTGCTTCACCTGTTCAAGCAGGAGCGCGCGGTGCCGGTCGTCGTCCTGACGGGCTATTCGTTCGAGGAGGCGGAGGAGGTCGCCCACGGCGGCGCCGACGATTTCCTGACCAAGCCGGTCGAGTTCCCGCAACTGCTCAGCAAGATCGAGCGAGCGTTGCAGCGCTACGCGGACGTGTAGACCAGGTTCGGGAGGGGCCGAACCACCAGGACGCCAAGGTCGCCAAGGTTGTAGGTGATAGCAATGTTCCAGCGGATCATCGTCCCACTCGATGGGTCACCGATTGCCGAAAGTACGTTGCCGCTGGCAGCGGGCATTGCCCGGAGGCTTGGCGCCCGCCTGGTTCTGATTCAGGCTGTCACGCCGGCCTGGTGGCTCGCCGCCGAACCGGCGCCGACGGCGATAGCGATTGGTCCCGACGTCGTCGACGCCCTGCTGGCCGGGGCGGGGGAGTACCTGGAGCCCGTTGCCGAACGGCTGCGCCGGTCCGACCTCTCCGTCGAGACCGAGGCCGTCCTCGGCTCGGCCGCCTCCGTCATTGCCGAGCGCGCGGCCGCCGAGCCGGGGACGCTCGTGGTGATGGCGACCCACGGACGGAGCGGCCTTTCGCGGGCGGTCCTGGGCAGCGTTGCCCTGGCAGTGGTCGGGGCAGGCATCTGCCCGGTCCTGCTGGTCCGTCCGGATGCCCCGCAGCCTCAGCTTCCTCGCCGCATCGTCGTCCCGCTGGACGGCTCGGCCCGATCCGAGGCGATCCTCCCGATCGTCGAAGGGCTGGCTCGGACGGTTGGGGCGGCCGTCGTCCTCTGTCGCGTCCGATCGGGCGGTGAACTGCCCAACGACGTGGACCGCTACCTCGGCACGGTGGCCGAGCAGCTCGAACGCCGCGGGCTCTCCGTCGATGCCCGGCAGCTCGACGGCGACCCGGCCGGGGCCATCGTCGAGGCAGCCGGCCTGGTGGACGCCGACCTCGTCGCGATGGCGACCCACGGACGAACCGACCTGGGCAGCCTGGTCTTCGGCTCCGTCGCCGAACAGGTGCTCGCCCGCGCACCGGCCCCGGTGCTGCTGGTCAAACCAGGCCCGCGCCTCGAAACGCGGGTGGCCGGGTGAACGGGTGTCTGGTCCAGAGCACTTCCGGCGTCAACGCGTCCTCTGCTGCCAGACGCGCTTCAATCTCGTCAGGATACGCCGCGGCATATGCAAGCGCGGCACGGAGCTGAACCTCCGACAGGCAGTCGTAGGACCGCCGAAGTCGCTGCCAGTCCTCGCCCACGCTCTTGAGACAAGCGAGCAAGCACGAGCCTCTTGACAGATGCCGGGCCGGTGTGCTATATAAGGCAACCAAGTTTAGACCGGACTGCAGTGGGATTGAGCCAGCGACACAGCGCCGTTCTTCCCGTCAGGTGGGAGCCAGGTTGTGGGACATAGCTGGCTTGATGCAACTGAGGATTGAAATAACCTTGCGGCCTTGAAGGGGAGCAGTACAAGACGGCGGCGGCCCTGCAGCGAGTCGGGAACGGGTGGAATCCCGACGGGCACAGCCCTTCGAACTCGCCCCGGAGCCATCGGACGGAACGGGACGGCCTTCGGCCGTCGGTCAGTACGCCCGATCGGGTGCGCCCGTTATCGCGCCGAGAGTGGGCGTGTCTCCAGCGGGGATCGCTCACGAGTATCCCCGAAACGGGCGGCTCGTCATCAAGCCGTCCTCGGTAGGGGCGGCTCGTGAGCCGCCCCCGGTGAAGAAGCGCCAATGAGGGTGGTACCGCGGGAGCCTGAGGCCCGTCCCTTCGAGGGGCGGGTTTTTTGTTTCTCGGAGAGGCCGACGAAGTTTAGGGGTACAAGGAGAACGAGCGATGAAACTCAGCGGCAGCCACATTCTCTGTGAAAGTCTCCTGCGGGAGGGCGTGGAGGTCATGTTCGGCCTTCCGGGCGGCGCCATCCTCCCGTTCTACGACGCGCTCCTCCAGTACCCCCAGCTTCGCCACATCCTCGTACGCCACGAGCAGGGCGCCTCGTTCGCCGCCGACGGCTACGCCCGCGCCACCGGGAAGGTCGGCGTCTGCGTCGCCACCTCCGGCCCCGGCGCCACCAATCTCGTCACCGGCATCGCCGGCGCCCAGATGGACTCGGTCCCGGTCGTCGCCATCACCGGCCAGGTGCCGACGGCGATGATCGGCCGCGACGCCTTTCAGGAGACCGACATCACCGGCGTCACCCTGCCGGTCACCAAGCACAACTACCTGATCACCCGGGCCGAGGACATCGCCGAGACGGTCAAGGAGGCGTTCCACCTGGCCCGGACCGGCCGGCCGGGCCCCGTGCTGATCGACCTGCCAAAGGACGTCCAGACGACCGAGGCGATCTTCCGCTATCCGGACAAGGTCGAGCTGCTGGGCTACAAGCCGACCGTCAACGGCCATCCCGCCCAGATCAAGAAGGCGGCCAGAGCCATCGCCGAGGCGAAACGGCCGCTGCTGATTTCCGGCCACGGCACCGTCATCGCCAACGCCCACGCCGAGCTGAAGGAGCTGGTCGAGAAGGCGCAGATCCCCGTCCTGACGACGCTGCTCGGCATCGGCAGCTTCCCGGAGACGCACGTCCTCTCCTACGGCCTGGTCGGCATGCACGGCATGACCTGGGCGAACTACGCGCTCGGCAAGTGCGACCTGCTCATCGGCATCGGCATGCGGTTCGACGACCGGGTGACGGGCAAGCTCAGCACGTTCGCGCCGCAGGCGCAGATCATCCACATCGACATCGATCCGGCCGAGCTCGGCAAGAACGTGAAGGTCCACATCCCCATCGTCGGCAACGTCAGGAACGTGCTGGCCGCGCTGAACAAGGACGCGCAGCAGGCGACGCACCGGGAGTGGATCCACGAGCTTGAAGAGTACAAGTACGAGCATCCCTCGCTCTTCGTCCCGCCGTCGCCGCACCTGATGCCGCAGACGGTCATCCAGAAGCTGTACGAGGTGACCCGGGGCGATAGTATCGTCGTGGCCGACGTCGGCCAGCACCAGATGTGGGCGGCGCAGCACTTCTTCTACGACAAGCCCAACAGTTTCCTGACTTCGGGCGGGCACGGGGCGATGGGCTACGCGCTGCCGGCGGCGATGGGGGCCAAGGTCGGGCGGCCGGAGGAGAACGTCTGGTGCGTCATGGGCGACGGCGGCTTCCAGATGACGATGATGGAGCTCGCCACAATGGTCCAGGATCGGGTCAACGTCAAGATCGCCCTGCTGAACAACGGCTATCTCGGCATGGTCCGGCAGTTCCAGGACCTCATGTTCGGCCACCGCTACAGCGCCAGCGCCCTGACCGGCCCGGACTTCGTGAAGATCGCCGAGGCGTACGGCATCTACGGCCGGCGCGTCGATACCGCTGAGGATACGGCGCCGGCCATCGAAGAGGCGATGGCCTACGACGGACCGGCGCTGATCGAGTTCGCCGTCGAGCAGGAAGAAAACGTCTATCCCATGGTCCTGCCGGGTGGATCGGTGACCGAGGTCGTCGAGGACCCGCGGCTGGCCCGTATGCGAGAAGGAGCACGCCGATGAATCCGTCGACCCAGCACACGCTCGTGGCGCTCCTGGAGGACCGGCCCGGCGCCCTGAACCGGGTGGTCAGCCTCTTCCGGCGCCGGGGCTTCAACATCGATAGCCTCTCGGTGGGCCACACCGAGGCGCCGGGCATCTCCCGGCTGACCGTCGTCGTCGACGGCGCCACAACCATTGTCGAGCAGGTCGTCAAGCAGCTCTACAAGGTGCTCGACGTGGTCAAGGTGAGCGACATCACCCACGACGAGAGCGTCGAGCGCGAGCTGGCGCTCATCAAGGTGGCCGCGACGGCCTCGACCCGCAGCGACATCATGCAGATGTGCGATATCTTCCGGGCGAAGATCGTCGACGTGGCGCCCGATTCCGTCATCGTCGAGGTGACCGGGCAGACCGACAAGGTCGATTCGCTCTTCTCGCTCCTCCGCCCGTTCGGCATCAAGGAGATGGTCCGGACCGGCCGGGTGGCGATGGTCCGTGGACTGACCGGCGTCACCCGCCTGGAGGAGCCCGCCCAGCTCCAGAAGTACAAAGTGCTCCAACGCGCCGGCGCCTCGTATCGCAGCAGCGCGAACGACATATGAAGTGATGAGTGATGAGTAATGAGTGATGCGCGTCCCTCACTCATCACTCATCACTCATTACTCACTATTCGCTTGAGGAGAGAACGTTGACAAAGATCTACTATGACAGCGACGCCGACCTGAATCTCGTGAAGGATCGGCCCATCGCCATCATCGGGTATGGCAGCCAGGGCCACGCGCACGCCCTGAATCTGAAGGAGTCGGGGTGCAACGTCCGGGTGGGCCTCTATGAGGGGTCGGCCTCCTGGGCCAAGGCCGAGGCCGCCGGCCTGGCCGTCAAGACGGTCGAGGCGGCCGCCCGCGAGGCCGACATCATCATGATCCTGCTGCCCGACCAGGTCCAGCGGCAGGTCTACGAGGACGCGATCCGGCCCGGCCTGGGCGATGGCAAGACGCTCATGTTCGCCCACGGGTTCAACATTCATTTCGGCCAGGTTGTCCCACCGAAGAACGTCGACGTCTCGATGATCGCGCCGAAGGCGCCCGGCCACCGCCTGCGAGAGGTCTTCGTAGAGGGCTCCGGCGTGCCGGCGCTGCTGGCCGTCCATCAGGACGTTTCCGGCCGCGCCCACGACGTCGCGCTGGCCTACGGCAAGGGCATCGGCGCGACCCGCGCCGGCGTGCTGGACACGACGTTCGCGGAGGAGACGGAGACGGACCTCTTTGGCGAGCAGACCGTCCTCTGCGGCGGCATCTCGGCGCTGGTCAAGGCGGGCTATGAGACGCTGGTGGAGGCCGGCTACCAGCCGGAGTGCGCCTACTTCGAGACGCTCCACGAGATCAAGCTGATCACCGATCTCATGTACAAGGGCGGCCTCGCCTACATGCGCTACTCGGTCAGCGATACCGCCGAGTACGGCGACTACGTGTCCGGCCCGCGGATCGTCAACGCAGCCGTCAAGGAGGAGATGCGGAAGATTCTGCGCGAGATCCAGGACGGCTCGTTCGCCCGCCAGTGGATCCTTGAAAACCAGGCCGGCCGGCCGTCGTTCAACGCGATGCGCCGGAAGGAGGCCGAGCATCCCATCGAGATCGTCGGCAAGAAGCTTCGCTCGATGATGGGCTGGCTGAAATAAGTGAGGAGGCGGCCATGACTTCAGTAGTAGGCAATCGGGTCATCATCTTCGACACGACGCTGCGGGACGGCGAGCAGTCGCCCGGCTTCACGCTGAACCAGTCCGAGAAGATCGAGCTGGCCGACCAGCTCGTCCGGCTCGGCGTCGACGTAATGGAAGCGGGCTTTCCCATCAGCTCGCCGGGCGACTTCGAGTCCGTCCGCCTGATCGCCCAGCGGGTCAAGGGCACGGTCGTCGCCGGCCTGGCCCGGGCCATGTCCCAGGACATCGATCGGGCCTGGGAGGCCGTTCAGCACGCCGAGAACCCGCGCATCCACGTCTTCCTCGCCACATCCGACATCCATCTCAAGCACAAGCTGCGGAAGACGCGCGAGGAGGCGCTGGAGATGGTGAAGGCGGGCGTCGCCCGGGCGAAAGGGTACCTCTCCGACGTCGAGTTCTCGCCCGAGGATGCCAGCCGCTCCGACCCGGCCTACCTCTACCAGGTCGTCGAGGCGGCCATCGCCGCCGGCGCGACGACCATCAACATCCCCGACACGGTCGGCTACGCGATGCCCGAGGAGTTCGAGGCGTTCATCCGCTCGTTCTACGAGCGCGTCCCGAACATGCATCGGGCCATCGTCTCGGTCCACTGCCACAACGACCTGGGCCTGGCCGTCGCTAACACACTGGCGGCCGTCCGAGCCGGCGCCAGGCAGATCGAATGCACGATCAACGGCATCGGCGAGCGCGCCGGCAACGCCTCCCTCGAAGAGGTTGTCATGGCGC
>JACQGW010000183.1 GCA_016199325.1 Chloroflexota bacterium
CGTGCGCACTACGAACGACGGCGCTGGTTCGTAGTGCGCACGTAAGTGCGCCGTTCCTCGGTGTATACCAGATCAATTCGTCAAAGTTCATAAGCGCCAACTACGAACCTGGGGGCTCTACAGGTTCGTAGTTGGCGCTTCAGCGCCCGGCCCCCGGTCTGCCAGAGCCTTTCGACTGCCTGATTCTTCAGGCTCGATGTCAGTTGTGGATGACCACGCGTGTCCCGATGGTCGCGAAGTTCCAGAAGAACTCGGCGTCTGTCCAGTCCATGCCGACGCAGCCGTGGCTGCTCGTCCGGTTGCCGAAGACGTCCCGCGGCGCCCACCAGTTGTAGTGCAGCGCCGCACCGCTGAAGTCGAAGTACTGCGTGAAGAAGATGTTGTCGAGGAAGTACCCCTCCGGCGAGTCCCGCGGAACGCCGATGGTGGCCGAGTCCATCGTCTCGTTGAAGACCCGCCGCCAGATCCGGAACGTGCCGGTCGGCGTCTCCCAGCCCGGCTTGCCCGTCGAGACCGGCGCGACGTGGACCGGCTGATCCCCCTCAAAGGCCGTCGCCTGTTGCGTGCTGAGGTTCACGTCGATCCATCGCTCGCCGGAAGCCGTACCGGGTGGCTCGCCCGGACCAGGGTTGGTGAGCGGCACGATGTAGACGCCAAACACGTAGCCGCTGTCGACCAGGCGATACCAGGTGCTCCTGCCGGCGATGGCCTCACCCTCGACCGCCTCGGCGACGTGGACGGTAGCGCCGTGCAAGAGCACGTCCTGAACTGCAGCAGTCGTCGTCGGCGCGCTCCGGACGTTGACGGCGTCCGTTGCTACCTGCCCGGTCCAGGGCTCGGCCGCCTGAGCCCCGGGCACGTGGGCAAGCCAGAGGAGCGGCAGCAGCGCGGCGGCGACCAGAAGCCGTTGCCACCAGGCCGGTCGTCCAGTCATCATCTGCACCTCCAGACCGCAGTCAGTCCCGCCTGCTGAGCAGGGGGATCAGGCATTCCGAGCAGGACGCGTACCCTCGCCAAGCCTGGGGATCTGGCGCTTCCCGGCTCGCCCGGCCCTGATCTTGCGGGAGAGCGGGTTTCGGGGGCAGGGCGGTTCTCGGGCCGCCGTCCCCCGGCATGCACCACACACTCAGGCAGGAGGTACACGGTGGCAGCGTTCGCACATCCGGAAATGGTCGTCCGCACCGATTGGGTCGCCGAGCACTTGCACGACCGAAACGTGCGGGTCGTCGAAGTCGACGTCGACACGACGGCCTACGATTCGGGGCACATTCCCGGCGCGGTCGGCTGGAACTGGAAGACCCAGCTCTCCGACCAGGTCGAGCGGGACATTACCCCCAGGGAGAACCTGGAGCGGCTGCTCGGGAGCTCCGGCATCGACAAGCAGTCGACGATTGTCCTCTACGGCGACAACAACAACTGGTTCGCGGCCTGGGCCTTCTGGCAGCTCAAGATGTACGGCCATCAGGACGTTCGTCTCATGGACGGCGGTCGGAAGAAGTGGGTGGAGGAGGGCCGGTCGCTCATCAGGGACCTGCCGAGCTATCCGGCCGTCCAATATCGCGCGGTGGATCCGGACTTCCGGTTCCGGGCCTTCCGCGACCAGGTTCTGGCCGCCGTCAGGAATCCTCAGTACGCCTTCGTCGACGTCCGCAGCCCCAGGGAGTTCAGCGGCGAGCTGCTGGCGCCGGAAGGGCTGCCGCAAGAGGGCGCCCAGCGGGGCGGCCACGTCCCAGGGGCCGCCAACATCCCCTGGAGTATGGCCGTCCGAGAAGACGGCACCTTCAAGTCGGTCGATGAGCTCCGACAGCTCTATCAGTCCAGGGGCATCACGCCGGACAAGGAGATCATCGCCTACTGCCGCATCGGCGAGCGATCCTCCCACACCTGGTTCGTCCTGCGATACCTGCTTGGCTACTCGCGCGTCCGGAACTACGATGGCTCGTGGACCGAGTACGGCTCCCTGGTGGACGTGCCGATCGAGAAGGGCGGCGCATAGCGCGATTCCGAGAGAAAACGAACCGCCAGGACGCCAAGATCGCCAAAAAGGGACGGCGAGAAAGACGCCAAGAATGGCGAAAGGAACGATTAGACGGCCAACCGGCCTTCCCTGCCTCTTTCTCGCCGCCCCTCCTGGCGATCTTGGCGTCCTGGCGGTTCGTGGTCTGTCGGAACCGCGCCAAAGTCGGGGCTTGACGTGGCGAGAGCCTCGCCTACAATAGGGGGGAAGACGCTGACGACTCTCGTCCTAGAAACCGGTTCCCATGCCTCCGGACCTCCCGAAGATACCCGAGGATCTGCCACCCGGCTACGAGGAGCTGCTCAAGCGATACATGGAGACCGGTGAGGGAATCAGTCCGGCCCTGATGGCGTCGGCTGCCGGCGACCCGACCGTTTTCTACATGACGCAGGTCCACGGCTTTCTGAGCTGGGTGCTGTTCATCGGTCTGATCATGGTGGTCGCTCGACTTGCCTACATTCAGCGCCGGCGCCGGTCCCTCGGCAGGTGGGACCGCATCGGCATCGGCGCGCTGGCCTGGACCTACTTCAACCTCGTCCTGACCGGGTTCTACCTGAGCTGGGCGCTGGCCCAGGCGACCCGGGAGATGCATGCCGTCCTGGCGCTCACGCCCATCAGCGCCATTCTGGCGCTGTTCCTCTACGCCTACGGACGCCGAATACCGGTGTCGGAATCTCGCATTCAGATCTGGCTGCAAACCATCTTCATCACTGGCATCGTCGTCGTCTTCCTGGCCCGCTGGATCTCGATCGGCGTCACGTCCGCCTTCGGCCTCATCTACTGGACCTTTCCGGAATGGTTCCCGGTCTGGTTCCGCCCTCCCACGATCTGACCGGCAGCGCGGCTCCGACCGATAGCGAACCGCCAAGACGCCAAGATCGCCAAGATCGCCAAGGAAGACGCCAGGAATCGAGTTTCTGGTTCGTGGTTTCTGATTCGTGTCCTGTTTGGTGACAATGCCAGCGGCAACCAGAAACCACAAACCAGAAACCCGCAAACCCCTCGCCTTGGCGATCTAGGCGTCTTGGCGGTTCGGCCGCTCTCGAAGCGATCTAGCTCGCGGCACGCGCTCGACGCGGCCGCGCCCGGAGGACCGATCCCGCCCAGGTGGCGAGGTCGGCCGGGCACTCGTCCTGGACGAGGGTGCCGTAGCCGTCGAACACCCGCAGCTCCGCCGTCGGGTTCACATCGAGCAGCGCCTGGGCGTCCGAGAGCGGCGCTACCCGGGACTGGCTGCCCCAGGCAAGGAAGACCGGCAGCGGGAGGCGAGCAAAAAGCGGCCGGAGGTCCAGACTCAGCCGGTCGCAGATGAAGGCGAGCACCGGCCAGCGCGCGCCCGGCTGGTGGGCTGCGCGGTAGTAGTGATCCACCAGATCGTCGGTCACGGCGTTGGGATCGGCGTAGGCATCACGGGAGAGGAAGAGTCGGATGCTCGACCGCGCGGTCATCAGGTCGTACAGGGCGGCCCCGAGTCCCGGCGCTTTCAGCACCGTATGGGCAAGGTGTTGCAACGCCGCCGCCGGCCGATTCAGGTTCGACACACCGGCAGGGCAGATCAGCAGGAGCCGCTGGAAGCGGTCCGGATCGAGCGTCGCCGCTTGGGCTGCGTACACCGCGCTCAGAGAGCTGGCGGCGACGCAGGCCCGGTCGCCCACGACATCCTGAATGAAATCGTGGACGAAGTCGACGTACAACTCGGCCGAGTAGTCGATGGCCGGCCGGTCCGAGTGGCCGAAGCCGAGCAGGTCCGGCACGTAGACGTGGAACCCCTGGTCGGCGAGCGGCTCGACGAACCGCCGCATCTCGAATGCCGATGCGCCAGCGTAGATGCCGTGCAGCAGCAGAACCGGCGTTCCACTGCCCAGCGTCCGGTAGCGAATCCGACCAAACCGCCATTGGTAATCGCGCCTGTCGCCCGGTGTCACATCCGCCAGCGTCCCACCGGCGACGGCCATGCGCTCGGCGGCGTAGCCAGCGCCCCCCAGAGCGAGCGCGAGCAACGCGCTGGGCGCCGCCCCGCCGGCGAGCCCCAGCCAGCTTCGCTTGTCAGTACGCTTCATTCGCAACCTCCCGGGTAAGCATTCAGCCGCGGGCTATCAGCCCGGCCAGATACGCCATCACGTCGAGCAACCCTCGGCTGCCTGCGACACATTGACAGCTCGTCCTCAGACGGGGCAGGATCCGGGCCACCGTGGGCCACGGATCGGCCGGCCCCACCGTCTCGATTGGCGTGGTATAATCCCCGCTGATCTCAGTGTCAGGAACACGCCATGGCCGCACCCGAGCCGGTGTCCCCGTCTCGCGTCTCGGTCGCCGTCGTCGGCTTCGGCCGCTTCGGCAGCCTCTTCGCCGACCTGCTTCAGACCGTGCCGGCCCTGGACGTCGCCGTCACCGGTCGGACCGACCGTTCGGCCGAGGCACGAGCGGCCGGCCTGCGCTGGCTCCCGCTCTCCGCCGCGCTCGGGCGGGACGTCGTCGTCTTCAGCGTCCCGATGCGCGACCTGGGCCCGGCCCTGCGCCTGGCCGCGCCGGCGCTCCGTCCCGGTGCGCTCGTCCTGGACGTCTGCTCGGTCAAGGTGCTGCCCGCCCGACTGATGGCCGACCTTCTGCCGGCGAATGTCGGCGTTCTGGCAACCCATCCCATGTTCGGGCCGGACGGCGTTCGGCAGTTCGGCGTTCGCGGTCAGCGCATCGTTACCTGCCCCGTTCGGCTGGACGGCGAACGGCTGGCCGAAGTAGAAGGATGGTTCCGGACCCTCGGCCTTCAGGTCCTGCGGATGACGCCCGACGAGCACGACCGCCAGGCTGCGGTGAGTCAGGGCCTGGTGCATTTCATTGGCAGGTCCATCGAGCGCCTGGGCCTCGCAGAGCCGGTGGTGACGACCAACAATGCCCACCGCCTGTTCGAGCTGGCCGCCTCCGTCGCCGCCGACAGCGAGGCGCTTTTCGTGGACCTGGAGACGATGAACCCGCACGCAGCCGGCGTGCGGCGCGCCTTCCTGGACGCCGCCGGCGAGCTGGACCGCCGGCTAACGGAGGCGGAAGGCCCGTCGGCGCGCTCGGCCGACTGTCTTCGGGCCGGCGACCGATGAACGATCTTCGGGAGCGCGGCCTGAGCGTTCTCGCGGCGCTGGGTCGCTGTCCGGCGGCGCCGTTGCACGAGGGAGCCGTCATCGCCACCCTGCGCGAACACCTGGCTCGGCTCGGTCTGCCGGCCGAGACAGACCACTACGGCAATCTCATCGCCCATCTCCGGCGCGGCGAGCCGGCCCAGCGGCTAGCGCTTGTCGCCCATACGGACCATCCGGCCTTCGAGATCCTGGACGTGCAGGGCGGGCGCGCCGGCGGGGTCCTGCGCGGGGGCGTCGCCGCCGAGTACTTCCACCAGGCCGTTCCCGTCCGCATCGTGACGGCCGCCGGTCCCATCGCCGGACGCATCGAGTCGGCCGCGGTCGACCAGGCCACCGGCGAGACGCGGCTCGACCTGGTCACCAACGGTCCGGCAGCGCCGGGCGATTTCGGCGTGTTCGATCTGGTCGACTTCGCCCTGGTGGGGGACCAGATCCATATGCGGGCCGTCGACGACCTGGCGGGGTGCGCGGCCATCGTCCTGACGCTCGCGGAGCTGGCCGCCGGCGAGACGGCGTGTGACGTCTACGCCGTCTTCACGCGCGCCGAGGAGGTTGGCCTCGTCGGGGCCACGCTGTTGGCGCAATCAGGCAGGCTGCCGCCGGACACGCTGGTCATCTCGCTGGAGGCCAGCCGCGCCCTGCCCGGCGCCGAGCAGGGCGGCGGGCCGGTCATCCGCGTCGGCGACGCCCGCCGCGCCTTCGATCCGTCCGGGGAGGCGCTTCTGCTGGCCGCCCGCCGGCGCCTCCAGGCCACCGATCCGGCGGCCCGCGTCCAGCGCCAGCTCCTCTCCGGCGGCACCTGCGAGGCCACCGCGTTCCTGGCCTACGGCTACCGGGCAACCGGCATGGCGTTTCCGCTCGCCAACTACCACAACCAGGGGCCCGCACAGCAAATCGCCGCCGAGTACATCGACGTACACGACTTCGTCACCGGCATCCGCCTGCTCACCGCGGCCGTTGAGACCGCAGCCTCAGCCATCGTCGACGACGTCGCCGCCCGCCTGGACGGCCTCGCCCAAACCTGGGCCCCGCGCTTACGACGTCATGAGTGATGAGTGATGAGTCAGGAGCGGTTGCGACGGCGTTCCACCGATGCTCGCAGGCCGCCCACGATTCGTCCGACCTCCTCTGCTTGAGCTCGGAGTTCATCGAACGCTTCCGCGCTCACGTAGCCTGCGTCCAAAGCAACGTAGAGTTGTGAGCGCAATTCCGCACACGACGCCTTCGCAATGGAGAGGAACTGCTGAAACTCGGCTGCCCGTCCTCTTTCAAAGCCCTCGGCGATATTCGACATGATGGACACCGCTGATCGCCGCATCTGGTCTCTCAAGCCGAAATCTGTGGCGAACTTGCCCGCACTGGTGACCCGGTAGATCGTGGCCGTCAACCTCCGTGCATTCTGCCAAGCCACAAAGTCCTCGAACCGCTCGATCCGTTCACTCATCACTCATCACTC
>JACQGW010000191.1 GCA_016199325.1 Chloroflexota bacterium
CTCCTCGAACTGGACGTGGAAGTCGGCAAAGTCCTCCCGCGTCAGAAAACCGCCGTTCTCCTGGCAGAAGCGAGCCATGATGGCGGCGAGATCGCCCTTGTAGAAGAGGTCGCGGGCAGCCATCAGGCCGGCGTGGCGGCCGCCCTTCGCCACACCTGCGCGCTCGGCGTCGGCCAGCGCCTGGAGCGTCCTTGCAAGGTCCGTCTGGACGAGCAGCTCGCCTGGCTCCGGCGTCCGACCGTTCGGCATGAAGATCGCCGCCGAGGACGGCCACTGGTCGAGGAGGCCCTTGACGTCGGCGATCCGCTTGGACAGCCACGGATAGACCGGAAAGCCCCGGGTGCAGATTTCGATGGCCGGCTGGGCGACCTCGCCAAACGAGCGCGTCCCGAAGCGGGCGAGGAGCGTGATCCAGGCGTCCGGCGCGGCCGGCACGATCGCCCGCGGAATGCCGTGGGGCATGTCGTCGCCGAACCGGTCGAGGTACTTTTTCAGCGTCACCGTCTTCGACGCCCGGCCGAGGCCGCTGATGGTGAAGACCCGCCCGGTCTTCGCCTCGTACCCAACGATCGGCGCGACCCCGCCGAAATCGGTCGCGTTGCGCTGGAGGACGGCCACGCCGATGCCGGTGGCGACGGCGGCGTCGAAGGCGTTGCCGCCGTTCTGGAGGATACGCGCGCCCGCCTGAGTCGCCAGGTAGTGAGTCGACGCCACCATGAACTCCGCGCCCTGGATCGGTGGACGAGCCGAGCTCAACGAAGCCGGACTGAAAGGCATGAGCGTCTATCCTCCCCAACGGGTTTCTGGTTTCTGGTTCGAGGAGCATCGACCCAACCACAAACCAGAAACCTCGTTTCGGACGCCGTCCTCAGTTGGCCGCCACCGGCTCGGCGAGGTAATCGTCCAGGGCATGGCGTGTCTGCGGTGAGAGCTTCGGCGGGCGGTGCGTCGCCAGTGTGTCCTCGATCTTCTGGCGGACCCGCTTGCGGAGCTTCTCGTCGTCGTCGGGCTGCACGGCCAGCGCAGGCGACCGCAGCCAGAGGGATGGATACCAGACCTCGGTCCGGAAGCGCGCGAACGTGTGCTCCTCGCCCATGAAGCTCCCGTAGGGACCGACCGCGTCGATGGTGTCCAGGCCGAGGTCGTCTTCGCTGAAGGAGAGGCCCCGCAGGAACCGCAGGAGGGCGTCGGCCATCTCGCAGTCCAGCACCAGCAGCTCGTGGGAGATGGCGTTGCAGTTGTCGATCCAGCCGAAGCCGCCGACCATCGTCGCGCCGCCCAGGCAGCAGGCGAGGGTCTGGAGCGTTCGCTCGACGCCGGCCTGGACGTTCACCCCCTTGGCGTCGGTCGTGATGCAGTTGGAGCGGACCGGCAGGCCCAGGTGCCGCCCGAGCTGCATCAGGGTGAGCGTGCCCAGCGCGCGCTCGGGCGCGCCCGTCGAACAGACGAGGTCGCGCATATCGAAGACCGGCGCCGAGCCGCCCTGGAAAAATCGGGTGCCCTCGCGCGTAGTCTGAAGGAGGACGAGCGACGCCAGGTGCTCGGCGTGGGCCACGACAACCGTCCCCGCCACCGTCACCGGCGAGGTCGCCCCGATCTGCGGCCAGGAGCTCGCCCCCGTCGGGATGCCCAGACGGGCCGCCGAGATGAGCCGCTCGCATTCCTCCGGCGGCATCACCAGCGGCGTCTGCGTATTGATGGTCGCGTGGATGCAGGGGTACTTCTGAACCTGATCCAGGCCGCCGACGTCCCGGGCGACGATCTCCACCTGCTTCTCGAACATGCCCGGCAGTCGACCGCCGACGCCCATCGGCTTGATCGAGTTCTCGTAGCGGATGACGAAGCCGAGCCGCTGCGCGACCTCGGGCGGCACGTCCCGCATCGATCCGGTAATGCCCGCCTCGGCGAGCTGTGGGAGCGTGTCGGTGAGCTTCACGGCCTCGACGGCGTCGGCCTGGGTGTACGATCGGACCTCGCCGGTGCGCCAGTCCAAGACGGCGATACCGCCGCCGCCGGCGTTGAAGACGATCTCGTCGCCGCCAACCGTGTACGCTTTCTTGCCCTCCCGGTTGTAGATGTCCCAGCTCCGCGGCGCGACGGAGAGCGCCCACTCGACAAGCCTGGGCGGGAACCGGACGCGGGCGCCGTCGACGGTGGCGCCGGCCCGTCGGAGCGCATCCCGCGCCTCTTCACCCTCGAAGTCGACGCCGGTCCGCTCCAGGACCTGGAGGGTGGCCGCGTGCAACCGGTCGAGCTTCGCCGGGTCGGGCGCGACGAGCAGTCGGGTACTCATGGGGAACAGCTCCTTTCGCCTGCCGCGATTCGCCTCTGCCAACTACTCCGATTCTAGCGGGCGTGAGTGCTGTCGTCAAATCCGCTTGACAACGCGCGCGACCGCTGCTACAGTGCATGTCAAACCGGCCGACGTGCCCATGCGGGAGCGCCGGCCCGGCCAGCGTGTTTCGTCGGCCTTCGCTGCTCGTCGGCTCCTTCACGACAACTGAACAGGGAGATGATGACCGTGGACTTCGCAGCGCGCGCCCAGGCGATCCACCAGCGGGCGATGGTGGTCGACGCCCACCTCGACTTCGCCCTCTGTGTGCATAAGGCGCGTCTGGAAGGCACCTACGATTCCCTCCGCAGCCAGTGGCTTCCCTGGTTCCGGGAGGGCGGGCTCAAGATCCAGAGCGTCCCCATCGCCGTTGATTCGACCTATCTGCCCGAGATGGCGCTTCGCCGCACGATCCAGATCCTCGATTCCATGTACACCGAGATCGAGGAGAACGCCGGCCAGATCGAGGTGATGCTGACCGGCGCCGACATCGATCGGATCAACGGCGCCGGCAGGATCGCGGCCCTGCTGGCCCTGGAGGGCGCCGAGGCACTCGGCCAGGACCTCAGCGCGCTCCGGATGCTCTACAAGCTCGGCATCCGTATGATCTCCTTCACCTGGATGCGGCGGACCTCGTTCGGCGACGGCACCTGGGAGGGCGGGACCGGCGGCGGCCTGACCCGGCTCGGCGTCGCGGCGGTCAAGGAGATGAACCGGCTGGGCATGGTCGTCGACGTCGCCCACACGTCGGACCCGACGTTCTGGTCGATCATGGACGTGACAAGCCAGCCGCCCGTCGCCAGCCACGCGAGCTGCCGCGCGCTGAAGGATCACCCGCGCAACCTGACCGACGACATGATTCGAGCCCTCGCCGCGAAAGGAGGCGGTATCGGCATTACGGCGGTTCCGGCGTTCATCGCCGACCCGGCGACCCTGGCGGCGTACGTCGATCACGTCGAGCATGCCGTGAAGGTCGGAGGCGTCGACCACGTCGGGATCGGCACGGACTTCATGAAGATGACAAGCCAGATGCGCGCCTATCAGAGCGTGGCCGGCGAAACGCCCGGCCCGCACGGGCCGCGGCCGGCGCCGTTCGAGGACCTCAACAGCCCCGAGCACCTGCCGAATGTGACGGCCGAGCTCCTACGGCGAGGCTGGTCGGAGGCCGACGTCGAAAAGGTGATTGGCGGCAACTTCGCCCGGGTGTTCCGGCAGGTGCTGTGAAGCTGCCAGAGGGGAGTGAACCGCCATGACGCCAGGGAAGGATGGGTAACAAGCCCGCCTGATGGTTCCTCACGGTCGAACGGACGGGCTCGTAGTTGGCGCTTGAGCGCCCGGACCTCGGGCGCATGAGGCCCGGGCGCTCAAGCGCCAACTACGAACCATGGTAGCAGGCCTGACGGGCTCCTGGGCAACATGTTTCGTCAAGTGGACTCACGACACACTGCGAAGGAGGAATGGACCGTGGACGGATCGAGTCAGTTCTCTGTTCGACGGATGGGACGGCGATCTCTGTTGAAGCTGCTGGCGCTCGCCAGCGCCGCGACCTCGGTGGGCATACTCCAGGCGTGCGCCGGGGCGCCGGCGCCCGAACCGACGAAGGCGCCCGCGCCGGCGCAGCCGGCGGCGGCCCAGCCCACCAAAGCGCCCGCGGTCGTCCCGACCGCCGCCCCGACGGCCGCCGCCAGGCCGCCGGCAGCCCCGACCCCCGCTCCCACAGCGGCCGGTCCCATTGCCGCCCCGACCGTGTCTCCTGCCGGCCAGGCGAAGCGCGGCGGCACGATCCGGGTGGCCACCAAGCCGGACTTCACCGTGTTCGACCCCGCCCACAGCGACGACTACCAGTCCTGGACGATGGCCTTCCAGATCTTCGACGGCCTCTACTACTTCGACAAGGACGGCAAGCTGCAGGAAGGCATCGCCGACGGCATGCCGAAGATCAGCCCGGACGGCCTGACCTACACGATCAAGCTGAAGAAGGGCGTCAAGTTCCACAACGGCCGCGAGGTGGAGGCCGCCGACTTCAAGTACTCCTGGGAGCGCATCCTCAACCCCAAGGAGAAAGCGTTCGGCAACCGCTTCATCCGGCTGGTCGAGGGCGGCCAGGAGATCCTGGACGGCAAGAGCATGGATCTCAAGGGCGTGAAGATCCCCGACAAGTACACGCTGGAGCTCCACCTCAGCCAGGTGTCGGCGTCGTTCCTCTACAACCTCGGAACCTCCTATCTCATGGTGGTGCCGCGGGAGGAGGTCGAGAAGCTCGGCGAGGACTTCGGCCGCAAGCCGGTCGGCACCGGCGCCTACAAGCTCCAGGAATGGAAGCTCGGCCAGATCGGCGTGTTCGTCCGCAACGAGAGCTATTTCAAGAAGGGCTTGCCCAACATCGATCGTATCGAGTACCACCTGGGGATCGACCCGCAGTTGGCTCTCCTCAAGCTAGAGCGGGGCGAGGTCGACTTCCTGCTGGACGGCGTGCCGATGGCGGAGTTCGCCAGCATCACAACCGATCCCAAGTGGAAGCCCTATCTGACCTCTTCGGAGCAGTATAACGTCAGCGGCCTCTACCTGAACGTGACCTGGCCGCCGTTCGACAACATCAAGGTCCGAACGGCCGTCGGACTGGCGCTCGACCGCAAGCGCATCGTCCAACTGCTCCAGGGGTTCGCGACGCTGGCGAACGGGTGGCTACCGCCCACCCTGCCCGGCGCCAGGACGGATCGGCCGCCGTTCGAGTACAACCTGGACAAGGCGAAGGCGCTGCTGAAAGAGGCCGGCCACGCCGATGGCTTCGCGGTCGAGTTTCCCTACACGGGCAGCACCATCACCGACAAGGTGGTCCCGGCCATCCAGGCCGATCTCGCCAAGGTCGGCATCAAGCTCGATCTCAAGCAGGTCTCGACGGCGACCGGCTACGCGATGCGGTCCAGCGACAAGGGCGTGCCCATGGGCGTGGGCGGCAAGGGGTCGAACACCCCCGATCTCTACGACTGGATGGCGAACCCGACCTGTGAGACCGAGCGGATCTCCTCCATCACCCGGAACTGCATGCAGGAGCTCGACGCGCTCGTCTTCGAGGCAGAGAAGCTGCCGAACAACCCGGAGAAGCGGCGTGAGCTGATGCTCAAGGCCGAGGACCTCCTGCTCGCTTCGCAGGCGCGCCACCTCATCTACTATCCGAAGCTCTGGGCCATGCACACGCCGGCGCTCAAAGGCTTCTACGCCAACCCGATCATCCGCTGGTGGTGGCAGGACTACTGGCTCGACCGCTAGATCGAGGGAGTTTGCGATGTCATCCCGAGCGCCGGCTATCGTGAGCGCCGAGGCTGGCCCAGCTCTCGGCGAGCGGGCGTATCGAAGTCGGAGCCAGTGGCAGCAGGTCTGGGACTACGTCTCGACCGACCGGGCCGCCGTCGTCGGCGCCGCGCTGATCCTGCTGGTGATGGTCATGGGCATCGCCGCTCCCGGCATCGCGCCGCGCGATCCGCTCGACCAGTCCTCGGCGGGCCTGACCGATCTCGGTGAGCCGCTGGCGCCGGGGGCGAACGGCTACCTGGCCGGCACCGACTCCGTCGGGCGCGACGTCGCCAGCCGGCTCATCTTCGGCGCCCGCACGTCGCTCGTCATCGGCGTCAGTGCCAGCGCACTGACGCTCATCCTCGGCCTGGCGATTGGCGGCACCGCCGGCTATGCCGGCGGCATCGTCAGCATGTTCATCATGCGCGGCGTCGACATCCTGACGTCCTTCCCGGGCATTCTGCTGGCGATTGCGCTGGCCGCAGTGCTCAAGCCCAGCCTTTTCATCGTGATCCTGGTGCTGGGCGCCGTCTCGTGGACCTATCTGGCGCGCGTCGTCTACGGCGAGACGCTGTCGCTGCGCGAGGCCGAATACGTCACGGCCGCGCGCTGCATCGGCGCCACCGGCTGGCGGATCGTCCTCCGCCACATCGCGCCCCACCTCGTCTCCGTCTGCATGGTCTACGGGACCCTGGGCATCGCCTCCACCATTCGCGCCGAGGCCACGCTGAGCTACCTGGGCGTCGGCGTTCCGCCCCCGACGCCCACCTGGGGCAGCATGATCCGCGAGGGCCAGCAGTACTTCCGGGTGGCGCCCTGGTTGATGACCTACCCCGGCATCGCCGTGGTGATCACCGTCCTCGGCTTCAACCTGGTGGGCGGCTCCCTGCGAGACGCCTTTGACCCCCGCCGGCGGAGGCGGACGAAGTAAGAACATCCAACAGAACCAACCGCAGAGACGCAGAGGACGCAGAGGCGGCGCAACGAACAGACGAACATCGATGCCCACTTCTCAGCGATCTTCGCTGCGTTCTCTGCGGTTTCGTGAGGCGCTTCAGCTTCAAGGTCCAGGGCGAGGCCGGAGGCAAGCTCCAGGATTGAGGACGACAAACCCCGGACCTTGAACCTTGGACCTCGAACCTGGGACCTCGTATCGAGAGAGGGACGATGACACGCTACCTGATCCGACGTGTGCTCTGGCTGTTCGTGATCCTCTGGGGCATCTCCCTGATCACGTTCGTCATCACCTACGCCGTGCCCTCGGATCCGGCCCGCGCGCTGGCCGGCCCCGAAGCCGACGATCGGGAGGTCGCCAACATCCGCCACCAGCTCGGCCTCGACCGTCCCTTTCACGAGCAGTACGGCGCGTTCCTCTGGCGGGCCGTCCAGGGCGACTTCGGCCGTTCCTGGCGCCTGCGCATGCCGGTGATGGAGGCCATCCTGGTCCGCCTGCCCGCCACCGCCCAACTGGCCGTCGCCGCGCTGCTGGCCGAGCTCGTCATCGGTCTGACCATCGGCACCCTCTCGGCCCTCAAACAGAACACCATCCTCGATCGCGGCGCGACGCTCATCGCCATCGTTTCGCTGGCGGCGCCGGGTTTCTGGGTGGGGCTGCTCCTGCTCTACTACCTGGCCTTTCGCGCTAACCTGTTCCCGCTGGGCGGCTACGGAACGCCGCTCCACGTCGTCCTGCCGGCGCTGACCATGGGCATCACCGGCGGCCCCTGGTACGCGCAGATCTTCCGCTCGACGCTCCTGGACGTGCTGGGCGAGGACTACGTCCGGACGGCCCACGCCAAAGGGCTGAAGCACCGCATGGTCGTCCTGCGGCACATCGTGCCCAACGCGGTGCGGCCCGTCATCACGATGGCCGGCATGGACCTGGGCCACATGCTTGCCGGCGTCCTCGTCATCGAGTCCGTCTTCGCCTGGCCCGGCATCGGCACCCAGACCTGGGAAGCCATCACCACCATGGACGTCCCGATCGTCGTCGGCACCGTCATGTTCGCCGCCTTCCTCATCGCCGTCGCCAACTTGCTCGTCGACCTCTCCTACGCCCTGCTGGACCCACGCGTTCGCTACTCGTGACCGCCAGGGAGAAGCCCGCAGGTTCGTAGTAGCGACTTCAGTCGCCGTTCCCATCTCTCCACCAGATCCACCGGCACACCAGGCTCCTTGCCGCGCTCCGCGCCGCAACGCCCCCATGAAAACCCGCACGCGGAGACGCGGAGGCCGCGGAGCCGACCATCCGAGCCGCGAACGTGAGTGAGCCGTTCCCCGGCGCAGGAGCGGATCGCGCGCCGGGGAACGGCTCACTCACGTTCGCGGCTCGGATCAGGCACCCCGGCGGAGTCGCTCGCTGGCCCGCGCGGCCGGGACGCCGACGCCCCGGAAGCGCACTTGCGAGTGCGCACTACGAACCTGCGCGCCGCCTCAGCAGCCTTCGCGCCGCCCCGATCGCGTGGGCGGGGACATCGGTCCCCCGACCGGCCCGCCCGCAGGTGGGGGGGCATCTTCACATCAGTCGAGGGCACTGCGTCCAACGCTCAAGGTTGAGCGAGCGCTCCCCAACCTTGAACCCCGGACCGTGGACCTCGAACCATCGCTATTCGGGCGGCAGCCCGTAGCCGGACTCGCCGGGAATGAGCGTGCCGGCCCGGTTCGCCTTCAGGAAGTAGCTCCGCGTGCCTTCGATCCGGAAGTTGTTGAACGGGTGGGGCGCGACGTGCCCTTCGTAGGAGCCGTAGATCCACCGGTCCACTTCGCCCACGTGGTACGTCTGCTGCGTCCCGGAGATGATGCCGGTGGCGTCCGAGAGATTCGACGCCCGCAGGCCGTCGGGCTGCCAGGCATCGTCGGCCTGGGGCACGCCCACCAGGTTCCAGCCGAGCGCCAGCCGCAGCGGGGTGGCCTGCGTGACCTCGTGGCCGACCAGCTCCCAGGTGAACGGCTCCCGCAGCTTCAGGAAGTAGCCCTCGCCGGGCTTCAGCGGGAAGTCAGCCTGGGGGTTGACCAGCCCGGTCCCGTCGACCGCCACGCCCTGCCAGGCGCCCGCCGTGTATCGGAACGCCGCCGTCAGCCGCGCGCCGTCGCGGTTGACCGCTCGGGCGAGCTGCGAGACCGAGATCGGGCGGGTTGGCTCCAGCGGCAGGCCGACGGCGTTCCAGCCGACGCCCAGATGGACCGGTCGCCCGACGACCGGCCGGAGCTGGATGTCGAGCGGCGCCGAACGCAGCACGCCCACCGGAAGGTCGGCGTAGCCGAAGCCGTCCGCCTGGCCGAACGCTTCCAGATGCACGAGGTCGGACTCGGCGTAGGCGAACCGGGCCATCAGGTCCCGCGTCCGCGCCCCGCCCAGGTCGATCCACCAGTAGCCGTCTCCCTGCGTCACGTCGGAGAGCAGCGCCGAGGTCGGGTGGGTCGCCGTGCCGCTGATCACCTCCGCCAGGTTCTCGAGGTCCAGGTAGACGATGGCGCCGGGCACCGGGTTGCCCCAGCGGTCGACCACCCGGCCGAAGACGCCGTCCGAGCCCCGCTCGCCGAGCGTTCGGCCGGTCCGTACCCAGCCGTCGGCCATCGGCTGGCCGTCCAGCGCGATGGCGTACCGGTAGGTCGTCTCCGGCAGCAGGCGGTTGGCAACGCTGCTGCCGCCGACCCGGACCCAGTGGGTTTCGCCCGGCGCCGTCCGGAAGTCGGCCGCCAGGGTCGGCGTCATCGGCAGCGTGCCGCTGATCCAGTAGGCGACCGACGCGATGGCCGGGAAGCGGGAGAGGAACGACAGGGTGAAGGAGACGTCCGTCACGTTGCTCTGGCGGACGTCCCGCACCTCGTTCCCGGCGACGGGCGCGCGCACCGTGACGGCGACCGTCGCGGTGTCGGTCCCGCCGTGGTCGTCGGTGGCCGTGTAGGTGAAGCTGTCCGTCCCGCTGAAGCCGGCGTTCGGCGTGTAGGTGACGGTGCCGTTCGGATTGGCGACCACGGTGCCGTTGGTGCCCTGCGTCGCCGTCACGACCCGAAGGGCGTCGCCGTCGGCGTCGGCGTCGTTGGCCAGAACGGCGATGGATACCGCCTGGCCTGCCACTGTCGTCGCCGTGTCGTCGGCCGCGACCGGCGGGTCGTTCACCGGGGTGACGGCGATGGCGACGGTCGCGACGGTGCTGTTCGTGACGCCGTCGCTCACCCGGAAGGTGAAGGCGTCGGCGCCGTGGAAGTTCGGGTCCGGCGTGTAGGTCAGATTCGGCGCCGTGCCGCTGAGCGTGCCGTGGGTTGGCGCGTTGAGGACGGCGAAGGTGAGCGAGCTCCCGTCGGGATCGGTCGCCGCCAGGATGATGGCGACGGCCGTGTCCTCGGTCGTGGTGACCGACTGGCTACTCGCAATCGGCGCCTGATTGGTCGGCACCACCGGCCAGGCCGCCAGACCGGCCAGCTCGACGTATGGAAGGGCATCGCCCATCTCGCCCGGCCCATCGCCGCGATTGGTCAAGTCGCCCAGCCCGAGCTGGCCGAGGTGGTTCCGGCCCCAGCACTTGATGCGGCGGTTATCCAGCACCACACAGGTCTGGCTGATGCCGGCGGCGATGGCGATGGCGGTGCGGCCGGTGCCGAGGTCGACCGCCGGCAGGGCGTCGCCCATGTTGTCGAGCGTATCGCCGCGCGTGATCACGTCGCCCAGGCCGAGCTGGCCGTAGGTGTTCCGGCCCCAGCACTTGACCTGGCCGCCGTCGAGGATGGCACAGGTGTGGTCGTACCCAGCGGCGACGGCGACGGCCGTGCGGCCGGTGCCGAGATTGACGGCCGGCAACGCATCGCCCATCTCGCCGGGGCCGTTGCCGCGATGGCTCATATCGCCCAGCCCGAGCCGACCATCGTAGTTGCTGCCCCAGCACTTGACCGGGCCGTTTTCGAGCAGCGCACAGGCGTGGCCGCTCCCGACCGTGATGCCGACGGCAGTACGGCCGGTGCCCAGGTCGACGGGGGGCAGCGCGTCTCCCATCTCCCCCGGTCCGTCGCCGCGGTTGCTCGAGTCGCCCTGCCCGAGCCCGCCGGTGATGTTGTACCCCCAGCACTTGACCTGCCCGGTGTCCAGCAGCGCACATACCTGATAGTTCAGAGTGTCGATGGCGACGGCCGTCCGGCCGATCCCGAGGTCGACGGCGGGCAGCGCATCCCCCATCTCGCCGGCGCCGTCCCCCCGCCGAACCGTGTCGCCCTGCCCGAGCCCGCCGAAGCCGTTGGCGCCCCAGCACTTGACCTGCCCGGTGTCCAACAATGCGCAGGTGGACGCGGCGCCCGCAGTGGTGGCGAGGGCGGTTCGGCCGATGCCGAGGTCCACCGCCGGCAGCGTATCGCCCATTTCGCCCGGACCGTCGCCCCGCCGAACCGTGTCGCCCTGGCCAAGCCCGCCCCCGAAGTTGTCGCCCCAGCACTTGATCTGGCCGGTGTCCAGCACCGCGCAGGCATGTTGGTTACCCAGGGCGACGCCGGTCCCAGTCCGTCCGGCGCCGAGGTCGACCGCCGGCAGCGCGCTGCCCATGTCGTCGAGACTGTCGCCGCGCGTGATCACGTCGCCCAGGCCGAGCTGGCCGTAGGTGTTCTGGCCCCAGCACTTGATCTCGCCGGTATCCAATAGCGCGCAGGTCGAAAAGGCCCAGCCCGCGACCGCGAGGACGGTGTGCCCCCCGATGCCCGGCGCCAGCGGCGTTCGGACAGTGACGGTCACCGTCGCGAGGTTGGTGTCCTCGCCTCCGGCGTTGGCCCTGAACGTGAACGTGTCCACGCCCGTGAAGTCCAGGGCGGGGCTGTAGACCAGGCTGGGCGCCACGCCGCTCAGCGTCCCGTGGGCGGGCGGCGTCACCACCGTGTACGTCAGCGGCTCCCCGTCGGCGTCGCGCGCCAGGAGGGTGGCGGCCACCGGTGCGTTCTTGCTCGTCATCAGCCAGCGGTCGTCGGCGACGGGCGCATCGGCCACCGGAGTGACGGTGATGGCGACGGCCACCACGTTGCTCTCCAGGCTGCCGTCGGTCGCCCGGTAGTAGAACGCATCGGCGCCGAAGAAGTTCGGCTTCGGCGTATACGTCAGGTTCGGCGCGGCGCCGGAGAGCGTCCCCTGCGCCGGCGCGACGACGACAATGAAGGTCACCGGGTCGCCGTCCGGGTCGGCGGCCGCCAGCGTCACGGCGACCGGCGTGTCCTCGGCGGTGGTCACGGACAGGGCACCGGCAATGGGCGCCTGGTTCGCGGGAGCCGGCGGGACGGGGCCCGGCAGAGCGGCGGCGCCAGCCAGGTCGACGACCGGCAGGGCATCGCCCATCTCGCCCGGCCCGTCGCCGCGGCTCAGCGTGTCGCCCAGGCCGTCCTGGCCGAGGTGGTTCCGGCCCCAGCACTTGATCTGCCCGTTGTCGAGCAGCGCGCAGGTGTGCCAATCGCCGGCCGTCATGGCCAGGGCGGTCCGGCCGGCGCCGAGATCGACCGCCGGCAAGCTGTCGCCCATGTCGCCAGCCCCGCCGCCGCGGTTGGTCGTGTTGCCCAGGCCAAGCTGGCCGAAGGTGTTGCCGCCCCAGCACTTGATCTGCCCGTTGTCGAGCAGCGCACAGGTGTGGCTGTAGCCGGCGGCGAGGGCGGTGGCAGTCCGACCGGCGCCCAGGTTGACGGCCGGCAGGGCATCGCCCATCTCCCCCGGCCCGTCGCCGCGGCCGGCGTAGTTGCCCAGCCCGAGCTCGCCCCAGCTGTTGCTGCCCCAGCACTTGACCTGGCCGGTGTCCAGCACCGCACAGGTGTGGCTATTTCCGACGGCGATGGCCGTGGCGGTCCGGCCGGCGCCGAGGTTGACGGCCGGCAGGGCATCGCCCATCTCGCCGGCGTTGTCGCCGCGCCTGATCGTGTCTCCAAGCCCCAGTTGGCCGTAGAAGTTGTCGCCCCAGCACTTGACCTGCCCGTTGTCCAACAGCGCGCAGGTGTGAGTCGTGCCGGCGGCAATGGCGGTTGCCCTGCGGCCGGCGCCGAGGTCGACGGCCGGCAGCGCGTCCCCCATCTCGCCGAGGTTATCGCCACGCGTGATCACATCGCCCAGGCCGAGCTGGCCGGAGTCGTTAGAGCCCCAGCACTTGACCTGGCCATTGTCCAACAGTGCGCAGGTATCGTAGCCACCGGCGCTCAGGGCAACGGCAAGACGACCGATCCCGAGGTCGACGGTCGGCAGCGCGTCGCCCATCTCGCCCGGCCCGTCGCCGCGCCAGTTCGTGTCCCACAGTCCGAGATCGCCCCGGCCGTTCCAGCCCCAGCACTTGACCTGGCCGGTGTCCAGCAGCGCGCAGGAATGGCCGCCACCCACCGCGATACTGGCGGCGGTCCGGCCGGTGCCCAGGTTGACGGCGGGCAGCGCGGCGCCCATCTCACCCGCTGCGTCGCCACGCGAGAACTTATCGCCCAGCCCGAGCTGGCCGCCGTTGTTGCCGCCCCAGCACTTGACCTCGCCGGTCTCCAGCAGCGCGCAGGTGTGCGAGCTGCCGGCCTGAACGACCGATCGGGCCGGGCCGCCGGGCGCTGGCGGCGCCGCGACGGTGACGGTCACGGTGGCGGTGTTGCTCTCCAGGTTGCCGTCGCTGGCGACGAACGTGAACGTGTCGACGCCGGCAAAGCCCGCCGCCGGCGAGTAGGTCAGGCTCGGCGCCGCGCCGCTGAGCGTCCCGTGCCCGGGCGCCGTGACGACCGTATAGGTCAGCGCGTCCCCGTCGGCGTCGGCGGCCGAAAGGGTGATCGTCACGGCGGTGCCGGCGGTGGTGCTCACCGACTGGCTGAACGCCACCGGCGGATCGTTCACCGGCGTCACGCCGATGGTGACGGTCGCCACATTGCTGTTCGTGACGCCGTCGCTCGCCTGGAAGGTAAAGGAATCGGCGCCGTTGAAGTTCGCGGCGGGCGTGTAGATCAGATTCGGCGCCGTACCGCCGAGCGCGCCGTGGGCAGGTCCGCCGATCACCGTGTAGGTCAGGGTATCGCCGTCGGCGTCGGTTGCCGCCAGGGTGATGGCCACGGCCGTATCCTCCGGCGTCGAGACCGACTGGCTGTTGGCCACCGGCGCGCGGTTCGCCGTCGGCAGGAGGACGGCGCCGGCCAGGTCGACGACCGGCAGGTTGTCGCCCATCTCGGTCGCCCCATCGCCGCGCGCGTTTACGTCGCCCAGCCCGAGCCGGCCGTTGCCGTTGTAGCCCCAGCACTTGATCTGGTTGGTGTCGAGCAATGCACAGGTGAAATCGACTCCGGCGTCGACGGCCAGGGCGGTGCGGCCGGTCCCCAGGTTCACGGCCGGCAGGGCGCCGCCCATCTCGCCCGGCCCGTCGCCCCGGTCGTTCTGGTCGCCCAGCCCGAGCTGGCCGGAGCTGTTGTAGCCCCAGCACTTGACGTTGCCGTCGTCCAGCAGCGCGCAGGTGTGCTTGCCGCCGGGCGCGATCACCACGGCGGTGCGGCCAGCGCCCAGATCGATGGCCGGCAGGGCGTCGCCCATCTCGCCGGCCTGGTCGCCACGATCGGCCTTGTCGCCCAGCCCGAGCTGGCCGTAGTAGTTGCGACCCCAGCACTTCACCTGGCCGGTGTCGAGGATGGCGCAGGTGTACGATGAGCCGGCGGCAACGGCGGTGGCCGTGCGGCCAGCGCCGAGGTCCACGGCCGGCAGCGCATCGCCCATCTCGCCCGGCTCGTCGCCACGGCTCAATTTGTCGCCCAGGCCGAGCTGGCCCTGGTCGCTGAAGCCCCAGCACTTGACCTCGCCCGTATCGAGGAGCGCACAGGTGTGAAAGCCTCCGGTTGCGATGGCCGCGGCCGTGCGGCCGGTGCCCAGGTTGACCGCCGGCAGCGCATCGCCCATCTCGCCCGGCGCCCAGCCGCGATTGTTCCGGTCGCCCAGGCCAAGCTCGCCGTCGGCGTTGTGGCCCCAGCACTTCACCTGGCCGGTGTCGAGGATGGCGCAGGTGTGGCTCCACGCATTGTTCACGCCGGTGGCAATGGCGACGGCGGTCCGGCCGGCGCCCAGGTCGACCGCCGGCAGCGCATCGCCCATCTCGCCCGCCGCGTCGCCGCGGTCGATCGTGTCACCCAGCCCGAGTCGGCCGAACTGACTGAAGCCCCAGCACTTGACCTGGTCCGTGTCCAGGAGCGCGCAGGTGTGCCCGCCCCCGGCAGAGACGCTGGCGGCGGTTCGGCCGATCCCGAGGTCGACGGCCGGCAGCGCGCTCCCCATCTCGCTCGGCCCGTCGCCCCGGTCGCTCACGTCGCCAAGCCCGAGCTGGCCGTAACTATTCGAGCCCCAGCACTTGAGCGCGCCCGCCTCCAGCACCGCACATCCGTGGTCGCCGCCGGCCTGGACGACCAAGCGGCCCGCCAGGCCGGCGATCAGGGGCGTCCGGACGGTGACGGTCACCGTCGCGAGGTTGCTCTCCGCGCTCCCGTCGGTCGCCCTGAACGCGAACACGTCGACGCCGGTGAAGTCCAGCGCGGGGCTGTAGACCAGCGTGGGCAGCACCCCGCCGAGCGTCCCGTGCGTGGGGGTGACCACCAGCACGACGGAGAGCGGGTCGCCGTCGGCGTCGCTCGCCGCCTGCGGGATCGCCACCGGCGCGTGCCGGCTCGTCAGGACCGACCGGCCGGCGGCGACGGGCACGTCGTTCACCGAGGTCACGGTGATGGTGACGGCGGCGATGGGGCTCTCCAGGCTGCCGTCGCTCGCCCGGAAGGAGAAGTGGTCGGTGCCGTGGAAGTTCGGATTCGGCGTGTAGGTCAGGTTCGGCGCCGCGCCGGAGAGCGTGCCCTGCGCGGGCGAGACCACGACCGCGAAGGTCAGCGGGCTGCTCTCGGGGTCGGTGGCCGTCAGCGTGATGGCGACCGGCATATCCTCGGCCGTCGTCACGGCCTGCGAATCGGCGGTCGGCGCCTGGTTCGCCGACGAAGGCGGCAGCGGCCCCGGCGCGGCCACGGTGCCGCCGAGGGAGGCGGCCGGCAGCGCGTCGCCCATCTCGTTCGGCCCGTCGCCGCGCCAGCTCGTGTTGCCCAGCCCGAGCTGGCCGGCCCAGTTGTAGCCCCAGCACTTGACTGCGCCGGTGTCGAGCCGCGCGCAGGTGTGGTTGCCGCCGGCGGCGATGGCGACGGCAGTCCGGCCGGCGCCCAGATCGACCGCCGGGAGCGCGTCGCCCATCTCATTCGGTCCGTCGCCGCGGCTGCTCGTGTCGCCCAGGCCGAGCTGGCCGAAGTAGTTGTAGCCCCAACACTTGACCTGCCCATTGTCGAGCAGCGCGCAGGGGTGTTGGTTTCGGGAGGCGTTGGCGGTGGCGGTCCGGCCGGTGCCGAGGTCGGCGGCCGGCAGCGCTTCGCCCATCTCGCCCGACTGGTCGCCACGGTGGTTCGTGTCGCCCAGCCCGAGCCTGC
>JACQGW010000192.1 GCA_016199325.1 Chloroflexota bacterium
GCGTAGGTCGGGGGTCGGGGGTCGGGGATTGGGGGACGGGGGACGGGGGGCGGCAGTCGGCAGTCGGCAGTCGGGGGTCAGCTACGGATGATCCTGAAGATGGCGGGCTCGGCAGTCACACGAAGACAGAGGGGGTCAGCCGTCAGCCGCCAGTTGCACGGGATTCCCAGAGGGGTCATGCGCCACGTGCCATGGGGCATGTGTCAGTCAACCGTCAGCCGTTGGCCGGTTGCGAGCCCGAGGCTGCCGAGCCCGATGGCCCTGTGCCTGATGCGGGCGCCGACAGACTTGAGCCCCAGCGGACCAGGGACGGGGCCATCGGGCGACACAGCCACCAGATACCGGATCCGGTTGTCCAGAGCGTGCGCCGCACCGCCATCCGGGTCGTCGCCATCGCGCTGGCTGGCAGCGGCGTGCTGCTGCTCGCCACTCCGTTCCTGTCCACCTTCTTGCACCTCTCCTCCCCCGCCCCGCTGGCGGCCCTTGCCCTGCTCGTCGCGCTGAGCAGCGGCCTGGCCGTCTTCCGGGCCGCCATCTGGGGGCTCGGCCGGTTCATCTCGCTCGGCCTCAACCAGGTGGTCGAGGCGTTCCTGCGACTGCTCGCCGGCGTTATCCTCGTCGGCTCGGGGCCTGGCCCGACCGGCGCGCTGGGCGCCTACGCCTTCGGCCAGGCCGCAGCCCTCGCCCTCGCCACCCGCGGCTTCCTCCGGCCGTCCCCGTGTGCTGGAGCGGCTCCGATAGACAACGAACCGCCAGGACGCCAAGAGCGCCAAGGAAGGACGCCAGGAACGTCGGTTGGTCGCCTGGTCAATCCTTTTGCAGACCGCTCCAGGGGCCGGAATACAGCCGATTCGGGCGATTTGGCGATAACCAGAAACCACAAATCATCAGACCAGAATCCTCGTTCTTGGCGAACTTGGCGTCTTGGCGGTTCGACCTCTCCCGGCGGCATCGGCTGGGCCGCCCTCCTCGTGAACGCGGCCTTCCTCGTCATGCTCAGCGCCGACGTCATCGCCGTCAAACACTTCTTCCCGCCTGAGACGGCCGGCCAGTACGCGGCGCTCTCGACCCTCGGCAAGGCGCTGTTCATGGTCACCAACGCCTTCGACACCGCCCTTTTCCCGGCCGCCGCCGCCGCCCACGCCGCTGGCAGTTCTGCCGGCCGCCAGCTCCACCTGGCGCTCGCCGGCATCGCCGCCACCGTTGCCCCGAGCCTGGCGATCTACTGGCTGCTTGCCGAGCCGCTCGTCCATCTGCTCTTCGGCGAGCGGTACGCCGCCGCGGCGCCGCTCCTCGGACCGTACGGGCTCGCCATCGCCGCCCTGGCGCTCGCCGCCACGCTCGCTAAGTATGCGCTCGCCTTCGGCCGGGCGACCCTCTGCGGACCGCTGCTCGTCCTGGCGGCCGCCGAGCTTGCCGCCCTCGCCGCCTTCCACGAGTCGCTCGAACAGGTCGTCGCGGTGCTGCTCACCGTCGGCGCTGTTGCGCTGGCCGGTAGCATCCTGGTCGAGCTCCGAGCGGGACCGGCCTTGACTCTGCCGGCGAGGGGCCGCTGAGCCATGTGCGGAATCGTCGGCATCTGGCATCGCGACGGCGCACCGGTCGACGGGGCCATCCTGGAGGCGATGTGCCGGGCTATCGCTCATCGCGGCCCCGACGACCAGGGCATCCAGGCCGGGCCGGGCATCGGCCTCGGCAACCGGCGGCTGAAGGTCATCGACCTCTCGCCGGCCGGCCACCAGCCGATGGTCAGTGAGAACGGCGCCCTCTGGCTGACTTTCAACGGCGAGATCTACAACTTCGAGGAGATCCGGAAAGAGCTCCTGGCGCGCGGGCACCGCTTCCACTCCCGCACCGACACCGAGGTGCTGCTTCGCGCCTACGCCGAATACGGCGACGCCTGTCTGGACCGCCTGAACGGCATGTTCGCCTTCGCGCTCTGGGACGGCCACCGCCGGCGCCTGCTCCTCACGCGCGACCGCCTTGGCATCAAGCCGCTCTACTACGCCCAGGTCGGCAACGCGCTCGTCTTCGGCTCGGAGATCAAGGGGCTGCTGGCCAGCGGCCTGGTCCCGCGCGACGTCGACCCGGCGGCGATTCACCATCTCCTGGGCTCTCTGACCATCCCGGCGCCGCTGACGATCCTGAAGGACGTTCGGGCGCTGCTGCCCGGCCACACCCTCATCGCCGACGAGCGCGGCGTGCGCACCGCGCCGTACTGGAAACTGCCGTTTGGCGCCACGCCGGAGCCGGCATCCGAGAGAGAATGGACCGAGCGGCTTCGGGCGCTGCTGGAGGACGCCGTCCGGCTCCAGCAGGTCGGCGACGTCCCCATCGGCGCCTTCCTCTCCGGCGGCGTCGATTCGACCGGCGTCGTCGGTCTGATGACCCGGCTCACGGGCCGTCCGGTCAGGACCTTCTGCGTTGGGTGCGAGGAGGACCGCGCGGCACACGACGAGCGGCGCTATGCCCGCCTTGCGGCCGAGCGGTTCGGGGCCGAGCACGTCGAGCTCGTCGTCGGCGCCGCCGACCTGGCGAGCCATCTCGCCCGCATCGTCTGGTTCATGGACCAGCCGGCCGGGCGCGCCCTCGAAAGCTATTTCGTCGCCCAGGCGGCCTGCAGCCGGGTGACCGTCGCCCTCTCCGGCCTCGGCGGCGACGAGCTCTTCGCCGGCTATCGGCTCGAATCGATTCTCGGTTGGGCCGACCGGCTGGCTCCGCTCTACCGGCTCCCCCAGATCCCGTCCCTCGTCCGATCGCTCGCCGCCCGGTGGCCGACCGCTCCCACGCGCTGGCGGCTCACCCTGGTGGACCGCCTCCTGAGCGCGTCGAGCTTTCCTGAGCGCTACGCCGCTCTGCACTTTCCGTTCGCCGAGGCCGAGCGGCGCTCGCTCTACACCCCGGCGTTCGGCGCCGCGGTCGGCGAAGCGTCCAGCCTCGACCTCGTCGGCCGGCTCACCGCCGAGACCGGCGGCTGGGATGGCGCCAACCGGCTGGGATACCTGAACGCGCAGCTCTACCTCGCCAATGACCTGCTCCTTCACACCGACACGATGAGCATGGCGCATTCTCTGGAGGTCCGGGTGCCGCTGCTGGACCATCGACTCGTCGAGTTGGCCGCGCGGGTGCCGCACGACCTCAAGGTGCGCCGAGGAATGACCAAGTACCTCTTGCGGCGGGCGCTCGCCGACCTGCTGCCGCCGGAGACCGTCTCCCGGCCCAAGACCGGCTTCTCGCTGCCGATGGCCCGATACCTCCGGCACCAACTGCGGCCGCTCGTCGAATCCACCCTGGCCGACGCCGTCGTCGCTCGCCGTGGCTATTTCCGGCCGGCGGCAGTGCGCGCCATCCGGGACCACTTCTTCCAGCAGCGCGACGTCGTCTGGGCCGAGCACCTCCAGCTCTGGCTGCTCGTCGTGCTCGAGCTCTGGCACCGGCTCTACGTCGACCGGACGGCGCCGACACCGCCCGGCATCGGGGAGCAGATCTGGTGAAGCTCAGAAGAATCGTCGCCCTGTGCTCCTCGCTCGACCTGGCCGGCCCCTACGCCTGCACGCCGTCCTGGTGGCAACTGCTCAAGGCACTGGCCGAGACCGGCGTCGAGGTCATCGCCACCCCCTACCACAGCGCCGCGACCGACACGCTCTGGTGGCGGGCCGAGCCCAACCCCTGCCGGTGGGAGAGCGACCTCTTCAGCCGGTTCCGCTCATTGTGGCCGCGACAAACCGGCCAGCGGGGAGAGCCCTTGGGCGAGCGCCTTCAGCATTTCCTCGTCGCCGAGCTGATCCGGCCGCGCTGGCAGCGCCACCTCGCCGCCATCCTGGATCGCCACCGCCCCGTCGACGCTCTGGTCGTCCTGACCGTGCCGATGAACCACCTCACCGGCGTGCCCACGGCGCTCCGGCGGCACCTTGCCGGACCCATTGTCTTTTACGACGGCGACGCGCCCGCCAGCCTGCCCGCCTTCGGGGGGTTCTCGACGGGCTTTCGGAGCTACCGGCGGGCCGACCTCGCCGAGTACGACGCCGTCCTCTCGAACTCGCTCGGCGCCGCCGTCGAGCTGCGCCGGATGGGAGCGCGTCGCGTCGAAGTGCTCCACTACGCCGCCGACCCCGACGTCTTCCGCCCGGTCGGGACCGAGCAGGACGTCGACGTCCTCTTCTACGGCACCGGCCACCAGTTTCGCCGGGAGTGGATCGAGCAGATGTTGATCGGCCCGAGCCAGGAGATGGACGGCCGATTCGCCATCCGGGGCGGCGGCTTCGACGACCTCCCGCTCGGCCGCGTCGAACGGCTGCCGCAGACGTCCTTCGGCGAGCTCCCCAGGCTGGTCGCCCGCGCCCGCATCAACCTGCTGATCACCCGCGGCGCCCACGCCAGCGTGTACGGCTCGTCGACCGCTCGTCCGTTCGAGCTGGCCGCGCTCGGCTGCGCCATCGTCTCGAACCCCACGGCCGGCATCGAAGAATGGTTCGAGCCGGACCGGGATCTGATCGTCGTCCACAACCAGGCCGAAGCCGTCGCCGCCTACCGCACGCTCCTGGCCGACCCGGCCGCCCGCGCTGCCCTCGGCCGCCAAGCCCGCGCCCGGCTCCTGCAAGAACACACCTACCGCCACCGCGCCGAGCAACTGATCAAGATCCTCGAAGCGATCTGACCGTCTCCCCTCGGTGGGAGAGGGGCCGTTCGGATCACGAAAGGCGCGAAACACCGCGAAAAGGCACGAACTGAGTGGTTGCCCTCAACCTGACGGACGCTCCCGCTTTCGCGGCTTTCGCGTCGTTTCGCGCCCTTTCGCGGTCCAGGACTCATCCAGGCCGACCCTGGCCCGGAGATCTTTCAGCGTCAGCACCTCACCCTCGCCCCGATCTGCCTGTTCCACCGACTCCATAAGGCGGACCAGGTTTCTGGGTGAACGCATAAGGTGCAAGGTTTCTCGCAGGCTTTCCAGCTCGTCCAGTACGAGCATGGCGACGGGACGCTTTCCCCGTCGAGAAATCACTATGGTCTCCCTGTCGTCGGTGGCCCTGTCGATCAGCTCGGCCAGATGGGCTCGCGCCTCCGTGTAGCTTACCCGCACCATAGAATCGGCCTCCCCGAAAACATCGTCATTTCTATACAACCCGGCGTCATTCTTGGCGACCTTGGCGTCTTGGCGGTTCGGCCTCTCTCGAAACCGCCCTGCTCCACAGACGTCAAGACGGCCGCAGCAGCGCGTAGTTGGTGCTCTTTCGGCCGTTCTCGTACCAGAAGTAGTCGAGGTTCCGGATCTTCCGGAGGATCTCGGCGCCATCGGGGAAATCGGTCCGAACGTAGTAGTAATGGGTATCGCGCGGCGAATCGCCGTAGGCGGCCGCCAGCGTGTAGCCGTGCTTCTGGGCATACCCTTTCAGCGTCAGCACCATCGACGACCAGGCGTTCCTCTGCTCGGGCGCAGCGATGGGCGAGTCGTACGCGTGGAACACGAC
>JACQGW010000188.1 GCA_016199325.1 Chloroflexota bacterium
CAGCAGACGTCCAGGCAATACCCCGTGAACGGTTACGTTGTGCTTTGCCCTGCGGTCTCAGCAGTGAATGTGGGCTGCAGGATTCGACCGGTATTGCTCTCGATGTGCTCAAGGCCCAGAAACGGACGGCGCTCGGCATCTGGCGAACCGGGCTCGACAATCTCCCGATCTGGGCGGCACACGTGGCCTAGCCGTGCCCAGCGCCATCCATAGGGTAGCGGGCGATGACGAGGCGTTGCAGGGACGTTCTGCAAGATCGGCCTTGAGGTGTTCATGCTGCGAACAGCCTCTGCTTGGTCTCGCGCAGCACGTCGGCGGGCTTGCCGAGCGCCCGAAGCGTAGCCAGGCCGCCGGCGCGGATGACGTCGGAGGTCTGGAAGACGTGCGGGTTTTCCAGGCCATCGGTTCCGCCGCGGACAAACTGGAGGACCAGCGCCTTCAGGGTGGCCGAAGCGGCGACGGGCAGGCCGGCGAGCCAGGCGGCGTGCTTGTAGCTGAAGGCATCCGCTCGCTCGGCGCGGGTGCGCGGGGCGAGTCCGTAGCCGAGCTCGGCCAGCACGTCGTAGAGGTCGTACTCGGCCATCTCCTCGAGCGAACGGACGAGCAGCGCCGAACGGCCGGCGTCGGGCAGGCTGCCCAGGAGTTCTCGGCGCTCGGCCGGGCTGACCCAGCGGGCACGGAAGGCGTCCAGCGTTGTCGCCTCCTCGACCAGCCTGGCGGCCAGGCGCGCCTTGTACTCCTCCACGGTGACGGGCATCGCTCTACCGTCCACCGTCGTCACGATAGAGCGGCCGGCGTCGGCGACCCGAACGTCAAAGCCCTCGACCAGCAAGGTGCGTTCCGGCTCCGCCTCGACGTCCGGTCCAGTGTCTTCGGCAGACCTGCGTGGTGGCGTGAACCTCGTCTTGAACGACTCGCCGAACAGCCGCGTCGCGTCGGTGTAGTCGTAGACCCGGAACATCAGCTTGTTGGTCGCCGGGTCCAGGCGAGTGCCGCGCCCGACCATCTGGTAGAAGGCGATCGGCGAGCGGACGTACTTGAAGAAGACGACGTTGCGTACGACCGGCACGTCGACGCCGGTCGTCAGTAGGTCGACCGTCGTCGCGACGAAGTGGTGGCGAGAGCCGCCACGCAGGTCCGGCAAGGAGTCGCCGCCAGCAGCCGCGGTGCACTTGAACGCGTAGGGCTCCAGTCGGGGCCTGCTGTTTCGGACACACCAGGCGGCGTAGAGGTTGTTCATCGCACTGGCGACGTCGTCGGCATGGCGGTCTCGGGCGCAGAAGATGATGGTTTTCTGCTCGGGGCCGCCGGTGGCGACCAGATGGTCGAAGAGATCCTGCGCCATGGCTGCCACCCGATCCGGCAACAGGAGGCGGTCCTCGAAGCTGGCCGCGTCATAGTGGGAGCGCGCCTCGGCGATGCTCAGCACCTCGCCGGTCATTGCGTCGGTGATGGCTTTCCCAGCCAGGTCCGACTGCTGGACCCCGCTCTCTCGCTCGGTCCGGGTCTTGGTATCAAAGAAGATGTCGCGACGGACGACCTCGCAGGCGGCCAGGTAGCCGTCCTCGATCCCCTGGCTCATATCGTATTCGTAGACCGGCTCGCCGAAGTGGCGGACGTTGTCGGCGGTGATCGCGGCATCGGCCAGGGCTTCGGCGCTCTTCTCCGGTATCTCGATCTGTCGTGGCGTCGCCGTCAGGCCGATCTGGACGGCGTTGGGGTTGCGCGTGAGCACCTGCGACCACTTTCCCCAGGCCGATCGATGGCATTCGTCGATGACGATGTGGCTGAAATAGTCCGGAGGGTAGTGGGTGGCCAGGAAACCGGCGTCGGCGTCCTCGGTGTCGACGTCAAGGGTCTGGTAGGTGGCGATCAAGATGCGCGCGTTCTTCTGGGGCTTGTCGGTGGAGACGGCGGCGGCATCTGAGCCGAAGACGTTCTGGAAGGCCGCCGTCGCCTGCGTGCGAAGCTCATCACGGTCGCAAACGAAGAGCGCCCGGCGGAGCTGTCCGGCATCGGCGATGCGCTTGAGCAGGTTGACGGCGATAAATGTCTTGCCGGCGCCCGTCGCCAGCGAGAGCAGCGCACGCTTCTCGCCGCGCGCGATCTTCTCCAGGACGGCCCGGATGGCGGCGTCCTGGTAATAACGTCGGGTCGCCTCGCCGCCGGTGTACCGGATGAGCAACGGGCGGGCGGCGGGATCGCTCAGGCTGAAGCCCATCCTGAGCTCATAGCGAGCGCGCAGATCGGCCGGCGTGGGGAACTCGGCCAGAGGCCGCGGGGAGCTGGTCAGACCGGTGAAGCGGTCGAACTCCACGAAGAGGTGGCCGTTGGTCGAGAAGACGAACGGGACATTCAGGCGTTTGCAGGCAGCGTACGCCTTGCCCTGTTCCAATCCAGCGGTCGGCGGCAGCTCCTCTGCCTTTGCCTCGATGAGCGCAACGGCGAGCGGCTGCGTCTCGGCGGTGATCTGGACGCGCAGGGTGTAGTCCACTCGGCCTCGGGCCCGCTTCCGGGGCTTTCCGGCGACGATCTCGATGGCTCCGGCCGTCTCCTCGCGGCGCACCAGGTTCTCGGTCCAGCCACGGGCATGAATGGCCGGATCGATCAGCTTGGCTCTCGTGTCGGACTCATTCATGCCCATCAGGAAACGCCTCGGCCTCGATCAGGCTCAAGAAGGCACGCGGGCTCAGGATGGTCACGCCTCGGAAGCTCCCCAGCTTCTGCAGCTTGTCGTCGCCGGTCACGAGGTAGTCGGCCTCGCCAGAAAAGGTAATACCCCCCGCGAACCCCTCTCGGTCTCCCCACCTTGAACCTTGAACGCCAAACCCGTCCCGGTCAGCGCCTCGCCTGGAGCGCCCCACTCACCAGGCCCACCATCGCCGGGAACAGGTCACCCTCGCGGAAGCGCGCCTGCCGGAACGGGCGGATGTCGTAGTCCTTCGAGCTGCCGTGCAGGATCACGTCCGACATGATGTCGCCGATGAGCGGCGAGTGCTTGAAGCCGTGGCCGCTCCAGCCAAAGTCGGCGTAGAGCCCCGCGTACTCCGGAATGGCGCCCAGGATCGGCTGGTGGTCGGGCGTCACGTCGTAGACGCCGGAGTAGCCGCCGCGGGCGAGGCCGTTCTCCATGATGGGGAAGCGGCGGGCGATGAGCTCGGCGTCGCGCTCGATCTCGGCGGGGTCGGCGCCCTCGTTGTACTGGTCGGGGTCGACCACTTCGTCGTAGCGGCCGACGCCGAAGATGGTCAGGTCGCCGTGGTCGGGCCGCATGTAGGTCCCGTTGGGCGAGTCGGTCACGGCCGGGTGGACGCCGAAGCCGGGCGGTCGGCGGAAGAAGCACATCTGGTGCCGCTTGGGCTTGATCTCCACCTCGATGCCGAGCGGCGACAGGAGCCGCGGCGCCCAGAGGCCGGCGCAGACGACGACTGTCGGCGCGCTGATGTCGCCCTTGGCGGTCCGGACGCCGGTGACCTTGCCGCCGGCGGTCAGAATCTCCGTCACGGGCGTGTACTGGAGGATGGTGGCGCCGAGCTCGCGGGCGCGATTGGCAAAGGCGTTCGTCGTCGAGGCCGGGTCGGCGTAGCCGGACTCCGCCTCGTAGGAGGCGAGGACGATGTCGTCGATGACCATCTCGGGGACCATCTGCTTGAGGTCGTCGGGTGAGATGAGCTGGACGCGGGAGCCCACCTTCTGGGCGCCGAGAACTACCTGCTTGACGTATTCGACGTTGGCCGCGGTCGCCAGCATCGTGTAGCCGACCTGCCGAAAGCCGGGGTCGCCCCCGATGATCTGGTCCCAATTCTGGAAGATGTCGGCCGAGTTGTTGGCGGTGCGGGCCAGGAAGTCGATGTTGTAGACCCGGCGGACAAGAGCGGTCGAGCGGCCCGTTGGGCCGGATGCCAGGAACTTCTTCTCGACGAGGACAACCTTCCCCGCCCGCTTCCTGGCGAGGTGGTAGGTGATCGTGGCGCCGTGAACACCACCGCCGACGACGACGATGTCGGCGGTTGTTGGAATGTCGGCCATGGAACTCCTTCTCCTGTTCGCGCCCTGGTGGGCTGGTAGGAACACAGTCAGTATACCGCGATGGGGATGGATGTCAAAAGGCTCCCCGGACCGCCTGCTCGTCAGGCCCCGCTCTCGGCGATGCCCACCTGGAAGTTGCCAACAGCCTCGACCGCCGTGACGAATTGCCGGGGGTCGGCCGGGAGCTTCTCGAGGAATAGCACCAGGATCCAGCGATCGGGATTGTCGAGGAAGGCAACAGATGGGGCGCGAAGCGCCTGCGCCGACGTCGTTCGGCGAAGGAACTCGGCGACCGCTCGGGCGATGGCTTTGTCGAGGAAGCAGACTGGGGCGCCCTGAAGGGATAGCGCCTGCCGGCCGGCACGCTCGCACAGGTTGAACAGCGCGTCGACTGAGACGTGCAGGCGAAAGACAGCTCGGGCGATGGTGCCCCGGCTGATCGCCGGTGAACGATCCTGTTCGAGGTGTCGGGCGAACTCGGCGAGGGCAACAGCTCGGTCGCTCGCCAGATAGACCGTCGGCTCGCCCTGACGGTTCCAGCGGTTGTCGGCCGCCAGTCCTGCCAGACGAAAGTCGAGGACGTCGTACGGCGAGCCGGCTGGAATGTGGCGATATGCACGGCCGGACCACGGCCTGAGGAGCGACGAGATCGCCACCTAATAGCCCAGACCCTCGTGATCCGCCGCCAGTGCCGCCAGGACCCGCTCAGCCTGCCCGATCTCGATGAGCTGGAGCGCGGTGGAGCCACCAAACTCCGGCGTCGGCGTCGAGAGGAATTGGGCGAATCCCTCGGGGGTGTACACGACCAGGCCGAGCCGGACGATCTCCTGAAGCTGTGCCAGCCGGCTCCTGAGCGGTAGTCTCACCGGCAAGCCGTCTTGCTCCTCCCAACGCTGGACAGTCTTGGCGCTCACGTCGAGCAGCCGGGCCATCCGCTCGCGCGAAAGCCGGAGATCTTCTCGCATGCGGCGTGGGCTGATGGCGGGAGCGTGGCTCCTTCTGGTTGGCATCGTCAGAGCCTCCTCCCGCCATTATCGCGCAACGTCTAGACAAATGTCTAGGAGCCGCTCTACCGCTGTGCCGCCGGCCTGGCTGCCCAACCCCTTTGGGACGGGAACAGGTCGCCCTCGCGGAACCGGGACCAGCGAAACGGCCGGATGTCGTAGTCCGGATGGCCACCGTGGAGGATGACCTCCGAGATGATGTCGCCGATCATCGGCGTGTGCTTGAAGCCGTGGCCGCTCCAGCCGAAGTCGGGCGGCCGGCGGAAGAAGCACATCTGGTGCCGCCTGGGCGTGGTCTCCACCTCTGGTGCTATAATGGCGGCGATCGCAGGAGAGGGAGGACGAGACCTTGTCTGCCAGCACGCGTGGGCAACCGGTGGCGGCGGTAACCTTTGACCTCTGGCAAACGCTCATGCACGACACCGTGGAGAACGGCCGGCGCCGGGGGGTGGCGCGCGCCGCCGCGCTCCAGGCGACCCTGGCCGCGGTCGGCTTCGACCGGACCGTCGAGGCCATCGCGGGGGCCGATCAGACGACGTGGCGGCACTGTGAGGCGGTCTGGAAGTCGCTGTGCGAGGTCTCGATCGACGACCAGATTCGCCATCTGCTCGCCGGCCTGGCGGTGCCGGCATCTGCCGTTGGCGACGCCGCCACCTGGTCACGGATCGAGGTCGCGTACGTCGAGCCGTTCTTCGACCATCCGCCGACACCGGCGCCGGGCGTTCACGACGTTCTCCGGGCCGTTCGCGGCCTGGGGATCCGCATCGGCCTGATCTGCAACACCGGACGGACGCCGGGCTCGGCGCTCCGGCGGCTGTTCGACCAGTGGGGCATTCGCGGCTACTTCGATAGCCTGGCGTTCTCGAACGAGGAGGGCATCCGAAAGCCACACCCGGACATCTTCCACCGGGAGCTTCGGCGGCTCGGCGTCACGCCGCCGGAGGCGATCCACGTCGGCGACGATCTGGTTGCGGACATCGCGGGCGCGAAAGCTGCCGGCCTGCGGGCGATCCTCGTCGGCGCCGACCAGCCGACGGCGCCGACGCCGCCGGACGTCCACGTCACGAGCCTGATCGGGGTGCCCGAGGCGATTGCTCGCCTGGCTTCGGCATAACGAAAAAGGGGAAGGTCACGAGACCTTCCCCTTCGGGTGGACCTACGGGGACTCGAACCCCGAACCTCCTCAATGCCATTGAGGCGCGCTCCCAGTTGCGCCATAGGCCCCTACGAACGTCTCTATTGTACCAGAGGAACCGGGGGAATGCAAATCCGGGCGACGGTTGCG
>JACQGW010000189.1 GCA_016199325.1 Chloroflexota bacterium
GTCGACTCTCTACACCAGGTTGGAGGCCGCACCGAGCGGACCATGCGAGCCGCGACCGTGAGGGAGCCGTTCCCCGGCGCGCGCGACAACCCACACCGGGGAATGGCTCCCTCACGGTCGCGGCCCAGTTCGGGGGATCCCCGCCGGAGTCGCTCGCCGGCCGACGTGGTCGAGACCCGCATGCACGGGAGCGCACTTGCGAGTGCGCACTACGAGCCGGCTCGTCTCGCCTCAGTGGCCTCCGAGCCTGCGCATGCATGCCTGCTCCTGTTAACGTCACCTGATGCGTCATGTGTCACCCGTCACTCAGCGGCCGGCATCCCTCCGCATGACGTATGACGTATTGACGCATGACTATTCACTCATCACTCATCACTCTTCCGGCGGCCTCGTCGAGCGGGACGAGCATCGTTTCGGGCGACCTGCGGCGCTTGAGCTCGACGCTCTCGCTCTTGAGCGTGCGTGGGCTGACGGTGATGCGCAGGGGGATGCCGAGCAGGTCGGCGTCGTTGAACTTGACGCCGGGCGATTCCACCCGGTCGTCGTAGAGCACCTCGCAGCCCGCCGCCCGCAACTGCTCGTAGAGCCGGTTGGCTGCTTCGGCGACGGCCGGCTGGTCGACGCTGAGCGCCGTGAGGTGGACCCGGTAGGGCGCGATACTCTCCGGCCAGATGATGCCCTTGGCGTCGTGGTTCTGCTCGATGGCCGCGGCCATGAGCCGGCCGGTCCCGATGCCGTAGCAGCCCATGTAGATGGCCTTCTGCTGGCCGTCGCGGTCCAGATAGGTGGCCCCGAGCTTCTCGCTGTAGACGGTGCCGAGCTTGAAGACATGGCCCACCTCGATGCCGCGCGTCATCGCCAGCGGCTGCGCGCAGTTCAGGCAGCGGAACCCTTCCTGCGCCTTGGCGATGTCGACCATCAGGTCAACCGAGAAGTCGCGCGGGTAGTTGACGTTCTTCAAGTGGGTGTCCGGCTTATTGGCGCCCGCGACGAAGTTGTGGCCGAGCGTGATCGACTCGTCGGCGATGACGCGAATGCCTTTGAGCCCGACCGGCGATGCCGAGCCGGCGACCAGCCCCACGCGGGCCACATCTTCGTCGGTCGCCAGCCGCAGATCGCGGCACTTGAGCGTGTTCGTCAGCTTGATCTCGTTCACGTCGAGATCGCCCCGGATGACGACGAAGACGACCTCCCCGTCACACGAGTAGAAGACGGCCTTCAGGGTCTGGGCCGTCGCCATGTGGAGGAAGCGCGCCAGCGTCTCGATGGTCTTGATGCCGGGCGTTGCCACCTCCTCCAGCGGCAGCGGCGGCTCGGGGGGCAACCCCTCCTTGCGGAAGGTCGCCCGCTCCTGGTTGGCCGCGTAGCGGCAGTGCGGACAGTGGACGACGACGTCCTCGCCGGACTGGGCGATCAGCATGAACTCGTGCGAGTCCTTGCCGCCGATGGCCCCGCTGTCGGCTTCGACCGCCAGCGCCGTCAGCCCGCACCGCTGGTAGATGCGCTCGTACGCCCGGTACATCGCCCAGTAGGACGCGTCCAGCCCGTCGGGGTCCGGGTCGAAGCTGTAGGCGTCCTTCATGGTGAACTCCCGCACCCGAATCAGGCCGCCGCGGGGGCGGGGCTCGTCGCGGAACTTCGTCTGGATCTGGTAGAGGATGAGCGGCAAATCCCGATAGCTGCGGACGTTCCGCCGGACCAGGTCGGTGATGACCTCCTCATGGGTCGGGGCGATGCAGAGCTCGCGGTCGCGCCGGTCCCGGAGCCGGAAGAGGTTCGCGCCGAATGCCGCCTCGCGGCCGCTCTCGCGCCACATCTCGAGGGGCTGGAGCGCCGGCAGCAGGAGCTCCTGGCCGCCGGCTCGGTCCATCTCCTCCCGGATGATCTGCTCGATCTTGCGCAATACCCGCCAGGCGAGCGGCAGGTAGCAGTAGACCCCCGCCGTCAACTGGTGGATCATGCCGGCTTTCAACATGAGCGCGTGGCTCGCCGTCTCGGCCTCGGCCGGCGTCTCACGCTGCGTCTTGCCAAAGAGCACTGAAAGCTTCACGGTGCTACCCTCGCCCAGGAATGGTCCAAGGTTCAAGGTTCAAGGTTCAAGGTTCAAGGCTGAGCCGCCTCCCCAACCTTGAACCCTGGACCCTGGGCCTTGAGCCCGTACTAACGGATCACGCTCTGATTGTTGAGGATCCGGAGGATGTCGTTGTAGGTGATCAGCACCATCAGGGAGAGCAGGACCACGAGCCCCACGAAGTGGACGAGGCTCTCCTTCTCCGGTGGGATGCGGCGGCCGCCCCGAACGGCCTCCAGAGCCACGAAGAGCATCCGGCCGCCGTCCAGCATCGGGAAGGGCAGGATGTTGATCAGGGCCAGGCTGATGCTGAGGCTGGCGGCGAACGAAAGCCCGACGGCGAGCTGCTGCTGGACGACGATGCCGGTGATCTGGTAGATGCCGACCGGTCCCGCGACAGGCGGCGGTGCCCCCTGGAGGAACTTGCTGTAGATCTCGTTCTTGGTGAGGATGAGCACCTCGTAGGTCTGGCGAAACGCCAGCGGGACCGCTTCCCACAGGGGATAGGCCTCGCTCGTCCGGTAGGCTTGCGGCCTGCCGAATCGATCCTGCGCGTACCCGATCCGAATGCCCGTCCAGCCCTCACCCGGCGGCGGCGCCCAGCGCGGCGACATCCGCAGCGTCTCCTGGCCGCCCTGAGCCCGCCGAACGGTCATCTCGACGTCGTCGCCCAGACTCAGGGTGATGAACTGGCTCACGTCGAGCAGGTTGCGGACCGGCCGGCCGTTGATGGCCAGGATGCGGTCGCCCGCCTGGAGCCCCGCCTGCGCCGCCGGCGAGCTCTTGACGACCTCCTCGATGACCACCGGTCCGGTGACGATGTCTTTCGGGAGCATGAAGGCGAGCGCGAAGAGCACGACGGCGAGGACCGCGTTCATGAAGGCGCCGGCGCCCAGGACGACGAGCCGCGTCCCGATCGACTTCGACGCCAGGCTGCGGGGCGCAGAAGGGTCCTCTTCGCCGAGCATCTTCACGAAGCCGCCGAGGGGAATCAGGTTCAGCGAGTATTCGGTTTCGCCGCGTCGAAAGGCGACGAGGCGGGGAGGGAAGCCGATGCCGAACTCGATGACCTTGACCCCTGCCCGCTTGGCCGTAACGAAATGGCCGATCTCATGGGCAAGGACCAGGATGCCGAGGATGGCGATGAACCAGAACGGCTGCTCAAAGACCATGCTTTCTTTCCTCGGGCTCAAGAGGTGAGCCTAATGGGTTCGCGAACCCGCCCAGCGGTTGACCTGCTCGCGCGCCCAGTGCTGAGCGGCCAGCAAGGCTTCCAGGTCGGGTACCGACACGGCGCGGTGTTCCCCGATCGCCCGACCGACCAATCGCCCGATGTCGAGAAAGCCGATGCGCTTTTCGAGGAAAAGGTTGACGGCGGCCTCATCCGCGCCAACCAGAACCGCAGGATATGTGCCACCCTGCCTCCCTGCCTCCAGCGCCAGCCCCAGACACGGGAAACGCTCGACGTCGGGCTCGCCGAAGTGCAGGGCGTGGCAGCGGGTCAGCTCCAGTCTGGGGAGCGTCGGGTTCTCCCACCGCTCCGGATAGCTCAGCGCGTACTGGATCGGCGCGCGCATGTCCGGCCGGCCGAGCTGGGCCTTGACAGAGCCGTCGGCGAGCTCGACCAGACTATGCACGATGCTCTCCCGATGCATGACGATGTCGATCCGCTCGTAGGGCATCCCAAAGAGCCAGTGCGCCTCGATGACCTCGAGCCCCTTGTTCATGAGCGTCGCGCTGTCGACCGTCACCTTGCGGCCCATCTGCCAGGTGGGGTGGCGGAGCGCCTCGGCCGGCGTCACCCGTTCGAGCTGGCTCATCGTATTGTCGCGCAAGGGGCCGCCGGAGGCCGTCAGGATCAGCCGCGCCGGCGGCTGCGCCTCGCCCTGCACGCATTGCCAGATAGCGCTGTGCTCGCTGTCGATAGGGAGCAACCGGCCACCACTGCCCTGCGCCTCCGCCGTCAGCACGCTCCCGGCCAGCACGAGCACCTCCTTGTTGGCGATGGCCACGAGCTTTCCGGCCCGGACGGCTGCCAGTGTCGCTTCGAGGGCAACGGTGCCGGAGGTCGCGACGACGACGACGTCGGCGTCGGGACAGGTGACCATCTCGGCCATCGGCACCCAGCGTGCCGGGAGGATGTCCCCCGGCCGATCCTCGCTCCAGAGCATGGCCGGCCGGAACTCGGCCAGTTGCTGGGCGATCAGCGCGGCGTTGCGTCCGCCGGAAAGCCCCAGCACCTTGAGCCGATCCGGGTGTGCCCGGACCACGTCCAACGTCTGGCGACCAATCGACCCCGTGCTGCCCAGCAGGACAATCCGCTTGATTTCAGCCATCACGCTTCAAGAAAGATAGTACATGACGACCGCGGCGAATACAAGGCTATCCATGCGGTCCAGCAGGCCGCCGTGGCCGGGGAAGATCTGGCCCGCCTCCTCGGCCTGGAGGCTGCGCTTGAACGCCGATTCCACCAGGTCGCCCACCTCGGCGGCGACGGCGACGAGCGTTCCGATGCCGACGGCCTGGATCGTCGTGAAGGGCAGGCCGAGCAGCCAGGCGAGCGGAACTGCCGCCGCGACGGCTACGACGACCCCGCCCACGGCGCCCTCCAGCGTTTTCCGCGGGCTGATGGTCGGCGCCAGCTTGAGGCGGCCGGCAGATCGGCCGACGAAGTAGGCGCCCGCATCGGTCACCCAGGTGACGAACATGGTGAAGAGCACCCACTCGGCCCCGAGAGGCCGGCGGCGGAGCAGCACGAAGTGCGCGAGGAGCAGGCCGGTATAGAGCGGCAGCGCCAGCGTCAGCGCCCAGTCGACCGCGGCCGTTCGCGGCTCCCGCCGCGCCAGTATCCAGAGCGAAGCGGCGGCGGCAAAGCCGGTAAGCACCGCGACCGCCGTCGGCGCCGGCGTCTCCCGGCCGAGCATGACGACGAAGGCAACGGCGAGAGCGGCGGCGATGGGAACGGACGGCTGGAGGCTGGCCCGCCGGGCGAGCTGGCCGAACTCGTAGGTCGCGTACACGGCGGCCAGGCCAACCAGCAGGGAGAACCACGGCTCACCAGCCCAGTTGACGGCCACCAGAATGGGAATGAGGATGGACACCGTGATGAGGCGCTGGCGGAGACCGCCTCGGGCGGTAGTTTCTGGTTTCTGGTTTCTGGTTTCTGGTTTCTGGTCCAAGCCTTCTGCTCCATCGATTCGACCTGAGCGCGATGACGGGAACCCAAGAACCATAAGCCACAAACCGGAAACCAATAAGCCCGTCTATTCCGGGTCGAGGCCGCCGAAGCGCCGCTTTCGGCGGGCGTAGGCGGCGAGGGCTTTCTCGATCTCTGCCTCATCGAAATCCGGCCAGAACACCGGCGTCACGTAGTACTCGGCATAGGCCGCCTGCCAGATGAGGAAGTTGCTCAGCCGCTCTTCGCCCGCCGTCCGGATGATCAGGTCGGGATCGGGCAGGCCGGCCGTGTAGAGATAGCGGGAGAACCGGGCCTCGTCCAGGCTCGCCGGATCGACCCCATCGCGGATCGCCGCGCCCACGGCGTCGAGGATCTCGGACCGGCCTCCGTAGTTGAACGCCACGTTCACGTTGATCCGCCGGTTCTCCCTGGTCCGTTCGATGGCGTCCCGCACGGCCTGCTGCAGCTCTGGCGAGAGCCCCGCCAGCCGGCCGATATGGCGCAGGCGGGCGCCCTGCCGGTGCAGGTTCTCGGTTTCCCGGTGAATGACGTCGCCGAGGATCTGGATGAGCCCCTGGACCTCTTCGGTGGGGCGATTCCAGTTCTCGGTCGAGAAGGCGTAGAGGGTGAGATACTCGACGCCAGCGGTGGCGAAGCCCTCGATGACGCGCCGGATGTTTTCGGTGCCGGCGCGATGGCCGGTCAGGCGGGGCAGGCCACGCTGGCGTGCCCAGCGTCCGTTGCCATCCATGATGATGGCGGCGTGGCGCGGCACCTTCCCCCGCTCGGTCTCAGCGGGGCGCGCCAGCGGCGCGCAGTTGGCGCCCGTCGCTTCCGTGACGGCGGCCGGCCGGTCAGTTGTCGTCCCCTCGGCAGTCACGGTTCTCGCCTGCCTAGACTTCCATCAGCTCGGCTTCCTTCGCCTCGCCGACCCGGTCGACTTCGGCGACGTAGCGGTCGGTCAGCTTCTGCAGCCGCTCATCGCCCCGCCTGTGGTCGTCTTCGGAGATGACCTTCTCCTTCTCCATCTCGCGCAGATCTTCATGCACTTCCCGCCGCACGTTCCGGACGGCCACCCGAGCTTCTTCGACCTTCCGCCGGACGACCTTGGCGAGATCGCGCCGCCGCTCCTCGGTCAACTGCGGGATGACGAGTCGGATGACGCGCCCGTCGTTGGATGGCGTCAGGCCGAGCTCGGATTTCAAGATCGCCTTCTCGATCGCCTGGATCGATCCCTTGTCATAGGGCTGAATGACGAGCAGGCGAGGCTCGGGGGCCGAGATGTTGGCGATCTGGTTCAGGGGAGTGCTGACGCCGTAGTAGTCGACCGGGAGACGATCGACGAGCGCCGGTGTGGCTCGGCCGGTCCGCAAGGTCGCCAGCTCACGCCGCAGCGCCTCGACCGCCTTCTTCATCCGGTTTTCTGCCTCGGCCAGTGCTTCCTCAATCATACGAATCGCTCCTCCGCCTGATACGAATCGACGATGGTGCCGATCCGCTCGCCGACCACGGCGCGTTCGACGTTGCCGGGCTCCTGCAGGTTGAAGACGATAATGGGCAGGTGGTTCTCCATGCACAGCGCGAGGGCCGTGCTGTCCATCACCTGGAGCCGCCGGCTGAGCGCATCGATGTAGGACAGGTGCTCGAACTTTCGGGCGCGGGGGTTCTCGCGCGGGTCCTCGTCGTAGACGCCGTCGACGCGGTTCTTCGCCATCAACAGCACGTCGGCCCCGATCTCGATGGCCCGCAGCGCCGCGGCCGTGTCGGTGGACATGAACGGGTTGCCGGTGCCGGCGGCGAAGATGACCACCCGCCCCTTCTCCAGATGGCGGATGGCCCGCCGCCTGATATACGGCTCGGCCACGGCCGCGACGTTGATGGCCGTCTGGGTGCGGGTCAGGACATCCTCATGCTCTAGCGCGTCCTGAAGCGCCAGGGCGTTGATGATCGTCGCCAGCATCCCGGCATAGTCGGCCGTCGCGCGATCCATGCCCCAACTGCTCGCCGTCGAGCCCCGCCAGATATTGCCGCCGCCGACGACGATGGCGACCTCGACACCCATCTGGACGATCCGCTTGATCTGCCGGGCGATGGACACCAGGGTTGCGGGATCGATGCCGTAGCTCTGCTCGCCCTTCAACGCTTCGCCGCTGAGCTTGACGACGACCCGCTTGTACCGAGCAACCCCCAACGCAGCGCCTCCTACTGGCCGAGCTCGAAGCGAGCGAAGCGGCGCACCCGCACGTTCTCGCCGACCCGCGCGATGGTCTCCCGGATGACGTCCTCGACGGTGCGCGACGGCTCCCGGATGTAGGGCTGCTTGAGCAGCACCACCTCCTCGGGCCGCTCGTCGGCTCCCTCCGGCAGCTCCTCCGGGAAGACGTACCTGGGATTCGTCGCCGCCACCTGCATGGCGATGTTGTGGGCAAGCCGCCGAAACTCCTCGGTCCGGGCGACGAAGTCGGTCTCGCAGTTGACCTCGACCATAGCGCCGATCCGGCCGCCGGCGTGGATGTAGGCGTCGATCACTCCCTGGTTGGCCACCCGCGCCATTTTCCGCTCGGCCTTGGCCAACCCGCGCTGGCGGAGCAGCTCCATCGCCGTCTGCACGTTGCCGCCGGCCTCTTCGAGCGCCCGCTTGCACTCCATGACGCCGGCGCCCGTCTGCTCTCGAAGTTCCTTGACTGCTGCGGTGGTTACCACTTGTTTTGCGCTCCTGACGCACACCGACTGAACGCGCGACCCCCTCGCGCGTTCAGCCAGTCGAAATCGTGGCACGAATGGGTGCCGGCCCGACCGCCGTCCGGCCGGCCATGCAGGCGACCGAGCAGATCGCCGCTTCAGGCCGAGACGAACTCCTCCTCCTCTTCGGCGGAGAGCTCCTCTTCCTCCATCGCCTCGCGCGCCTTGGCCCCTTCCAGACAGGCATCGGCGACCTTGCCCGTCAAGAGGCGGACGGCGCGGATCGCATCGTCGTTCGCCGGCACCGGGTAGTCGATGACCTCCGGATTGCAGTTCGTGTCGACGAGCGCGACGATTGGGATTTCGAGCCGCCGGGCCTCGGCGACGGCGATGTGCTCCTTGACGGGGTCGACGATGAACAGCGCCGTCGGCAGCTTCGTCATCTCTTTGATGCCGCCCATGAGCCGGTTCATCTTCTGCATTTCGTCGTCGAGTCGGAGCGCTTCCTTCTTCGGCAGCACCTCGAGCTCGCCACGGGCCTTGCGGTCTTCGAGCCGGACGAGATAGTCGATCCGGTTCTGAATCGTCTGGAAGTTCGTCAGCAGGCCGCCCAGCCAGCGCTGGTTGACGTAGTACATGCCCGCGCGCTTGGCCTCCTGCTCGATCGCCTCCTGGGCCTGCTTCTTGGTGCCGACGAACAGGACCGAGCCGCCTTTTGCCACGGTATCCCGAACGTAGTTGTACGCTTCCTGGAGTCGCGTGACCGTCTGTTGAAGGTCGATAATGTGGATGCCGTTCCGCTCGGTGAAGATGAACGGCCGCATGCGCGGATCCCAGCGCCTGGTCTGATGCCCAAAGTGAACACCGGCCTCCAGGAGCATCTTCATCGCGATAATACTTGCCAAGGCTCTCTTTCTCCTTTCGTTTTGCCTCCGCCTCCATCATTCTCGCAGGGAACCGGCTTCGCCGGCGGTCCGACATCGGCATCCAGTCCGACGCCGCTTCGACCGACGGCACCCACCGGCACGAACCGGCAAGTCCGAAGGCGTGTGTGATGAGGTGCCGAGGGAAAGTATAGCATACGGCAAACGGAGCCGGCAAAGAAGGGGCCGGGCGAGGGAGGGCTGCGGGTTCACGGTCCCCGGTCCGTGGTCTCCGGTTCGGACGCGGCGACAGAAATGAACCAGAAACCGCCAGCCAGAAACCGGCAAGCCCGATAAGCCGCGCCCGACCGTCGAATGCCCACGGTCGGGCGCGGGGCACGGTTCAGGGCGGGGGGACGATCAGCGCTGGATGCGACCGTGCTCGTACAGCCAGCGGGCGAACAGGAGCCGCTTGGACTCCAGTGTCTGCTCGGAGAAGCGGCCCTGCTGGTAGGCGACCCGAGCCGCCCGGAGTCGATCAATCGCCTCGTCGGTCAGGTCACCCTGGCCCTGGAAAACTTCTTCGGCCGGCCAGAAGCCGGGATAAGGCTCTGCCATGAGTTGTTCCTCCCCACCCTCCACGGGTGCTCTGGAGCTGCTGTGCAGTGGGGCTCGCCCGCTGCAACCTTTCTGCACGTCCAAGTGGCAAGAAGCATGCCAGTGAGCGACGTGCTATGATATAATGCTGTCGCTCCGTCAGGCCGGTTGATTCGGCGACCCGAACCGATTAAGATTGATTCGGGCCGGCCACCAGGCCGCGCTGACGCTGCATTTCTGAGGAGGGTTGACACGTGCCGATCTACGAATATGAATGCACCCATTGCCGCACCCGGTTCGAGCGCCGGCAGAGTTGGACGGACGATCCCGTTCAGACCTGCCCCGAATGCACCGGCAAGGTCAGACGGGTGTATCACCCCGTCGGCATTGTGTTCAAAGGAAGCGGGTTCTACAGCACCGACAATCGCAAGAACGGCAGCTCCTCTATCGTGGGGGATTCAGCCGAGAGCAAGCCGGCCGACTCGACGACCGCCAAGCCGGAAAGCGCCCCGGCGGCGTCCGGCGACTCGGCCGGGTCCAAAGCCGAAAGCAGGAGCGACACCAAGGTCGCCACGGCATGAAGGCGGTCGTCCAGCGCGTCCGCCGCGCCGCCGTCCATGTGCGGTCAGCAGTCGAGAGTCGGCAGTCGGCAGTCCGGGGGACGGACCCCGTACCCTCGAC
>JACQGW010000195.1 GCA_016199325.1 Chloroflexota bacterium
CCAGGGGTCGGGGGTCGGGGCTGAGGACTGAAGATTGGGGATAGGTGGTTGCCGGTTCGGGCAGCAAGATGAAGGACAAGAATACGAAGGCTGAAGTGATGAAGCGAGCAGAACCGGGACGCACACCGGACGCTGAGAATACGGTTGCACTGGGAACCGACGGCGCGCGCGCCCTTTCCTCGCCCGACCCCCGACCCCCGACCCCCGCGTGGTACGAGCCCGTCAAGCGCGGCCTGGACGTCGGCATCGCCGTCGCCGTGCTCGGGCTGCTGGCGCCCCTGTGGGGCATTGTGGCGCTCGCCATCCGGCTGACGTCGCCGGGGCCGGTCCTGTACCGGGGGGTCGTCGTCGGTCGGAATGGGCGGCCCTTCACCTACAATAAGTTCCGCTCGATGCGGGTGAGCACGGACGACACCCTGCACAAGCGGTTCGTGGAAGGCTACGTGCGGGGCGACCGGCCCTTTGCGCTGGAGACCGACACGAAAACCGGCAAGCAGCGAGCGGTTTACAAGGTCGTTCGCGACCCGCGCGTCACCTCAGTGGGACGCATCCTGCGGGCGACGAGCCTCGACGAGATCCCCCAGCTCATCAACGTGCTGCGCGGCGAGATGAGCGTGATCGGCCCCCGCCCGCCGGTGTACTATGAGTACGAGATGTACGACGACTGGGCCCGACAACGGCTGGCGGTCCGGCCGGGCATCACCGGGCTGGCGCAGGTCGAAGCGCGCGGAACGGCCTCGTTCAGCGAGATGGTCAAGCTCGACCTCGAATACATCCGCCGGCGGTCGCTGTGGCTGGATCTGACGATTCTTCTGCGGACCGTCCTCGTGGTGGTCCTGCGAAAGGGGTATACCGGATGAATGTGCTGGTCACCGGAGGCGCCGGCTTCATCGGCTCCCACACCGCCGACGCCTTGCTGCGGAAAGGCTACCGGGTCCGCATCCTGGACGCGCTCCTTCCGCCGGTCCATCCGGCCGGCCGGGCGCCGGACTACCTGCCCCGGGACGTCGAGCTCATCCGCGGCGACGTGCGCGATCGCGACGACCTCCTGAAGGCGCTGCACGGCGTCGACGCCGTCTTCCATCTGGCCGCTTACCAGGACTACCTCACCGACTTCTCCCGATTCTTCCACGTCAACTCGGTGGGGACGGCGCTCATCTACGAGCTCATCGTCGAGCACCGGCTGCCCGTCCGCAAGGTTGTCGTCGCCAGCTCCCAGGCCGTCTACGGCGAAGGGAAGTATCGCTGTCCCGACCACGGCGTCCAGTATCCCGATCAGCGCCCGCTGGCCCAGCTCAACGCCCGCGACTGGGAGCCGCACTGCCCGGTCTGCGAGATCCCGATGGTCCCGCTGCTGAACGAAGAGGGATTCGTCAGGCCGCACAATCCGTATGCCATCAGCAAGTACTCGCAGGAGCTGATCGCGCTGAGTCTTGGCCGCCGGTACAACATCCCGTCTGTGGGCATGCGCTACAGCATCACGCAGGGGCCGCGCCAGAGCTTCACCAACGCCTACTCCGGCATCTGCCGGATCTTCACGCTGCGGCTGCTGAACAACCGCCAGCCGGTCGTCTACGAGGACGGCCGACAGCTTCGCGACTACGTCTCCGTCGAGGACGTCGCCCGCGCCAACGTGCTGGTGCTGGAGAGCCCGCAGGCCGACTTCGAGGTCTTCAACGTCGGCGGGGCGACGGCGACGACGGTGCTGGAGTACGCCGGGCTCGTGGCGGCGCGCCTGGGCAGGGCGCTCAATCCGACGATGCCGGGGGAGTTCCGCTCTGGCGACACCCGGCACGTCGTCTCCGACATTACGAAGCTCCGCAACCTTGGCTGGGAGCCGCTGGTTCCCCTGCCGAGCATTGTCGATCGCTACGTCGAATGGGTGCTGACCCGCCCCGACGCCCGCGACAGCTCTGAAGAGGCCGAGGCGGTGATGAAGCGGCTCGGCGCCGTCCGTGTGGCCGGCGAGGTTCCGTGACCCCCGGCTTGCTGGTCGCGCTGGCCCTCGCCCTGGCCCAGCAGCTCCTCCTCTGGGGCTTCACGGCCGAAGGCGCTGCCGTTCACCTGCTGTGTGCCCGAGGCATTCGTGTCGGCGAATGGCCTCCTGGTTGCCCCATCCAACCGATCGAGGGCGTCCCGGGCGTTCTCTGGCCGGCGATGCTCGCCGTTGCCGGTACGGTCGTCGAGCCGCTGGCGGCGGCGAAACTGCTCGGCGCGGCGCTCACGCTCGGCAGCACCCTCCTGATCTGGCGCCTTGGCCGAACGGTCAGCACGGAGGGACCGATCTGGCCGGCGCCGGTCCTCGCCGCGCTGCTGCCGGCCTTTGTCCTTTGGGGGGTCGCCGGACTGGAGACGCCGCTCCTCGTCTTTCTGCTGCTGCTTGGCCTCGACCTCATGGTGAAAGCACGCGACCGAGTCCGTCAATGCCTGGCCGGCGCCGTGTTCGCCCTGGCAACCGTCACGAGCGTTGGCGCGATCTTGCTCGTGCCTGTCCTGGCCGCGTACGTGTTCCTCATCGGCGGGCCCGACGGCCGCGCGTGGCGGGTTGCCGCCTGGCTGGCCGGCTACTTCGTCCTGGCTGCGCCGTATGCCGTGTGGGGAAGCCTATCCAACAGCGGGCTCGACTCCCTGCTGCGCGCCACAGCGCCGCAGTCCGGTGCGGCCGACGGGTCGCACGCAGCCAGGTATCTCTACGAGTTCCTGCTGAGCTTCGGAGGTTTCCTGGCAGTCGCCGCCGTCCTGGGCGTCCCACTCCGCCGGGGGATGATCGCCTGGTGGTGCCTCTTCGTCGCCCTGCTGGGCGTGCTCGCCGGCTCGCTGTTCGTCTTCGGGCCCGATCGATATGGCCCCTTCCGCTCACTCGCGCCGGCAGTTCCGCTCCTCGCCATCCTGGTGCAGGAGGGGCTGAAGGATGTCGCCCACCTCGTCTTCGATCCGTCGGAGAAGAATGTCGCCGGGCGTACCAGACTCATCGTGGCGGTCGCAGTCAGCGCGATCCTCCTCCAACTGCTGCCGCAGGTCGCCTCCTATCAGGCGACGGAGGGCAGGTTCGCCGGATACGAGTTCGAGGGAGTGGTGTCCCAGTAGGTGTGCAAGCCACTTTCTGCTACTTACCCTGGGGTGTCCAAGCGGCCGAAGTCTATTGCGTCAGCCATGCGGTTGCCCTTCTTGCTGAAGACGCTTGTGCCACGCTCGGAAGTGCCTGCGGTTGTGAGAGAGGATGATCAGGTCATTCCGCGTTCTCGGCAATATGGCGGTCGATTTCCTCCCGGTTGAGCCGGTAGAACGCAATCGCTTCTCTGATGTCGTCGAACGCCAGCGCGGGATAGACTTGTCGCACGCGGTGGGGCGCGCGGTACACCCGGCAGGCGACGATGATGGACCGGACCGGAATGCGTGTGCCAACAACCGTGGGCCCCCACCAAGAACGTGGGGGTTCCGCACGATACGACCAGTTGGCGCATAACGAGCGGTAGAGGGTCTAGTCATGACAGACATCGTCTCACGCTCCCTCCCAGGCAGAATCCGGGCCACCCCAGAAGAAAGTAGTGCTCTCCCTTCGGTATAGTACGGCCGTCAAGGGGATGCACACAAGTGGTTGGGCTCCTTCAGGCAGATCGCCGCCCGAGCGCGACCAACCGATCGACGACGAACGCCAGAAAGGCGTTGGCGTCGACGTCGACGGCGCACTGGATGATCGGATCGCCCGGATTCGGCCGGAAGTTGGCGACGGTTTGTCCCATCGTCAGCTCGCTGGCGATCTCGACGTCCACCCGTGCAGGCCGGGTCTTGACGAAGTGCGGCGCGAAGCTGACGGCCAGCGCCAATGGATCGTGCAGCGGCATGCCCCATTGTTCGCCCCTCGATTGCTCGATCTCCGCTCGTGGCCGGATCATGTCGGCGACGAACCTGCCGACGGCCCCGGCTTCGGCGACCAGCCGCTCGACGTGCGACTGGGTCAGCCGAACGCGCCGGGTGACGTCGAGGGCAATGATCGTCGTGGGGATGCCGGCGTGCAGGACGATCTGGGCGGCGTGGGGATCGACAGAGATGTTGAATTCGGCGACCGGCGTCGTGTTCCCCGGCACCTGGAGCGCGCCGCCCATGATCGTCAGCGACCGGATGGCGGCCGCCAGGCGCGACTCGTGGCGGATGGCCAGCGCCAGGTTGGTGAGCGGCCCGAGCGTGACGACGTCGATAGCGCTTGGACTGGCGAGGATGCGCTCGATCAGGAAGTCGACGGCGTGAATCGGTGCCGGCTCGCGCGCCGGCGGAGGGAGCGCCGCGCCGCCGATCCCGGTCTCGCCGTGGGAGACCGCGGTGCGCAGCCGGCGGAGCAGCGGGTCGGCGCAGCCGGCGGCAATGGGGACGGCCAGACCGGCGAGCTCGGCGAGCGCCCGGGTGTTGCGAAACGTCTGGTCGAGCGGCCGGTTGCCGGCAACCGCCGTGAGCCCCTGGACCCGGATCTCCGGCGATGCGGCGGCCAGCAGGATGGCGATGGCGTCGTCGATGCCGGGGTCGGTATCGACGATGACGCGCTGGGGGGCTGCTGATGGGCTGGTCATGTCTCACCTCACCTGGTCTGATTCTTGTTGTAGGATACCTTCCCGTACGTTGCCTGACAACCCGACGTGAAGGTGCCTAATGGACTGGTCGGTGCTGCCGCTGCTCGCCGCGATCTACCTGCTGGTGGTTGCTTTGAACGTCGTGCCGGCGTTCATGCCGGCGACCTGGACGGTTCTCGCCTTCTTCGAGGTCCGCTATCGGGTGCCGCTGCTACCGCTCACGATTGGCGGCGCGCTCAGCGCGACAGCAGGGCGAATCCTTCTGGCTCGGTTCAGCGGGCTGTTCGGCAGGCGTTTTCTTTCGGCGGAGACGCACCGGCGTCTGGACGCGTTGCGTCGCTTCGTCCGCCGCCGCCGGCACATGAGCTTCCTCGGCGTTCTCTTCTTCGCATTTGGGCCGATTCCGTCGAACCAGCTCTTCATCACCGCCGGCCTCGCCCGGGTCAAACTGAAGCTTGTCTCGGCAGCGTTCCTGGCCGGTCGGCTGGTTAGCTACACGGCCCTCGTCTACGCGACGCAGAAGTCGTATGAGCGGATCGAGGAGATCCTGTTCAGCCACCTGAGCAATACGACCGCGATGATTGTTCAGGTGGTTGGACTGCTCGTGCTCGGTCTCCTCGTCAAGATCGACTGGACGAAGGTGCTCCGACGATTCGGCGGCAGTGGCGCCCCGTGATATAATGGCGCAACCGGCGCCCCGCCCGTTCGTTGTGGGAATGACGAGGAGGAGCGGAGATGCGCCTGGCCGAGGTTATTGTGGCGGAGCAACCCCCGGCCACGGTGGAGGACGATTTCGAGGCGATCTTCGAACGCTACCAGCATCCGATCTACAACTACATCCTCCGCGTCATGGGAAGCGCCGAAGATGCCTTCGACCTCACGCAGGATACCTTTCTGAAGGCATACGTCGCTCTGCCACGGCTGCCCGCCGACAGCAAGATTGGGCCGTGGCTCTACCGTATCGCGACGAATGCCTGTATCGATGAGTTGCGCCGACGGCGTCTCATCCAGTGGCAGCCGTGGGAGAACTTTGTCGCGTTCTTTCACCCGAAGCAGGTGATCCACGAGACGCCGGAGGGCGAAGCGCTCCGGAAGGAGAGTGCCGTTCTGGTTCAGGAGGCGCTCCGGCACTTGCCGGCGAACTACCGCCTCGGGCTCGTCCTGCGGGAGTATCAGGAGTTCTCCTGCGATGAGATCGCCGACGTGCTCGGGACGACCCGAGGCGCGGTCAAGTCGCTCCTCTTTCGCGCGCGTGAGGAGTTCCGGCGCGTCTACACCCAGCTCGAATCCGGCACGGCGGTTGTAGAGCGGCGGGCGCGCCCGGAGAGGAAGCCCCGGTGAGATGTGATCGCGCACTCATCTCGGCAATCCGCGACGGGCCGATCAGCGTCGAGGAGCTTCGCCGCCTCCGCCAGCATCTCGCCGACTGTCCCGAGTGCCGCGCCATCTCGGCCGACTACGATCGACTGGGCCGGCTCATGCACCAGCAGCCGGATGTGCGCGCCCCAACGGCGTTGCGGGAGGCCGTCTTTGGGGCGATTCGGGCGGGACAACTGCCCGGATTGCCACGCCCTCGGCGGGCTGCTCTGGCAATGGTCGCCGTCGTGGTCGGCGTGATGCTGTCGCTGGTGCTGGTGAACCCTCTGGCGCGCCTCGGAGAGGCCCCGAACCAGGCGCCGGCGGCTATGGTCGAGTATCCCACTGACCGGACGGAGGACGTGCCTGTCGACTCCGTCATCCAGATCACCTTCGATCGGGCGATGGATCGGCCCTCGGTCGAGGCAGCGCTGGAGATCTCGCCCGCCGTCGACGCGACGGTGCGCTGGAACGACAACAAGCTCGTGGTGGTGCCCCAGCCGGGGCTGCAGCCCAACACGACCTACACGATCACCCTGGCACCGACCGCGCGTGATGTGGCCGGCAACGCCATCGGCCGGAGCCTGTCGGCCAGTTGGAGCACACTCGGTCCACCGCTGGCTCAGCGGCCGGCGAGCGGCGTATCGGCAACCCCCGCGGCGACGCCGGCGTTGACGAGTCTGGGCTGGGTGTCGCTTCGCCAGCGCGGCAGCGCGGCCCTGGCACTGGCTGGTGCCGGAGACAATATCGTCGTCGCCGAGACCGACGGCCAGATGACGCGAGGCCAGGTCGCCCCTCTGCTTGACAGCAGTCGCTCGCCGGGCTGGTCGGCGCTCAGTCAGGTGCCCGCGCAGCCGATCGCCGCGCTCGTGGCCGACCCGACCGATGCCCAGGTCCTCTACGCCGCGTCGCCGGGTGACTACCTTCGAGAGCTCAGGCCCGGCGGCCTGTACGTGAGCCGTGATGGTGGCAGGAGCTGGCAGTTGGCCCGCAGTGGATGGGCGTACTCGGCACTGGCGGATTCGGCTGCTGGCGCTGTGCTCGTCGGCGTGGAGTCGGCGATTCTGCGAACGACCGATCGCGGTCGGACGTGGCAGGAGTCGTCGCTGCGCGACCGGGGTGAGTTCAGCATCCGAACACTCGTTCAGGACCCGCGCGAGCCCAGCACCCTCTACGCCGGCGGCTCCTCGGCGAGTGGCGGCGCGGCGCTGTTCGTCTCCCGGGACGGCGGGCGCGACTGGCGATTCCTGGATATCGAGAGCGCCAACGCGCCGTCCATCGCCGATCTCGCCATTAGCCCGACCGACAGTCGCCGACTCTACGCGGTTGGCAGTGAGGGCCTCCTGGTGGCGACCGACGGCGGCCAGCGCTGGCAGACGATACGCGAGCCGCTCGCCGGTCTGAACCCGACCCGCCTGCGCGCCGACCCGGTGCAGCCCAACGTGCTCTACGCGGCGACCAGCCAGGGTGTGCTCGCCAGCGCCGACGGAGGCCGCGAATGGACACCACTGGCCGCCGGCCTGGGCAAGGCTCGGGTCAACGACATCCAGGTCGTTCAGTCGGAAGGGCGTACGCTGCTGGTGGCAGCTACCGATACGGGAGTCTGGGCCTATCTGAACCCGGCACTTGCCGCAGGCGCACGCCCACCGCCAACCTCGACCCCCGGCGCGCCGACGAGCGGGACGTTGCCCACCCCGCGGTCGATCACGGCGACGGCGACGATCACGTCTCCGCGATCGTCGCCGACGGCTGTGGCACGGTCGGCGACGGCTACGCCCACGCCGACGGTCGCCAGGACGGCATCGGCGACCGCTCCGCCGGGGGCGAGATCGGCGACGCCGGTTGTTGGCACCACGCCCACGCCCTCGGCCGGCAGTGCGACGACTGCGCCGTCGACCGCTACGCCGACAACGCCGCCGGCGCTGTCGGTCACCGTGACGCCGACTGCGACGTCGACCCCATCGCCCACCTCCACGCCGAGCCCAACGCCGACCGTGCAGGCGGGGCCGGCGTGGACGCCGACCCCGGCGCCTACGACAACCGCGACGCCGGTGACGCCGACGCCGGAGACCGCGCCGCCTCCGCCGGCCACGGCCACGCCGCCTCTGCCGGCTACGGCCACGCCGCCTCCGCCGGCCACGGCCGCGCCGCCTCCGCCGGCCACGGCCACGGCTACACCGCCACCGCCGGCTACGGCCACACCGCCGGCCACGGCTACGCCGACGGCGACGCGGACCGAGACGCCGGCGGCGTCGCCGACTGCGACAGTCACCGGCGGCCCTGCCGGCACCGCCACCGTCACGGCCACGTCCACGCCCACCGAGGGCGCGGCCTCCACGAGCGCCGAGACTGCCACTTGGCATTGGACCCCGCCATCGGTAGAATAGGCTATCCGCTGGCAGGGGACCTGAATGCATGTCGCCATCGACGCCCGGCTGTTCGCTTATCAGCCGGCCGGTATCGGCTACTACGCCAAGCGGCTGGCGGAGGCGCTGGCGGGACTCGCGCGGCCGCTCAGGCTCTCGGTCCTTGAAAGCCGCCGGCAGGTCGGACCGGTGGTCGAGCAGCGTTCCGTTCGGGTCAAGCGTCTGTGGACCCCGCCGCATCACCGCTACGAGCAGCTCGGCCTCGCCGTGGAGCTTCTGGCCGAGTCGATCGACCTCCTCCACAGTCCCGATTTCATCCCGCCGTTCTACCGCCGATGTCGATCCGTCGTCACGGTCCACGACCTGGCGTTCATTCGCTATCCCCATCTGCTCACGGCCGAGAGTCGCCGCTACTATGGGCAGGTCGAGCGCGCCGTGCGGAGCGCCGATGCAGTCGTCGCCGTGTCGCGCTCCACCGGCGACGATCTGCTCCGGTTTTTCGGCATTGCGGCGCGCAAGATCGCAGTCATTCCCGAGGCGGCCGATCCGTTCTTCCAGCCGCGTCCCGCCGGTGACCGGACGCCCGCCCCCGGCCTGCCATCCGGGGCACCCTACGTGCTGTTCGTCGGCACTCTGGAGCCCCGAAAGAACCTGCCGACCCTCCTGAAGGCGTTCCAGCGCCTTCGAGCGAGTGGCCGATCTGAGCGGCTGGTGCTCGCCGGTCGGCCCGGCTGGCTGGCCGGCGACCTCGCCGGCCTCGTCCAATCGTTGGGCCTGGCCGACGCCGTCCACTTCACCGGACCGATCTCGATCGAGGACTTGCGGGCGCTCTACTGGCACGCCGGCGCGCTCGCGTTGCCGTCGTTCCACGAAGGGTTCGGTCTGCCTGCCGTCGAGGCGATGGCCTGCGGCACGCCCGTCGTCGCCAGTCGGGCCGGCGCGCTGCCGGAGGTCGTCGGCGACGCCGGGCTGCTGGTCGATCCGGCAGACGCCATCGGGCTGGCCGAGGCGCTGGGCCGGGTCCTCGAAGATCGCCACCTGCGTGATGCCCTGCGACAGCGTGGCTTCTCACAGGCGGGAAGCTTCTCCTGGGAGCGCACGGCGCTGGAAACGTACGATCTCTATGCGAGGGTGATGGCCGGGTGAACGTTCTGCTCGTAACACCCCAGCCTCCCTATCCGCCGACTCAGGGCGCCGCGCTCCGGAACCTCGCGATCCTGCGGCACCTCGCCCGGCGTCACTCCATGCATCTGTTGAGCTTCGCCGACACTGAAGTCGCTGGCGGAACACCGCCCGCCGAGCTGCTCCGGCATTGTCGGCAGGTGACCCTCGTTCCCCGACCGCGGCGGCGCGCACGGGATCGGCTCCGGACGCTGCTGACATCCCGGCTTCCGGACATGGCGACGCGCTTGACAACCGCGGCGTTTCGCCGGCGGCTCGACGAGCTCCTGGCGAAGACCAGGTTCGACGTCGTCCAGTTCGAGGGGATCGAGCTGGCGCCCTACCTGCTCGCGCTCCCGTGTCGAAGCCGGCCGGCGCTCGTCTTCGACGATCACAACGCCGAACATCTGCTCCAGCGACGGACATTCGAGATCGACCGCCGGGACCCGCGGCGGCTTCCCGGCGCGCTGTACAGCCTGGTCCAGTGGCGCCGCCTCGCCGACTACGAGCGAGCAGCCTGCCGGCATGCCGACGCCGTCGTCGCCGTCTCGGCTGAGGACCGCCGCGCCCTGCTGGCACTGGATCCGGCGCTCGACGTCCGGATCGTCGCCAACGGCGTCGACGTCGGCGCCTACTCGTCGACCGGGCCGACTGGAGGAGCGTCCTCGGAACCGCCTTCCCTGGTCTTCGTTGGAACGATGGGCTACCGGCCAAACGTCGACGCGGTCGTCTGGTTCTGCACCGAGGTGCTGCCGCGAATTGGCGCCTCTGTGCCGACCGTCCAGTTGACCATCGTCGGTCGCGGTCCGACGCCGGCCGTCCTGAAGCTGCGCTCACACCGCGTCGAGGTCACCGGTGCTGTTCCGGATGACCTGCCGTACCTCGTCGGGGCGACGGTGTCCGTCGTGCCCATGCGGGTTGGCGGCGGTATGCGTTTCAAGATCCTCCAGGCGATGGCGGCGGGTGTCCCAACCGTGACGACGAAGCTCGGCGCGGAGGGGATCGACGTGGCCGACGGCGTCCATTGCCGCGTTGCCGACGAGGCCGATTCGTTTGCCGATGCCGTGATCACGCTCTTGCAAGATCCGGAGCGGCGCCGCACGATGGCTGCCGCGGCGCGGCGCTTCGTCGCCGATCGCTTCGACTGGAACGTCACCCTGGCACCGCTTGGCGACCTCTACGACGAGCTGGCGCGGACAAAGTCTGCTTGAGCGGAAGGACAGATGAGCCAGAGTGAAGCAGGCTCCTTTCTGCCGGCTAACTGGCGCGAGCGGTCCCTCCAACCTGCAGTTGGTGGACGGATCTTCGCTCGCCCGGTACGCGTGCTGACCGCCGCCGTCTTTCTCGGCGTGCTGGCCATCTACCTCTATACGCTCTCTTACCAGTATTCGCCGGATACCATGGCCTTCGCCGTCCTGAGCACCGGCGGCGCGGCGACGGCGCCGACTTTCTTCCAGGCCGAGCATCTCCTGTACCCCTACGTCGGCCGGCTCTGGTACGGCGTTTGGCTTTTCTTTGGCTACCGATACGGCGCGCTGGTGCCGCTCCAGATTCTCTCGGCCGTTTTCGGCGCGCTCGGCGTTGCGGCCTTCTTCCTGACGTGCCGGGTGGTCCTGGCCGGTGCCCGCCGGTCGAGCTTCGTGAGCGTCGCCGCCGCGCTGCTGCTGGCGAGCAGCAACGGCTACTGGTACCACAGCACCGAGGGCGAGGACCAGATTGCAAGCACGGCGCTGCTCATCGTCGCCTTTCTCTGCGCCCTGGTGTGGCGGCGCACGCTGACGAGCAGCCCGACCGTCTCGATATCGGCGGCCGACCGCCGCCGGCCCCATCTCGGCTGGCTGCTGGGCGCCGCCGTCACTGCTGCCTTTGCCATCCTCTGGCATGCGACGGCGGTCCTCGCCCTGCCGGCGCTGGTCTACGTTGCCTGGGGGTCGGGGGTCGGGGG
>JACQGW010000203.1 GCA_016199325.1 Chloroflexota bacterium
GCCAACGGCCGTAGCCAGCGACACGCCGACCGCTGTGCCGACCCCGATGCCAACGGCCGTAGCCAGCGACACGCCGACCGCTGTGCCGACCCCGATGCCAACGGCCGTAGCCAGCGACACGCCGACCGCTGTATCGACTCAGGTGCCGATGCCATCGCCAGGCGGTCAGACGCCGACATCCGTCCCGACACAGGCGCAGACCCCGACGCCGGTGCAAACGCCGACGCTCACGCCAACGGCGGTGCAGACGCCATCGCCCGTCCATCAGACGCCTGCGGCCACGCAGACGCCCGCTGCTACCGAGACGCCTACGTCGGCGCCAACTCAGGCGCCGACGCCCCAACCCTCGGCGACGCCGGCTCCCGATCAGACACCAACGCCGGCGCCCGTCGAGACGCCCGCAGCTCGGCAGTGGCATGTGGATCTGCCGCTTGTGGTAAAGAACACCGGCGGATAGAGGCCGTTCCCAGGTGATGCTAGGAGTACCAGGCTGAATAGCCAATGGCGATCTTGGCGTCTTGGCGGTTCGGCCTCTTCCGAAGCCGCGCTAGCGGACTCCGTCGAAGTCCGCGAGCACTCGGGCGGCGACCCGCTCGGCCAGGAGGATCGAGTAGTTCTGGCCGCGGTCCTGCGGATACACCTGGAACATGTTGGCCAGGAAGACGCCCGGGATCGGCGTGTCCAGCGGCGGGATGTGCCTGGGGTAGTCCGTCGTGACGATGGGCTGAGCGAAAGGCGCCCGGAACACCCAGGACTGCCTGACCCACGACGGATCGAAGGCCGGGTTGATCCGGGGAAGGTGTCGGTAGTACTCCGCCAGCAGCTCGGCATCGGGCTGGCTGAAGCGCGGATGGGTCACCGGCAGATAGTTGCCCAGGTAGACCAGATGCTGGCCGCCGTAGTCGTCGGCCGGCATCAAGTTGGTATGCTCCACCAGGACCATGAACGGATAGCCGGGGTCGTTGACGCTCAGCCAGTACATGTCCGTGAGCGGCCGGTCGAGCGCCAGGATCGCGCAGTGGGCGCCGAAGGCTTCACCCCAATCGTACTGCGCTCGATAGGCGTCCGGCAGACCCGCCGCCAGCCGAATGAACACCCGCGTCGGCACGGCGGCGACCACGCGGTCGAACTGCTCACCGCCGCGGTCGGTCTCGACGGCGATCCGGTCGCCGGTCCGACTGATCGCGGTGACCGCGCAGCGGATCTCCACGCGGCCGCGCCGGCGCTCGATCTGCTCGCCCAACCGATCGTAGATCTGGGCAAAGCCCCCGCGGATGTAGCCGAGCCGGGTGCTCCGCTCGTGGACGCGCGACCAGAGCCAGGGCATCGCGATCTGCTCACGGCGGTCGCCGAACTTCGATTCGAGCTGCGGACGCCAGAACACCCGGTAGACCTCGGGGCCTGTCCAGCGCCGGACCCAGGCGTCGGCCGTGATCCCCTCGAAGCGCCGATGGTCGGGCTCCAGCTTCAGATAGGCGAGCGCGGCGGCGAACCGCAGGCGATCGATCAGCGAAAGGGGGGGAAACCGGAGGATGTCGGGCGGCGAATCGACACGATGGCGCCGGCCGTCCCACAGAATGCCGGACCGCGGCCGAAGCCAGAGGAGGCGGTCGCCGAGCCCGAGCTCGTCAATCAGGCGCTGGATGGCCCGGTCGGACCGAAAGATGTGGTGGTAGAAGCGTTCGAGCTGGCTCTTGCCAACAGCAAACGAGGCGACGAGACCGCCGAGGTTGTCCTCCCGCTCGAAGACGACGACGTCGTGTCCGCGCTCGGCAATCCGGAGCGCCGCCGTGAGCCCGAGCGCCCCGGCGCCGATGATCCCTATCCGCAAGTCGCCCCCTCACCCATCATCCGTCAGTCTATCGATTGCATCCGGCCCCTGTCAAGGCACGGTGCCACCTTGCCCCCGATCCACAACCTGCTACGTCCCGTCATGCGTCATGCGTCATCCATCACCCATCACCCATCACTCATCACCCCCCAGACCCCGGCACGCTCCTTGCTCCCAACGCCTTGTGCTCTTGTCGAGGGCTTGACGAGGGACTAGTGGTCCACCACAGTGGTCTTGATGGATAGCGCCCGTCGAGATCTGACGTAATGACGCACGAATCGGCAAGCCGCATCCATCAGCGTGGCCGGCCACTAGGTGTGTCGACCCTCGCCGATCCAAGCGTAGGGGAGGAGATCCTGAGGATGAGAGGCGAGCCATGCTTGGCGAGGAGTACGAACGTACCGTTCGACCGCTGACCATCGACGAGCGCCATTCGATCACTAGTGCGCACGTCGAGCTGCCCGAGGATGTGCAAGCGTTTTTCCGCCGAGTCCTGCTGGCCCTCAACGACTCGGATATCCCCTACGCGGTGATCGGGGCCTTTGCCGTGCAGGCGTACACAGGCATCGGTCGGTTCACGAAGGACCTCGACGTGGCCGTCGAGCCACGGCACGTCGACTTACTGCTCGCTCGTCTGCGCGCGGCCGGTTTACAGGCGGCGCTGCATCAGCCGCACTGGCTGGCGAAGATCCGCGAGAATGACTGTTTCGTCGATATCATCTTCCGATCGGGCAATGGCCTGCTCACGGTGGACGAGATGTTCCTCCAGCGCAGCTCGCCCGGATCGGTCGCGGGCGTGCCTGTGCGGTTGTGCCCGGCCGAGGATCTCATCCTCATGAAAGCGTTCGTGAACGAGCGGCACCGGTTCGACGGAGCGGATATCGCTCACCTGATCCTCGCCTGTGGCCTGGAGATGGATTGGCGCTACCTGATCCGGCGGTTCGGCGACCACTGGGAGCTGTTGCTCTGGGATCTGGTCTTTTTCCATTACGTGTTCCCGGGTCAGGCGCGGCGGGTGCCGTGGTGGATCTGGGATGAGCTGCTTGGGCGGATGCAGACGGCCATCAATCAGACGAACCACGATGTCGCGCTCTGCCGCGGCACGCTCGTCAGCCATTTCTCGTTCCTGGCGGACGTGGTCGACCGTGGTTTCCACTCGCCTGCAACGGTCCTGCCGCCGATTGAGCAACGGCTCCGGTCTGGCATGACCCCTGCGGTCGGTCCCGGCGGGATCCCTGCACGCGAGGTATCCGTGAGGGCAAGCGACCGAAGAAGGAGAGCAATGTCCGAGCTATTTGGTCGGACCCTGTATGACTACCGAGACGACCTCAACTGGGTACGCCTCATCGGCTGGTCCGACGACGACCTGCGCCGGATTCCCGTCCACGAGGAGGCAACGGCCGGACAGCCGCAGATCAACCTGGCCAACTGGGGCGGCACAGCGCTTGGCACGTCCGAGAACATGAGCGGTGGCGGCACCAGCGCGAACGTCCGCGCCATTCGGAACCTCTACGTCTACAAGAACGAGGTGCCGGAGCAATGCTGGGCCGGGCTGGAAGAGCTGATGCAGCGCGGCGGTCCGAGCAGCTACCAGACCGGCCAATTCGGCGAGCGGGGAGAGGCGGAGAGCTTCCCGCCCGTTTGACGGGGCAACCGTTCAGCGGTCAGCCATCAGCGGGGCAAGGATTTAGCGAGCCCGACGCGGGAAGTTGATCGCTGGTTCGGATCTCGCGGCAGTGCGGCCGGCTGCTGGCACGTGTATTGCAATCCTCGCCCTCACAGCGGGGAAGCTCCATCCTGGTGGCTCGTCCACCGTCTCGCAAACCACGAGCTTCCCGCCGGCTCGCGCCGTTGCTCTGGCCATCCGGCCGGTAAGAGATCCGCTTAGGAGTAAGCCTGCGCATGCGGAACAAGGAGATCGGAGCACGCCAGGCCGTTCCTCTCACGTGGAATGGACGCCCGCAGACCGTCGCGGGAACGACGGATACCACCCTATCCTGGCTACTGATCTGGGAAGCCCGGCTGCTCGAGGCGATGCCCGGCGTGTGCGCCTGGATCGTCGTGCTGGCACCCATCTGGCTAACTCTGGTCGATCCCCTGGCCGGGATGACGCTCGTTTCGGTCAGCATCGCCGTCTTCGCCGTGAAGGTGCTCCGGTACGGGGTCAACGCGCTCGCAAACCGCGGGCGGCTTCTTGCCGGCGCCCGCATCGATTGGCAAGCCGCGCTCGATCAGCACGCCAACTGGACTGAGCACCGCCTGATCTTGCTGATCCGCGCCTACCGCGAGAGCAACCGGGCGATGCTGCGCGACACGCTCACGTCGATCTGGGAGTCCAGGTGGCCGCGCCAGGGCGACGAGCTGCGGAACGTGGAGGTCGTCTTCGCCACGGAGACCACCGATCCGGTGACGCCGCCCCTCGTCGAATCGCTCGCCGAGGAGTTCGCCGGTCGGCTGCGGATTCGCCAGATCCCGCATCCGCCGGAGCCACACGTGCTCCCCGGCCCCAGCAGCGCCATGCATTACGCCGGCCGGGTCCTCCATCGCGAGGCGCTCGCCGCCGGGCTCGACCCACGCCGCGTGGTCGTCGCCGACTTCGACGCCGACACGATCTTTCACCCGAGCTACCTCGCCTGTTTGCTGTCGACCTTCCTGGCCGACCCCGATCGCGATCGGCACGTGTATCAACCGATCGTGCTCTTCACGCTCGACTACTGGCGAGCGCCGTTACACAGCCGGCTGGCTGCCGTCAGCCAGTCGGCGCTGACGCTTGGCTGGCTCCAGGCGCCGGAGATCGCCTTTACCGGCGCCGCCGGCAGTCTGGCGCTGTACCAGAGCGTCGATTTCTGGCCCACCAGCTCCCACAGCCAGGACAGCGGCGTGGACCTGAAGCTGCGAATGCGCTACGGCCGTCAGTTCAAGGTCGTCGGTCTCCCGGTGCCGCTGAAGGTCTACCCCGTCATGATCGTCGGCCGGCCGAACGATCTCGTCGGCCGGGCGAAAGCCTACCTGCGCAGCTTCCAACTGGTCTTCCGACAGAGCGCTCGGTGGCGTGAGGGGCCGCTCGACGAGTTCGTCGAAGCGGCACGCCAGGGGCGGCCCTGGCTCACCCTCCACCGCTTCTGGAACGGCCTGGAACGGGACACGCTCACGATCCTGCCCGGCCTCGGCATCCTGTTTGTCCGCTTGATCGGCGAGCAGTTGTACGTCGGCTATGACCTTACCACCCTGGGCACAGTGATCGCCATCGTCCTGACGCCGCTCTCGTTCCTGGGGCTCAGCGTCTATTTGCTGCTCGTCTCGAACGCCAGCTTCGTCGCGCCGGCGGCCACCCCTCGCCGGCTGCTGCTCGAGCTCATCCAGTTCTGGCTCGTCATCTCCATCTACCTGCCGATCCTCACCGCCTTCGCCGGCCTGAAGACGTCGACGGCCTACGCGCTCGGCCGGCGGCCCGTCGGCCACTACACCCCGACGCCGAAATAGGGGGTCGGGGGTCGGGGGGTAGGGACGTGGAGGAGCGTGCGATGGCGGGTCGCCCTGAACAGTACGAGCCGTCGTCCCGTGGCGACGCGGTAGTGCGTCCGGTACGTCCGTGGCAGATCGGACGATCCTGTCGCTTGGCTTCCAATCCCCCCCGACCCCCTACGGCGGATAGCGGCCGGCGCCGGGGTAGCGGACGGGCTTCGGATCTCGAGGGGCGCTGGCGTCGAGGAGAATGCCGACCCGGAGCCCCTGCTCGATCAGGGCGCGGGCGCGCTCATACAGCTCGAAGGCCGGGCTCGCGCCGCCCGGGAGCGCGCCGACTTCGGTCGACGGCCAGACGAGGAGGACGTCGGTGGCCGAGATCCTGGTGAGCGTGTCGGGACGAGCGGTCCGCAGCCACCGGACGACGTCGCGAAAGGCCGCATGCTGCGGCTTCTCCCGTCCGAAGCGGTCGATCAGGCCGTACAAACCGCCGTCACGGGCGAAATCCGCCCACTGGAAGTAGAAGACGCCGGTTGCGCCGCCCTCGATGGCGCTCTCGACAAATCGGCGGAGCTCCTCGGCGGTCGGGTTGCCGTCCTTCCGGTTGAGCTCCATGGCCCAGACCGGTTTGTCCCAGTATCGGATGAGCATGTCGGCATTCAGCCGATAGTAGTGCTCGTCCCGCAGGCTCTCGGGATAGACGTCGTAGCCGACGACGTCGACCGCCCGATAGATCTTCGTCGGGGAGACGCCGGTGTAGGGCTGCTCGCCCCACCACCACCAGGACATCTCGGCCACCATCACCGCGTGGTGCGGGTCCGTCTCCTTGATGACTTCCGCCAGGAACTCGGTGAACTCGGCCAGGTTCTCGGCGGCGAACTCGCGCCAATCGCCCCAGCGGGCCAGTTGCTGCCGGCCCTGGCCGCCGGGACGCGGCGGCCGGGTCGGCGGATTCGCCTCGGCGAACGATACCAGCGTGGTGCCCCAGGCGGCGTTCAGCTCGCCGAGGTCGTTCTGATAGCCGCTGCGAAGCCATCGATGGAAAGCGGCGATGGTGTACGGGTTGTAGTCGGCCAGTTGCTGCGCGTCGTAGTGGGGCTCGTTGAGCACCTGATAGGCCAGGATGGCCGGGTGGCGACGGACGTGCGCGACCGTGGCGCGCAGGTAATCGGCCAGCAAACGCCGGTAGTCCGGATGGTTGAGGCTCGGGAAGTCGCCGAGGACGGGCCAGCCGTCGCCCCGGAGCGAGTGGGCGTCCCAATGGCGGAGCCAGAACCAGAGCGGCGTATTCAGGTCCGAGGTCGCGTAGGAGAAGACCGGCACGACCTTCAGCCCGTACGCCTGCGCTCGGTCCAGGAAGTCGTCCAGGAAGCCGAAGCGGTACAGGCCCTCCCAGAGCGCGACGTCCCGCCAGGCGAGGTCGATGCGCACGGTGTTCAGTCCCAGGTCGCGCATCCGGCGCAGGTCGGCGTCCCACCCGCCCACCCGCCGGGTAAAGTGGTACGTGACGCCGATAGGGAAGTAGGGCTGGCCGTCGACGGTGAAGGTCGGCCGGCCGTCGATCCGCTCGACGCGCGAGACGACCGGTTGAGCGGTCGGGAGCAGGCGCGGGCTTGCGGGCAGCGCATCCTGGGCGAAGAGCCCGAGACAGACGACGCCGAGGACGAGGTTGGACACCCGATCGCGCACCGACATCGCCAGGGCCATCTGCTCCAACAGGTGTAGGCAGCTATGGTAGAGCGCAGGTCATGCGCAGACAATAGCCCGATCGTCCTATGCATGGTTGCTCTCCTCCTATGTAAACCCCACTACGTTGATAGGAGTAACGGTGCATGCTGATCACCTTGTCAATACATGCTTCGATACGGTGTGATATACTTCACCCACCAAGGAACGAGGTGAGGCCAATGGGGGATGAAGATCGTTTGCTGACTGTCGCACAGGTCGCTGAACGACTTCAGGTAAACCCAGAGACGGTGCGTCGATGGCTGCGGAGCGGTCGACTGCGCGGGATTCTCTTGGGTGACCGGGCAGGATACCGGGTCGGCGCGAGCGAGCTGCGGCGCTTCGTAGAGGAGCTGCGGGGAAAAGCCGCGTAGGGGGTGAGGAGGGATAACGACGAGAGACGAGATCTACCACCTGATCGACCAGCTTCCGGAGAGTGAGCTGGAGATCGTCAAGCGGCTGCTGGAGGATCTGACCGGCGGCGATCCGGTGCTCCGGGCGCTGGCCGAAGCGCCCATCGACGACGAGCCGGAGACCGAGGAGGACCGGTCTAGACCTGAGAATCTAATGCTTCTCTAACACTCGCCTGATGGATTTCTAACGCGCCGCCTGGTTTCTTAATAGGGGTGATGTCGGGAAGGAGACCAGCGTCAGCGCGCTCCGCCCGATTCGTCACGCTCTCTCAGCGGTACACGTTAGCCGATTCTCACAGGAGGTCGCGATCGTGGCGCCACAGACTGCGAGCAAGACGACCCTCCGGCCGCTCGGCGACCGGGCGCTGGTCAAGCCGTTGCCCCGCGAGGAGGTGACGAAGACCGGGATCGTCCTGCCCGATACGGCGAAGGAGAAGCCACAGGAGGGGCTCGTCCTCGCCGTCGGCCCTGGCCCGCGCCTGGACAATGGCCAGCTCGAGCCGATGCCGATCAAGGTTGGCGACCGTGTCCTCTACGCCGGATACGCGGGAACCGAGCTCAAGCTCGACAACGAGGACCATCTGATCCTGCGGGAGAGCGATCTGCTGGCTGTGCTCGAGAGCTAAGACAGGATACGGAAAAGAGGAAACCAAGGAGACATCATGGCAGCGAAGCTACTCGTCTACGAAGATCAAGCGCGGCGTTCCCTCAA
>JACQGW010000204.1 GCA_016199325.1 Chloroflexota bacterium
GGTCAGCAGTCAGCAGTCGCGAGTCGGGGACCAGGGGCCAGGGGTCGAGGGTCGGGGGTCGGCGGGAGGCGGGCGATGCCTGAGGTCGATCTGGTTGGTCTGCGGGATGCGGTTGTGGCACAGTTGGGCGAGGGCGTCGTCGCGGCGACGCTGGGTCGTGGCGAGCTGACGCTGGTCGTCCGGCGCGAGGGGCTCGTCGAGGTCTGCCGCTGGCTGCGAGACGATCCGGCGATGGCGTTTGACCGGCTCTCTGACCTGACGGGCGTCGACTACCTGACCTATCCGCGTCCGCCTCAGGGCGAGCGATTCGCGGTCGTCTACCATCTGCACTCGCTCCGGACCGGCCGGCGCTTGCGGCTGCGCGTGCCCGTGGCGGCCGGCGATTCGGTCGTGCCCTCGGTGGTCGAGATCTGGCCGACGGCGGATTGGCACGAACGCGAAACGTTCGACCTCTTCGGCATCCGCTTCGACGGCCATCCGGACCTGCGCCGGATCCTTTTGCCGGATGACTGGCAGGGGCATCCGCTCCGGAAGGACGTCCCCATCGGCGGCGAAGAGGTCGAGTTCTCCTACAACGTCCGCAACCGGGAGCCTGGCCGTGGCTGAGCCCGGCGCCGTCTCGCGCGGCGAGACCATGATCCTGAACATGGGGCCGCAGCACCCCAGCACGCACGGCGTCCTTCGCTTGCTGCTGGAGCTGGACGGCGAGATCGTCGTGCGCTGCCAGCCGATCATCGGCTACCTGCACACGGGCTTCGAGAAGACCTACGAGGCCAAGACCTACCACCAGGGCGTTACGCTGACCGACCGCATGGACTACCTGGCGCCGATGTCGAACAACCTCGGCTTCGCGCTCGCCGTCGAGAAGCTCCTGGGCGTCGAGCCGCCGCCGCGGGCGCGCGTCGCCCGCGTGCTGCTCGCCGAGCTCACGCGGATCGGCAGCCATCTCGTCTGGCTGGCGACGCAGGCCATCGACCTCGGCGCGATGAGCGTCTTCCTCTATTGCTTCCGGGAGCGCGAGCAGATCCTCGACATCTTCGAGCGCTGCTCGGGCCAGCGGATGATGACGAGCTACATCCGGCCCGGCGGCCTGGCGTCCGATCTGCCCCCGGGCTTCGAGGAGCAGGTCCAGGCGTTCGCCGACATCCTCCCGGCGCGGATGGAGGAGTACGAGGCGCTCCTGACCGAGAACCACCTCTGGCACGAGCGGACACGCGGCATCGGCACCCTCTCGGCCGAGGAGGCCATCGCGCTCGGCGTGACCGGCGCCAATCTCCGCGGGGCCGGCGTCAGCTTCGACATCCGGAAGGCCGAGCCGTACAGCGGCTACGACGAGTACGAGTTCGACGTGCCGCTGGGACAGACGAACGACGTCTACGGCCGCTACCTGGTTCGCATGGCCGAGATGCGGGAGAGCCTGAAGATCGTCCGCCAGGCGCTGAGCCGCCTGCCGGAGGGACCGTACGTCAACCACGACCACAAGATCGCGTTTCCGCCACGGGCCGAGCTGGCGACGAGCATGGAGGCTCTGATCCATCACTTCAAGCTGGCGACCGAGGGGTATCGCGTGCCGCCGGGCGAGGTGTACTGCCCGATCGAATCGCCCCGGGGCGAGCTGGGCTTCTACATCATCGCCGACGGCAGCGGCCGGCCATACCGGTGCCACGTCCGAGCGCCCTCGTTCGTGAACCTCCAGGCGCTGTCCCGGATCGCGGTCGGCCACTACGTCGCCGATCTCGTCGCGATGATCGGTAGCTTGGACCCGGTGCTGGGCGAGATCGATCGGTAGGAAGGGGATAGGCTGGAACACGGCGATGCGTTGGACGAGTGATGCGGCTCAGCATGACGGGTGGGCCGGCACCAGGGCGTGAAGGGGAAAGGCACAAACAGAGGCTCGCGATGTCCAACCAGATGCTAACTGATCAGACACGGCAGGCGATCCGGCGCGCGATGGCGGCCTATCCGCAAACGCGGTCGGCGGCCGTCGCCGCGCTCCACGCCGCCCAGCGGCAGATCGGCTACTTGCCCCGGCAGGCGCTCGACGAGGTCGCCGAGCTGCTGGACCTCGACGCCAACGCGCTCTACATGCTGGCGACCTTCTACGGGATGCTGAACCTGGAGCCGGTTGGCCGGTACGTCGTCCATGCCTGTAACAATCTCTCCTGCTACCTGAACGGCTGCGACCGGGTCATCGACCGTTTCGCCGAGCGGCTCGGCATCGGCATCGGCGAGACGACGCCGGACGGACTCTTCACGTTGCGGCACGGCGAATGCCTGGCCGCCTGTGACGGCGCGCCAGTCGTTCTCGTCAACGAGACGATCTACCGCGGGCTGACGCCCGAGGGCGTCGACGCGCTGATCGACCGGCTGACGGCCGAGGCGACGGCGGCGAGCGGGCGCGGGGAGGGCGGGCGTGGCTGACTTCGAGCGCGTGCTCACCCGAAACGTCGGCGTGCCGAACGCCTGGGAGATCGACGTCTACCGCTCTCGCGGCGGCTACCGCGCGCTGCCGAAGGCGTTGAAGGCGCTGACGCCCCAGGCCGTGACCGATCTGGTCAAGGCGTCCGGGCTGCGCGGGCGCGGCGGCGCCGGTTTCCCGACCGGCCGCAAGTGGGACTTCGTTCCCAAGGACCCGAAGCTCCAGAAGTACGTCATCTGCAACGCCGACGAAAGCGAGCCTGGCACCTTCAACAACCGCGAGCTCATCGAGTGGGACCCCCATCAGGTCGTCGAGGGCATCGCCCTCGCCTGCTACGCCGTCGGCGCGTCGCAGGCGTACATCTACTGCCGCGGCGAGTTCTTCCTCGGCGCCGACCGGCTCGAACGCGCGGTCGCGCAGGCGCGGGCGGCCGGCCTCCTCGGCAGGAACATCCTCAGCTCCGGGGTGGACGTCGAGATCGGCGTCTTCCGGGGCGCCGGGGCGTACATCTGCGGCGAGGAGACGGCGCTCCTCGAATCGCTGGAGGGCAACCGGCCGATGCCACGCTCGCGGCCGCCGTTCCCGGCCATTGCCGGCCTCTACGGCAAGCCGACCGTCGTCAACAACGTCGAGACGCTCTGCAACGTCCCGCACATCGTCGAGCGGGGGGCTGAGTGGTACACGGCCATCGGCCGGCCGAACAACAGTGGGCCGAAGGTCTTCTCGCTCTCCGGGCACGTGCGCCGGCCCGGCAACTACGAGCTGCCGCTCGGCACGACGATCCGCGATCTGATCTACGAGCACGGCGGCGGCGTCCCCGGCGACCGGCGCGTCAAGGCGGTCGTCCCCGGCGGCGCCTCGGCGGCGATGCTCACCGAGGCGTCGCTCGACCTGAGCCTGGACTTCGATACGATGATGAAGAATGGGACGATGCTGGGAACGGGCGGCGTCGTCGTCATGGACGAGACCGTCTGCATTCCGCACCTCGTTCTCCGCGAGGAGGAGTTCTTCAGCCACGAATCGTGCGGGAAGTGTACGCCCTGCCGCGAAGGCACCCGCTGGATGGTCCAGGTCCTCCGGCGCATCGTCACCGGGCGCGGCCGGATGGAGGACGTCACCCTGCTGGCCGACCTGTGCGACAACATCGGCGGTGGGAAGACGCTGTGCGCGCTCGGCGACGCCGCCATCGGCCCGGTCAGCAGCGGCATTCGGCACTTCCGCGACGAGTTCGAATACCACATCCGGCACGGCCGCTGTCCGACGGCCGGCCAGGAGCACAGGGCGCCATGACGCAAGAGATCAAGGTCACGATCGACGGCCGCGAGGTGACGGTGCCGGCCGGCACGCTCATCGTCGAGGCGGCGCGCGCCGCCGGGATCGAGATCCCGGTCTTCTGCTACCACCCCAAGATGAAGCCGGTCGGCGCCTGCCGGATGTGCATGGTCGAGATCGCCGGCATCCCCCGCCTGCAGACCGCCTGCACGACGCCGGCGACCAACGGCATGGTCGTCAAGACGGCGACGGATCCGGTGGCCAGGGCCCAGCGGGGCGTCGTCGAACTCCTGCTGACCAACCATCCGCTCGACTGCCCGGTCTGCGACAAAGGCGGCGAATGCCCGCTCCAGGACAACACCTTCCGCTTCGGGCCCGGCGATAGCCGTTTCATCGAAGTGAAGCGCCACTACGTCAAGCCGGTTCCGCTCAGCGACCGGATCCTGCTCGACCGCGAGCGCTGCATCATGTGCCTGCGCTGCGTCCGGTTCACGCGCGAGATCGCCGGCGACGAGACGCTGACGCTCGTCAACCGGGCCTCGCAGACCGAGGTGGGCGTCCTCCCGGGGCGGACCTTCGACTCGCCCTTCTCGGGCAACACCATCGAGATCTGCCCGGTCGGCGCCCTGACGAGCCGCCTCTATCGGTTCCGGGCCCGGCCGTGGGAGGTCGGGAACGTGGCGACGGTCTGCACCCAGTGTCCGGTCGGCTGCAACGTCAACCTGACGGTCCGGCGGAACACCGTTCTCCGCGTGCTCGCACGGGAGAATCCGGCCGTCGACGACGGCTGGCTCTGCGACCGCGGGCGCTTCACCTATGAGTTCGTCGCCAGCCCCGAGCGGCTGACGACCCCGCTCATCCGGCGCGATGGCGAGCTTCGGCCCGCGAGCTGGAATGACGCCCTCGGCCTGGCGGCGCGACGGCTCCACGGCGCGGCGCGGGTCGGCGGCATCATCTCCCCCGCGGCGACCAACGAGGAGATCTATCTGTTCCAGAAGCTGTTCCGGGCCATCCTCGGCAGCGATAACCTCGACCATCGGACGACCGGCCACGCCCCGGCGACGCCAGCGGCCATAGACGCCGCCACCGGCTCCATCGCCGGGCTGGAGCGCGCGCGGGCCATTGTCGTCGTCGACGCCAACCCGATCGCCGAGCAGCCGGTCCTCGACCTTCGGATCAAGAAGGCGGCCGGGAACGGCGCTCGGATCCTCGTCGTTGGGCCGGACCGGATCGACCTGGCGCGCTCTGGCCGATGGTTGCCTGCGAAGCCGGCGCTGGTACACGCCGTCCTCCTGGCGCTCGCCCGCGGCGTCCTCGCCCGGCGGGGCGGCGAGACCGTTTCCGATGCCGGGTTGGCCGATCTCGCCGGCCAGTTGGCAGGCTACGACGACGCCGCCGTCACCGCCATCGGGCTGTCGCCGGCCGACCTGGCGTCGGCGGCCGATCTGCTCGCCGCCGGCTCTGTTGCGATCCTCTACCGCCGGTCCGCGGCCGAGACGCCGGACGGCCGGCGGCGACTGGCCGCCATCGCCAATCTGGCGCTGGCGACCGGTGCGGCTGGACCCGATGGTGCCGGCCTCTTTCCCCTGGCCAGCGCGGCGAACAGCCAGGGCGCGCTCGATCTGGGCGCTCTGGCCGGCCGACTGCCGGGGCAGCGGCCCCTGGCCGACGCCGATGCGCGGCTGGCGCTCGGCAAACGCTGGGGCGCCGATCTGCCGGCCGCAGCGGGGCTAAGCGGCCCCGACCTCATCGATCTGGCCGGCCGCGGCGAGCTGTCGGCGCTCTATCTGCTCGGCGTCGATCCGGTTGGGGAGGGCGCTCCCGCCGAGCGACTGCGCGGGGCGGGGTTCCTGGTCGTCCAGGACGTTTTCCTGACGCCTACCGCCGCCATTGCCGACGTCGTTCTGCCGGGCACCGCCTTCGCCGAGAAGGAGGGCACGATCACGAACCTGGAGCGCCGCGTTCAGCGGCTCCGACCGGCGGTGACGCCGCCCGGCGAGGCGCGGTCGGAGTGGCGTACCCTGGTCGACCTCGCCAAAGCGATGGGCGCCTGCTGGGCCTACCGCTCGCCGGCCGACGTCTTCGCCGAGATCGTTGCGGCGGCGCCGATCTATGGCGGGCTCGACTACGAGGGGCTCGGATTCCAGGGCAGGCAGTGGGAGGTGCCCGCCGAGCTGGCCGTGATCGAGCCCGGGCTGGTGCCGCCGCCCGGCGAGCTGCTGGAGGGGTGTCTCCGGTGAGCGAGCTGCTGATCTCCATCCTCATCATGTTCGCCAAGAGCGCCATCCTGCTCCTGATGCTTCTGACGGCGACGGCTTATGTGGTCCTGCTCGAGCGGAAGGCGGTCGGCCGCATCCAGGTGCGCTATGGGCCGAACCGAACCGGGCCGTTCGGCTTGCTCCAACCGATCGCCGACGCCCTCAAGCTTCTCCTGAAGGAGCCCCTGATGCCGCGCGACGCCGACCGGCTCACGTTCACGCTGGCGCCGCTTATCTCACTCGTCGCCGCGCTGGTCGCGTTTGCCGTCATCCCGATCGGCCCGCCGATCGAGCTGTTCGGCCGGCAGATCGCGCTCCAGGTGGCCGACGTCAACATCGGCATCCTGTACATCCTGGCGATCTCCTCGCTCGGCGTCTACGGGATCGTCCTGGCGGGCTGGAGCTCGCGGAGCAAGTACGCGTTGCTGGGCGGTGTTCGGTCCTCGGCGCAGATGATCAGCTACGAGCTGCCGCTCGGCCTGTCGATCCTGGGCGTCGTCATGATCGCCGGCTCGCTTTCGCTGGGCGACATCGTTCGAGCGCAGGCGGCGCTGCCGTTCGCCGTGCTCCAGCCGCTCGGCTTCGCGCTCTATTTCATCTGCGCCCTGGCCGAGACGAACCGGGCCCCGTTCGACCTGCCCGAGGCGGAGCAGGAGCTCGTGGCCGGCTATCATACGGAGTACAGCGGAATGCGCTTCGCGATGTTCTTCATCGCGGAGTACGTCAACATGATTACGGTGAGCGCCATCGCGACGACGCTGTTTCTCGGCGGCTACCACGGACCGATCGTCGCCGGTCCCCACTGGTTCGCCGTCAAGGTCCTGGCGCTCCTGCTCGTCTTTGTCTGGGTGCGGGCGACGCTGCCGCGCCTCCGGTACGACCGCCTAATGCGATTCGGCTGGCAGGTGCTGCTGCCGCTGGCGCTGCTGAACGTCGTCGCCACAGCCGTCGGCATCGCCATCTTGAGCTGAGCGCCTGAAGGACGTCTTATGATCAACCAGTTGCTCGTCGAAACGGCCGCCATCGTGCGTGGGCTGGCCACGACGCTCAAGCACATCTTCCGGCCGCCGATCACCGAGCAGTATCCGGAGCAAAAGCGGCCGATGTTCCCGCGCTTTCGCGGGCGGCACCACCTGCTCCGCCACGAGAACGGCCTGGAGCGGTGTATCGGCTGCTCGCTCTGCGCCGGCGTCTGCCCGGCCGGCGCCATCTTCGTCGAGGCGGCCGAGAACACGCCCGAGCACCGGGTCTCCCCGGGCGAGCGGTACGCGAAGGTCTATGAAATCAACATGATCCGGTGCATCTTCTGCGGCTACTGCGAGGAGGTCTGTCCGACCGAGGCCATCGTCCTCGGTCACGAGTACGAGCTGGCCGACTTCGACCGGACGCGGTTCGTGTATACGAAGGAAATGCTCCTTTCGGCGGTCGGCGGTCGGCGGTCGGCGGTCGGCAGTCAGGGGTCGGCGGTCGGGGGACCGGTTGGGTCCCAGGTTTCCGCGCGAGGGCCTTTGGCCGCCGCAACTGGCGTGGTTGACGATCGGATGGGCGAGGCGGGCACTCCCCGGACTGCCGACCCCGAGGAGGGACGATGGCCCTGATCTTCTTCGGCGCCGTTGCGCTGGTGTCCATCGCCACCGCCGTTGGCGTCATCGCCGCGCGGAACAGCGTCCACAGCGCGCTACTGCTCGTGGTCAACCTGTTCACGCTGGCGTTGCTCTATCTGACGATGGAGGCCGAGTTTATCGCCGCCGTTCAGGTGCTGATCTACGCCGGCGGGATCATGGTGCTCTTCCTGTTCGTCATCACGCTGCTCGACCCCGCCCGGGAATCCGGCCTGGCGCTCGGCCGGCCTGGCCCGCGTGAGGTGGTCGGCCTCGGGCTGGCCGGGCTGCTTGGCGCCGTCCTCCTGGTCGGCGCCTTCGCCGGGCGGGCGCTGGCGACGGCAAGGCCGGATCCGGTGCCGGCGGCGATTGCCCAGGTGGCCGGCAACACGCAGCAGATCGGCCTGTTCCTGTATTCCCGATATCTCTTCCCGTTTGAAGTGACGTCGATCCTGTTGCTCGTCGCCATGGTCGGCGCCGTCGTGCTGGCCCGCCGCCGGCCAGAGCCGACGCGGCCGGCGGCGCGTCCGGCGCTGACGACGCCCAGCAACGGCCGGGCGGCTGAGCTGCCGGAGAGCGACGTCGTCGCAGCAGAACGGAGGTAGGCTGTGCTCGTTCCGCTGCCGTACTACCTTGGGCTGAGCGGGGTGCTGTTCGCGATCGGCGTGGCAGGGGTGCTCCTCCGTCGCAACCCGCTGGTGATCTTCATGTCCATCGAGCTGATGCTCAACGCCGCGAACCTCGCGTTCGTCGGGTTCGCCCGCTCGTTCAACGCGCTGGACGGCCAGGTGATCGTGTTCTTCGTCATGACGGTGGCGGCCGCCGAGGTCGTCGTCGGCCTGGCGATCATCGTCGCCAACTTCCGCGCGCGGGCCACTGTGGACGTGGACGAGATTCGCGGACTGCGGGGATGAACGAGGAGCTCGTAGGAACTCGGGGAAGCTCGGGGGAACTCCCCGTCATGCTGAGCCGCAGCTGGTACGACCCGACTGGTACGACCCGAGAGGAGAGCGAGTGTTAGGAGTGGAAGCTCGGGGGAACTCCCCGTCATACTGAGCCGCAGCGAAGCATCTCCCCGGCTCAGGGTGGGGAC
>JACQGW010000009.1 GCA_016199325.1 Chloroflexota bacterium
AGGTCATCGGCGGCTCGTGGCCGATGCCGGGCAGCCTCGACCGCCCGTACACGATGGCGGTCGTGTCCATCGCGAGGCGCTGCCCCACCGAGGAAGAGCCGGACGCGCGCAGGATCTCGGGCGTGCCCAGCCCCCCCGCCGCCAGGACGACGACCGGCGCCGTCACCTCCAGCGTGTCGGCGCCCCGCCGAGCGCGCACGCCGGCCACCGCGCCGCCCTCCCGCAGGACCTCGGTCACCCGAGCTTCGGCGATCAAGTCGGCTCCGGCGGCGACGGCCTCGTCCACCCATTCGGCGGCGCTCCACTTCGCCCGACAGCGACAGCCCAGCATGCACCTGGCGCCACAGTCAAATCGGGGCGAGCGGCCGGGATTCATGAACTTGGGCTGGGGCTGCCAGTCCTGCCCGAGGGCCGCGGCCGCTTCGGCGATCCGCGTCGAGGCCGCGCCGCGCAGCTCGGGCGGCAGCGGCCCAACTCCGAGCTCCGCCGCGGCGGCCTCGGCCTGGCGCGTCAGATCGAGCCCGTATCGATCGCGGAGCCAGGTCGGGGGGAGCGCGGCCGAGCCGCAGTACATGCTTGTGGCGCCGCCGACCATGATCGGCCGGATGATATGAAGCCCTTCCTGGGAAAAGAACAGGGCGTGCCGGTCCGCGTACAGCAGCGCACCGGCGTAGGTCCCAAAGTAGGGGGCCGGGCGGTAGTCGCGCCCGCGCTCCAGCAGCAGCACCCGGCTGCCGGCCCGGGCCAACTCACGCGCGACCGTCGCCCCACCCGGCCCGGAGCCGACGACGACGACCTCGGTTTGCTTGCGGATCACGTTCATGTTCACGTTCTCCTTCGAGGACGGGCTTCCCGCACGGCACGACTCCGCCAGCCACAGCGGAGCTTCGCTCGCTCGCAGCCCGGCGCCCGTGCGGTTGGCCCCGCAGGGTTCTCAATCCAGAACGAACCGATGCACCACGGACTGCAACTCCTCGGCCGAGGCGGTGAGCCGCCGAGCCCCATCGGCGGCCATCTGGCCGCTGGCAGCGGACTGCTTCGACACCTCGGCGACATCCCGCATGGTCCCGACCACCTGTTCCGAGGCATTCATCTGCTGCTGCGTCGCCACCTCCCGGGCATAGGATGACATGTCTGGCGATACTTGGCAAGCATCCGTCTCGCTGCCCGGCCCGCACGGCGCCTGTTGGCGCTCCATGCACGGCAGCGGGCTTGCCTGTCTGGCGAAAGTACTAGCCGGAACGCTTCCCATGACCCCCTCGTTATTGTAAACTTAGCGCGCGGCCAGACCATCTATCGATAGTTCATTCGATAGACTGATAGGTTGGTTAGCTGCTCGAAGCAGGGATGGAGAGAGGGGCATCAGTCATGCGCATCGGGGTCTTGACGGGTGGAGGCGACTGCCCGGGGCTCAACGCCGCCATTCGCGCGGTCGTCCGGCGCGGCATCGGCGGCGGCCACCACATGCTCGGCATTCGCCACGGCTGGGCCGGGCTCCTGGGGAACGCCGAGGTCTTCCCGCTGGCGGCCCCGGAGGTCTCTGGAATCCTGCACGTCGGCGGCACGATCCTGGGCTCGTCCCGGACGAATCCGACCAGGAGCGAAGACCTGATGAACCAGGTCGTCGCCAACCTGGAGAGGCATGACGTCGGCGCCCTGATCGTCATCGGCGGCGACGACACCCTCTCGGTAGCGGCGGCGCTCTGCACCCGCGGCTGGCCGGTCGTCGGCATTCCGAAGACCATCGACAACGACGTCTGGGGAACCGAGTACTGCATCGGCTTCAACACGGCCGTCACCATCGTCGCCGACGTGCTCGACCGCCTGCACACGACGGCGAGCGCCCACAACCAGGTGATGGTGCTCGAAGTCATGGGGCGCGAGGCCGGCTGGGTGGCGACGCTGGGCGGGCTGGCCGGCGGTGCCGACTTCATCGTGATTCCCGAGGCCACGCGAGACATCGCCGAGGTCTGCCGGCATGTGGCCAAGCGCCGGGCTGCCGGCAAGACCTTCAGCCTGATCGTCGTCAGCGAGGCCGCCGCCATCGACGGCATCGTCGAGGCGCCGGTTCAGGAGAAGGACGCCTTCGGCCACATCCGGCTCGACAAGCGCAATGTCGGCGAGACGCTGGCTCGGGAGATCGAGCGGCGCACCGGGATCGAAACCCGGGCCATCGCCCTGGGGCGGTTGCAGCGCGGCGGCTCGCCAACGGTGCTCGATCGCATCATGGCGACCAGGCTGGGCGCGGCGGCGGTCGATTTCGTCGAGGCCGGCCGGTTCGGCGTCATGACGGCCGTGCGCGGCGAGCAGATCGTGCCGGTGCCGCTGGGCGAGATCGTCGGTCGGAATCGCCGGGTCGACCTGGATCTGTACAGCCTCTCACAAGTGTTTTTCTAGGCGATGGTGTATAATACCTGGCTGGAGCCTTGCTGAAACCTACCGCAGGTGACGGAAAGCCGATGATCCAGCACACAGGCAACGCCAAGACGAACCAGCGCCAGGCCAGCGCCTGGCGGACCGGGCTGACGGCCGCGCTCGTCGCGCTGGTCGGCTTCATCGTCTGGTCGCAGAGCTCCGCGACCGGCGACCTGGCGCCGATGCTCGGTCTGCCGGCGTTCTTCCTCGGGATCACCCTCTGGCTCGTCGATCTCGGCGTTCGCGGGCGCGACGGCCAGGTCGTGCTCAACCGGTTCCTCGTGGCCGGCGAAGACCTCTTCATCGCCTGGGGACTCTGGACGGCGTTCACCCTCGGCGAGGCCAGGAGGCCCGGGGCCGGCCTGCGAGACCTCTGGATCGCCATCGCCGTCGGGCTGTTCGTGGCTGCGGTCGTCTGCTGGACGATCGGCCTCATGCGCGGTCGGCGGGGCATTGCCGACGAGCCGGAGCCGGGCACCTGGCTGGTGACGGCCTGGCAGCCGCTGGGCGCAGGCGGCGTGGTGGCGATCCTCGGCGGCATCGCCTTCATGCACCTGGGCCTGGTCCTGGTCGGGGCGGCGCTGACGGTGGCTGCTACCGTCGGCTGGTTCTTCTTCGAGCTTCCGGATCTGCCGGCGAGCGCGGCCGGCAGCGGCGACGCGCCGCACGACCGCGCGGTCGCCTGAGGCGAGCTGCCGGATGACAGCCTGCCCCTTCCCGGTGATGATCTACCCACGGCGGCGCACCCGGCCGGTGCGCGTCGGACCGGTGACCATCGGCGGCGATGCGCCGGTGGTCGTTCAGTCGATGATCACCGCCGATACCCGGGACGTTGCCGCCGCGGTCGAGCAGATCGTCTGGATGCACCGCGCCGGCGCCGAGATCGTCCGGGTGACCGCGCCGACGCTCCGCGACGCCCAGGCCCTCGGCGAGATCCGGGGCGAACTGGAGCGGCGCGGTGAGCGGATCGCACTCGTCGCCGACGTCCACCACGAGGGCTCGGCCATCGCCGTCGAGGCGGCCAGGCACGTCGACAAGGTCCGCATCAACCCGGGCCTCTTCGTGTTCCGGCGCCGGCGGGCGGGCGCCGAGCACACGGCCGAAGATCATGCCGAGGCTCGCCGCCAGATCGTGGACGACCTGCTGCCGGTCCTCGAGGCGTGCCGGCGGCGCGACCTCGCCATGCGCATCGGCGTCAACCACGGCTCGCTCTCCGAGCGGCTGCTGGCCACCTATGGCGACACGCCGCTCGGGATGGTCGAGTCGGCGCTGGAGTTCATCCGCATCTGCGAGCAGCACGACTATCGGAACCTCGTCGTCTCGCTGAAGGCATCGCGTGTGCCGGTGATGATCCAGGCAAACCGCCTGCTCGTCCGCCGGATGGCCGAGGAGGGGATGGACTACCCGGTTCACCTGGGCGTGACCGAGGCGGGCGATGGCGAATACGCCCGTGTCAAGTCGACGGCCGGGATCGCCACACTGCTGGCAGAGGGGATCGGCGACACGATCCGCGTCTCGCTCTCCGAGGACCCGATCAACGAGCTGCCGGTCTGCTACGATATCCTTCAGGCGCTCGGCCTGCGCCGAACGAAGGTCGAGTTCATCGCCTGCCCCTCCTGCGGCCGGACGAAGTTCGACCTGCCGACGGTGCTCGCCGAGGTTCGCCGAGCGACGGGCCATCTGACCGGTCTGAACATCGCCGTGATGGGCTGCATCGTCAACGG
>JACQGW010000193.1 GCA_016199325.1 Chloroflexota bacterium
CACGGGAGAGGGGAGACGCCGGTCGTTTCGCACACACCCATACTCCAAGCGTCTCCCCTCGCCCGCCACGCGGGAGAGGGGCCGGGGGTGAGGGCCCGCCCCCGCCGCGCCTACTTCGGCCCCGCCGTCGGCCTCGTCGAGACGCCGGTCCTCGGACGGCACGAGGTAGGGCCCGACCCCGTCGCCGGACCGGTCATCGTCGAGGAGTACGACGCGACGACCGTCGTCCCGCCGGGGTGGACGGTGCGACGGGACGACCTGGACAATCTCATCCTCGAAGCGGGAGGACGCCGATGACGGCGGTTGGTCTGGATCCCATCAGCCTGGAGCTCATTCGCAGCGGGCTGGATTCGATCGTCGACGAGATGGCGCTGACGCTGGTGCGAACCGCCTACTCGGCCAACTTGAAGAGCGCCATGGACCTCTCGACCGCTTTTTGTGATGCAGGGGGGCGACTGCTGGCGCAGGGGCTGACCCTGCCGCTGCACCTGGGCGCCATCCCCGACGCCATGGCCGCTATCCTCGCCCGCTACGGTGGCGCCGTCCGGCCGGGGGACGTCTTCGTCCTGAACGACCCCTATGAGGGAGGGACCCATCTGCCGGACCTCTTCGTCGTCCAGCCGGTCTACCTGGGGGATGACCTCCTCGGGTTCGTGTGCTCCGTCGCCCACCACACGGACATCGGCGGGCGGGTTGCCGGCGGCAACGCCTGCGACTCGACGGAGATCTATCAGGAAGGGCTGCGGGTGCCGCCCATACGCCTCTACGACCGGGGCGAGCCCAACGAGGGCTTCCTGCGCCTGCTAGAGCGGAACGTCCGCATCCCGGTCAAGGTCCTCGGCGACCTGCGGGGTCAGCTCGCCGCCAGCCACATCGGCGAGCGGGGCATCATCGAGCTCGTCGACCGATACGGTCGGGGGGCGGTGTCTGCGGCCTTCGAGGAGCTCCTCGACTACGGCGAGCGGCTGACCCGAGCCGAGATCGCCCGCTTGCCGGATGGCCGCTACGAGTTCGCCGACTACCTGGACGGCGATGGGATCGACCCCGCCCCCATCCGCATTCAGGTGGCAGTAACCGTGGCCGGCGATCAGATGGAAGTGGATTTCAGCGGGAGCGCGCCCCAGGTCAAAGGAGCGATCAACTCGGTCCTCTCCTTCACCAGGTCGACCGCCTACGCCTGCGTCCGCTGTCTCCTGCCGCCCAACATGCCGACCAACGAGGGCTGTTTCCGGGCCATCCGCGTCCACGCCCCGCCGGGCACCATCGTCAACCCCCTGCCGCCGGCACCGGTGGCGGCGCGCGGCCTGACCGGCTTCCGCATCGCCAACGCCGTCATGGGCGCGCTGGCCAAGCTCGCCCCGGACCGGGTGCCCGCGTGCGAGTCCGGTGGAGACACCGGCATCAGCATGGGCGGCTACGACGCCGAGCGCCGCGCCTTCGTGTTCCTGGAGTTCCTCTTCAGCAGTTGGGGCGGCCGACCCTTCGCCGACGGCGTCGACGGCGTCTCCTCGCAGGTCGTGAACTTCTCGAACTATCCGGCCGAGATCATCGAGAACGAAGCGCCGCTTCGGATCGAGGAGTACGGCTTCATCCCCGACAGCGGCGGCCCCGGCACCTATCGGGGCGGTCTCGCCCTCGTTCGCCAGTACCGGTTCCTCGAGGAATCGGGGACGCTCCAGATCCGGTCCGACCGCGCCGAGCAGGGTCCGTATGGGCTGGCCGGGGGCGGCGCCGGCCGCGTCTGCCGAAACATCCTCAACCCCGGTCCCGCGGAGCGCCTGCTCCCTCCCAAGACACTCCTGACGATCCGCCGGGGCGACGTCTTTCGCCACGAGCTGGCCGGCGCCGGCGGCTGGGGCGACCCGTTCGGGCGCGACCCGCTCGCCGTCCTGGCCGACGTCCAGAACGAGAAGGTGACCGTGGACCACGCTCGCAAGATGTACGGTGTTGTCCTCAGCGAGCGCACCGTGCGAGTGGACGAGGCGGCGACGGCGGCGCTGCGGCGGCAGAGAGAGGAGGTGAGGAAAGGGTAGTAGGAACACCAGATGGAACGAACCGCAGAGGCGCAGAGGACGCAGAGACCAACAGAGAGAAGAGGTATGCACTATGCGCGTCATGACCGTGCTCGGGCCGGTTGCCCCCGAGGAGCTGGGCATCACGCTGCCCCACGAGCACATCGCCATCGACCTGCGCCATGGGCCAACCGGGGTCGACGGCATCCTCGACGACCCGCAGCTCGCGGTCAACGAGCTGCGCTTCTTTCGGGAGGCCGGCGGCGGCGCCGTCGTCGACGTCTCTAACAAGTACATGGCGCGCAACGTCCAGACCCAACTGCGCGTCGCTCGGGAGACCGGCCTCCACGTCATCGCCAGCACCGGGTACTACACCGAGCCCTACTATCCGCCCCACGTCTACGAGCTGAACACCAACAGGCTGGCCGATCTGATGGTGGAGGAGCTGACAAAGGGCATCGACGGCACCGGCGTGCGGGCCGGCCTGCTCGGCGAGATCGGGACCCGGCGCGACTTCATCAACCCGGCCGAGGAACGCGTGTTCCGGGCTGCGGCGCGCGCGCACAAGCGGACCGGCGCCGCCATCTCGACGCACACCTATTACGACCTGCTGGCGCTGGAACAGATCGAGATTCTTGAGGACGAGGGCGTCGACCTCCACCGGGTCATCATCGGTCACCTCGGCGACCGGCTCGACCTGGACCTCCTCCGGGCCGTCGCCGCGAAGGGGGTCTACCTCCAGATCGACCACGTCGGCATGTGGTTCTTCCAGCGCGACGAGCAGCGGGCGAAGACCGTCGCTCAGCTCGTTCGCGATGGGTACGTCTCGCAGATCCTGCTCTCCCACGACGTCTGCTTCAAGAGGCTGTTGCACTGGTTCGGCGGCGGCGGCTACGACCGCATCCTGACCGGCTTCGTGCCGCTGCTGCTTTCAGAAGGGGTGACCAAGGCCGAGATCAACACGATGCTGGTCGAGAACCCTCAGCGGGTGTTGGCGTTCGACGTATAGAGCAGTTCTGAGCGAGGTCGAACCGCCAAGACGCCAAGATCGCCAAGAGATCGCCCAAGAGATCGCCAAGGAAGATGTCGAGATGATTCGCTGGCTTGGTCGACTCTCCTGGAAACTGCTCCGGAGGATCGACGTCGATGACTGAGATCAGCACGATGGGGACCGCCCTCCCCGTTGCGCTGCATGAGACGGTGACCGAGGCAGTCCGCGCCATCCGAAGCCGGACCGCGCACCGACCTGAAGTCGTTGTCGTCACCGGATCGGGGCTGGCCGGGCTTGCTGCGGTCGCCGCCGATGCCGACCGCATCCCCTACGCCGAGATCCCCGGCTTTCCGATCTCGACGGTCGGCGGCCACCCCGGCGAGTTCGTCCTCGGACGGCTTGCGGGTCGGACGGTGGCGATCCAGCACGGTCGGGTCCACTTCTACGAGGGCTACTCCCTCGCCGAAGTGACGCTTCCGATCCGCGTCCTCCGGGCGCTGGGCGCGACAACGCTCGTCGTCACCAACGCCGCCGGCGGGATCAACCCCGTCTTCCGGGTCGGCGACCTCATGCTCATCGCCGATCATATCGGTCTGCCGTCCCTGGCGGGCTTCAACCCTCTGGTCGGGCCGAACGACGCCGCCCTCGGCCCGCGCATCCCGATGATGGTCGGCGCCTACGACGAGAGGCTGCGTGAGAAGGTCCGATGGGTAGCGGCAGAGCTGGGTATCCCGCTCCAGGAGGGCGTCTACGCCTGGGTATCCGGCCCGACGTTCGAGACGCCGGCCGAGGTCCGCTTCCTCCGGGCCGTCGGCGCCGACGCCGTCGGCATGTCGACGGTGCCGGAGGTCATCGTCGCCCGCCACGCCGGCATGGCGGTCCTCGGGTTCTCGGTGATCACCAACGTCGCCCACGACGCCCCGCCCGCCGGCGACGTCGCGGCCGAGGTCCACGAGGGCGTCCTCACCGCCGGCAAGACGGCCGTCCCCCGGTTGGCGGCGCTGATCGAGGGAGTCCTGGGGTGAGGCGATGCCCATCATCGAACGGCTCAAGTTCTATCGACCGCCGGTTCCTCTTCGTGGGGAACCGTAGTGTGACTGTCGGTCGCGTACGAGGAAAGGAGTGGCCCTTGCGAACAGAGCACCAGCAGACGATCATCCGTCCGGCGCCCGACTTCGAGGGGCGGTACAAGAAGGCGATCCTCAGACAGGGTGAGCCCGACCGCGTGCCGCTGAGCGACTTCAGCATCGACGCTCCCTTCAAGCGAGAGTTCCTCCGCCGCGAGCTGGGACACGACGTCCCGCTCCTGCGCAGCCAGCGGACCTTCATGCTGAGCCAGGCCGGCAAACTGCCGCTGGAGCTGGAGGTCGAGTTCTGGTATCGGGCCGGCTTCGACTTCATATCCATCACGGCCGGTTTTCGCTCCGACGCCCGGATGATGGAGCGCCTGGCGACGACGGCGAGGGCCAGGTACGACGTCGCCACCGACGAGGAGCTGGAGCGGGGCTGGGCAGCCGAGGGCCAGGGCGCCATCACAAGCTGGCAGGAGTTCGAGAGCTTCCCCTGGTCCAACCCGGAGGATCTCGACTACTGGGCCTTCGAGGAGGTCAAGAAGTACCTGCCACCCGGCATGAAGGTCCAGCTCAGCCTCGGCCAGGTGTTCACCGGCGTCTGGTGGCTGATGGGGCTGGAGGGGTTCGCCCGGGCCACCCGCAAGGACCCCGACCTGATCAAGGCCCTCTACGAGAAAGTCGGCGCCTTCCAGTTGAAGGTCCTCGACATCGTCAGCCGGTTCGACTGCGTCGGATCGATCCAGCACGGCGACGACCTTGCCTACGCCGAGGGGCTCATGGTGCGACCGCAGCACTTCCGGGAGCACTTCTTCCCCTGGCTGAAGACGGCCGTCGACCTGGCCCACAGCCGTGGCCTGCCGTTCATCTTCCACTCGGACGGCGACCTCCGGCTGGTCCTGGACGACATCGTCGCCTGCGGCGTCGACGCGATCCACCCGATCGAGCCCAAGGCGATGGACATCGTCTGGGTCAAACAGACCTACGGCGACCGGGTGGCGGTGATGGGGAACATCGACATGGGCTACACGCTGACCCAGGGGACGCCGGAGGAGGTGGACGCCGAGGTGAAGCTCCGCATCCGGCAGCTCGCCCCCGGCGGCGGCTACCTGTGCGGGTCGTCCAACTCCCTGCCCGAGTACGTGCCCATCGAAAACTTCATCGCCATGCGCAATGCCATATTCACGTACGGCCGGTACCCGATCCAGTTGGACTGAACCACTTCCGGCTTTCGCCACGACGATCGTGCCCTGTCGTGCTGAGCCGCCGCGATCGGGTCCCGTCATGCTGAGCCGCAGCGAAGCATCTCCCCGGGTTGAGCGGGCGATCCGGGGAGATGCTTCGCTGCGGCTCAGCATGACAGCGGGCGCGCCAGGCGACTCGGGGGAATCTTCGCTGAAGCGAGATGGACCGGGCGAACAGCCGGCATTTTTGGCGTCTCCCTTGGCGGTCTTGGCGTCTTGGCGGTTCGTTCTCTTTCGGCACCGCTCAGTAGCCCAGCCGCTTGTCGACGACGTTTATGAGCGGCTCGCCGGCGGCGTAGCGGCGCAGGTTCTCGCAGAAGATCTCCAGGACCCGCTCCTTGTACCGGTGGGTATCGGCGGCCATGTGGGGCGTCAGGACGACGTTGGGCATGCCCCAGAGGGGGTTGTCGGCCGGCAGCGGCTCCACCTCGAAGACGTCGAGCGCTGCGCCGCCGATCCAGCCCTCCTGGAGCGCGCGGATCAGCGCGTCCTGCCGGACAGTGGGCCCGCGGCCGACGTTGATGAACACGGCCGTCGGCTTCATCGCCCGAAAGACGGCCTCGCCGACGTAGCCCCGGTTGTCGGCCGCCAGCGGCAGGATGCTGACGACGAAGTCGGCCCGGCCCACCGCCTCCAGCAGTCCGTCACGGCCGTAGACCTCGTCGGCGCCGCCCAGCCCCTCTGCCGGCCCGCTCCGCCGCACGCCGACCACCCGCATCCGCAGGCACCGGCAGACGCGGGCGATCTCCTGGCCGATCCGACCGAAGCCGACGATGGTGACGGTCTTGCCGTTGAGCTCGTCGAGGACGAGCTTGTTCCACCGGCGCTCCCGCTGCTGCTCGATCAGCCGCGGCCACTGTTTGGCGAAGAGCAGCATGTGACTGAGGACGATCTCGGCGAGCGGCACCGGGTGGACCCCGCCGATGTTCGTCACCACGACGTCGGCCTCAACGATCTTCGGCGTCAGGACCCGCTCGGCGCCGGCGCTGGTACATTGCATCCACCGGAGCTTCGGCGCCCGATCGACCAGGTCGGGCGGGAACCGATAGCCGACGACGACCTCGGCTTGCCGGATCAGAGCTTCGAGGTCGAGGTCGGGATGCCAGACCGGATAGGTGATCTCCTGAACCTCGGCGGCGTTCGGCGGCTGGAGCGCGATCCCGCCCGGTCCGCCGTGGACGACGTACCGCGGCGAGACGCCGCGAATCCGGTCGAGCTCCTCGACGTCAAACCGGGCGCTGATCAAGAGATGGATGTCCCCACCCACAGTTGCTGTTCCCTCCTGCGAGATCGGCTCCGAGAGACAACGAACCGCCAAGACGCCTAGATCGCCAAGGAAGACGCCAGGAATACCGGCTGGTCGATTGGTCAATCCCCCTGTCATGCTGAGCCGCGGCGAAGCATCTCCCGGACGTTGCCGGTCGAGGCCGGGGGAGATGCTTCGCCGCGGCTCAGCATGACAGACGGGGAATCGTCCGGAGCAGCAGGTGGCCTGGCGGTTGCACCAGTTGATCCCAGGCATGCGGCACGTGGCGAGCAGTATAGCATGTTCCACGCCGTGGACGGAACCGTCCCACCCGTCCAACAGCCCGCGCCAATCCGCTTCGCCTCACGCATGACGCATGACGTATGACGTCTCACCAGTCCAACAGTCCGCTCCGATGTGCTCAACCAGATCCCCGAAGCCGTCGACAGCGCGCCACGGGATTGACAGGCGCCGGGCCGGTCGAGTACTATAGCGCACCGGACACCCGCCGCAGGGGAATGGCATGTCAACGTTTTCTTTCCCGTTTGGCGCCGGCCTGAGCCGCCGCGTGCTGCACAAAGCGAAACAGCTCCTGGTGCTCGCCCGTGGGGGCCAACAGCCCAGCACGAGCCCGGAGCCGTCGCCGGACGAGTCCTATCGGGCCGACTGGAACGAGGCGGCGCGGGCGGACGCCGTGACGGCCATCCTCAGCCCGCCGGACGGAAGCGCCAACGTCGAAAGCGTGTTCGACGAGGCCGGGCGGCTGGACGCCGATTGGATTCGCCGGTTCTTGCCGCCTCAGGCGACGGTGCTCGACGTCGGCTGCGGGATCGGGCGGATCGAGAAGTATCTGGCGCCCTACTGCCATCGCATGTGCAGCGTCGACGTCTCGGACGAGATGATCGCGCGGGCCCGGCAGCGGCTGGCAGGGCAACCAAACGTCGAGCTCTACCGCACGAGCGCGACCGACCTCTCGGTCTTCCCGGCCGCGACGTTCGACTTCGTCTTCTCGTACTTCGTCCTTCAGCATATGGATCACGAGGACGCGTTCCTGGCCCTGCGGGAGATCGCCCGCGTCCTGAAGCCGGGGGGCCACGCGCTCCTCCAGTTCCCGAACTTCACGTCACCCATCTACGCGGCCACCTTCGTGCGCCAGGCCACCGCCCGCGACCGCCGTCCGGCGCGCGTGCGCCTCTACACCGCGGACTACGCGACGCGTGTGCTGTCTCTGGCCGGGATCGAGGTCGAGCGCATCGAGACGAACCCGAGCGGCACCATGAACGAGAACGAGATTGTCGTCATCGCTCGCCGACAGGCCGGGACAGACGGTTAGAGCGGTGCCGAGAGAGCACGAACCGCCAAGACGCCAAGATCGCCAAGGCAGACGCCAGGAGTATCGGTTGTTCGCTTGGTCAATCCCTCTGCGAGCCGCTCCAGCGACCAGCCGTCAGTCCTCAACGGAGCGCGCACTCGGCAAGTCCAACAGCGGTGATATTGCCGGAAGCTGATCGCTGATGGCTGACTGCTCACGTCTGAGCGTGACGATCGGGCAGATAGCAGCAGTACGAACGGTCTATTGCCTGTCTCAGGCGTATCGCCTAGGATGGGAACCGCCAGTACGTTCGGCGCGTTCTTCGGGCGCGTCACCATCGACAACGGGAAACGACGCGAGACGACGCGAAATGAGAGGTAGGTAGATGGCTACGATCACGCTCCTCCGACCATGGCTCACCCTGGCGGTGATCGGCGCGTTTCTGTTCGGAGCGCTCGTCACCTCCGACCGGCCCACTCCCCGGGCCCGGGCGCAGCAAACGTCCGCAACCTGGGAGGCGCCGGCCAGTGGAGATGTGAACGCCAGCGCCAACGGGGTAACGCTCAAGACGTACGGGGATTGCGCGGTCACCTCCGCTGCCAACCAGGCCGGCCGTCCTGCCATTCGCCTGAACAGCGTGGGCTTTGGCTGCATCGAGGTCTCCGACGCCTACATCTTCAGCGGCGACCACAAGAACGTCCGCATCGACATCGACTACTACGACGACGGCGCCGGCAAGTGGGTCTCGTTCCAGTACGATTCCCCCGGCACGACCGTCGCCGAGATATACAAGCAGGGGCCGTACTTCTCCCGGAGCGGACCGGTCGGCTGGAAGACGAAGACCTACTACTTGACCGACGCCTACTTCGGCAATCGGCAGAACGCCAGCGCCGACCTCCGGTTCTTGGAGCAGGACCAGGCCGGGACGCTCTACCTCAACAAGGTCACCATCACACGAGACCAGACAGCTCCGACCTACGAAAACGCGACGAACGTCAGCTTCACCGCTCCCAACACCGACAGCGGGCTGGCGCTGAAAACCTCCGGCGACTGCTCCGTCAATCCTGTCGCCGACAAGGACGGGCGCGCCGCCATCCGGCTCGGCACCCAGAGTCAGAACCAGGGCTTCGCCTGTTTCGCCGTCGACAAGACCTACATCGACAGCGGCAACCACCCGAACGTCCGCATCGACATCGACTACTACGACGACGGCAGCGGCAAGTGGCTCTCGTTCCAGTACGATGCCGAAGGCAACAGCTTCAAGCAGGCGCCGTATGTCTACCGAGGTGGACCGGCCGGCTGGAAGACGAAGACCATCTACCTGACCGACGCCTACTTCGGCAAGCGAGAGAACGACGGCGCCGACCTCCGCTTCCACGAGCAGGACGTCGCCGGGACGCTCCACATCAGCAAGGTCACCATTACCCGGGATCAAACGGCGCCGACGTACACCAGCTCGACCAGCGTCAGCTTCACCGCTCCCGGCACCGAAAACGGGCTGACCCTCGTCGTCCTCGGCGACGCCGACTCGGCGGCGACCGCGGCGACGGTCGGCGGCCGCTCGGCCATCCAGATCTCGGCCAACGGCTACGCCTACTTCGACGTCCACAACACCTTCATCTATCAGGGCAAGACCAGTAACGGCACCGGCGAGACTATCACCGACGTCCAGGTCGAGGTCTCCTACTACGATCGCGGCTACGGCTTCTTCTATCTCCAGTGGGATTCGACGGCGACGGCCATTCCGGCCAACTTCCCAAGCCAGTCGTTCAACAACGGGCTGCGCACCGACAACGTCGTCTACCTGACGAACACGAACACCTGGCTGACCTACACCTTCAACATCCCGAACGTCTACTTCGGCGGCCGCTATCTCCTGGGCACCCTGGCCGACCTCCGGATTACCTACCCGATCGATGTGAACGCGCAGAGCGCCAATCAGGGCAACCTGCTGGCGTTCGACAAGGTCACGATCACGCGCTCGACGACGCCGCTCGACCGCGCCGGCACGCTGAACGGCCTCCATCCCGGCTACGGCGACCCCGTCGTCGTGTGGACACGTCTGGCGCAGGTCAACGATCGCGGCCATGGTCTCTACCAGGTCGAGGGCAACGGTGCCGCGGCGGCGACCGCCACGACAATCCCGGTCGCCGATGGCGACGCCGCCACGAGCACAACGCAGGTCCGCCAGGCCAGCGGCGGCTCCATCAGCTTCGACGTGAACGACAACTACATCCTGAACGGCAACGCCTACGACGTCTACGTCGGCGTCGAGTACTACGACGAGGCGTTCGGCACCTTCTGGCTGGAGTACGACGCCGGCTCCAGCAACCGCGCCAAGCAGACGAGTACGGTGACCGGTGGCACGACCGGGGCGCTGAAGCGGACGTACTTCTACCTGACCGACGCCTACTTTGGCAACGGCCAGGAGGGCGGGGCGGACTTCCGCATCAAGACGTCGGGCACGACGCTGAAAGTGAAGACGGTCTACGTCGCGCGGACCCCCGGCGGCCAGGTGCAGCCGCGCGCCACGGTGAACACGTCGGCGATCCCGAGCTTCTCGAAGACGCAGCGGGTCGTCGCCGCCCATTACTTCCCGGTCTTCGACGGCTACTACCCGAAGCTCTGGCCGGGGCCGGAAGGTCGGACCTACCCGCTGATCGGGCCGGCCGGCGCCGACTCGACGACCCACATCCTGACGAGCTATAGCTGGCGGTCGGTCGCGGCGCTTAAGCAGGAGATGGAGGACGCCAAGGCGGCCGGCATCGACATGCTGATCGTCTGGTACAGCGGCAGCACCTTCGACGCCGCCTACGGCGGGGTCACGATGCTCCGGAACCTCGTCGCGGCGGCCCGGCAGGTCAGCAATCCGCCGAAGCTGGGCATCCTACTCGACCCCTTCATGCTGTACGCCGAGAGCGTCCTCAAGACGGGCTCGACGAAGGTGGACCTGACCGACGCCAACGCCAAGGGCCTCTACCTCAAATACGCCGTCGACTTCTTCTCCATCGTGCCGACCGATCTCTGGGCGGCCATCGACGGGCGGCCGGTCATCTTCGCCTACTACCAGGGGCCGGAGAACATCACGAAGTACGACAAGACGCTGTTCTCGTCGCTGTCGGGCGGCTTCGAGCGGGCCTTCGGCGTCCGGCCGTACGTGATCCCCGACTTCCTCTACGACCCGACCGGCACCTACGGCATCTACGAGCCCAACGGCGCGGTTCCGAGCACCGCCGTCGACGAGTTCTTCTCCTGGGCAGCGGGCTACTGCGACAACTGTCCGACCGAAGCGCCCGGCTACGCCCAGAACAACGTGATGGAGATCGGCCCCGGCTTCAACGACGGCACGCTCGTGCGCAACCGCGAGGACGGCGCTTTTTACACGCGGAGCTGGCAGCGGGCCATTGCCAAGGGCATGCACCTGGTGGGAATCGACACCTTCAACTACTGGGTGGAAGGCGCCCCCATCGGCAACTCCGACCTGTACGGCAAGCAGTACCTGGACCTGACGAAGACGTATGCCGCGCTCTACAAGCAGACGACGTACGGCGGCGCGACGACGGCCGGCACGACGCTTGGGACGACGAACAGCACGAGCGGCGTGTACCTGGACCGGCCACGCGGCGACTCCGGGACGGCGGTGGTCACGAAGGACGGCAAGGAAGGGCGGTCGCCGGTCGGCTACAGCATGTTCTTCTCGATCCACGACAGCTTCCTCTTCAACGTGCCGAACGGGACGTCGATCCAGGTCGCGGTGGAGTACTGGGACGAGGCGCCGACGGCGACGGAGGATTCGTTCTTCGACCTGAAGTACGATGGGCAGAGTGACCGCTTCACGGCGAAGCGACAGGGCATCCAGCACTCGAAGACGTGGAAGACGGCGACCTTCTCGATCACCGATGCGGCGTTCCGCAATCGGCAGGATGAGAAGAACGACTTCGCCCTGATAGCGCAGAGCCCCGGCAGCCTGATCGTCCGGTCGATCCAGGTGACCCGCCCGGCCAGCATGGTCACGAAGATCGCGACGTCGCGAGCCGGCATGCGGGTCGACATCGGCGTCGACAACAGCGGCGCGGCCATCGTGCCGGCAGCGCAGACGCTCCAGGTCACCTACGTGGACGGCAGCGCCGGCACGTGGACGGCGGCGGTCGACAAGGCCTGGCTGACGTTGAGCGCGAACAGCGGCACGGCGCCGCAGACGATCAGTCTGTTTGTCGACCCGTCCAAGATGGGCGCGGCGGCGGATGTGGCGACGGTCACGTTCACGGCGTCCAACGGTCTGGAGACGAAGGTGACCGTCTACGCCCGGATCGGGCAGGCGCCCCACAAGATCTACATTCCGTACGCGCTGGTGAAGTACACCGGCGGTTGGTAGCCGGGGGCTCCAAGGCGGGAGCTCGTAGGAACTCGTAGGAACTCGTGGGGGCTGTGGGGGCTCGTAGGGTAGGGGGCGTTGGGGTTCTGTCATGCTGAGCCGCAGCGAGCAAGCATCTCTCCGGTTCAAGTCGACGGTGTCGGGGAGATGTTTCGCTGCGGCTCAACATGACGGGGTGGGGCCGCCGGGATCACGAGAAGGACTGGATTCGCCGGGAATTGGGGTGAGGCGGCCATCGACTGAACGATCGGTCTACGATGTGGACGCCTCCATCGTCGTCCGGTGGGATCGTGAGAAACGCTCTCGGCGATAGTTTCCTCTAACTCTCCGACCGGAGGGCCTGGCGGCTTTCAAGCCCCCTTCAGGGCAATAGCAGGGGGTATAATAGCCTTGAAGGAGGCATCCATGAAACAGAGGAAAGAGCAGGACGAGCCAGTATTCGAGCAACCAGGCGCCGCGATCAGGCGAGGCCGGCGAGGGCGCCTGGTGTTTCTAAGAAACACCACCTACACGGTTGACGAGCTGCCCGCGTTGATCGAGAAGCTGCGCCGTGAGGAAGTTCCGGCCGCAGAGATCGAGCGACGACGACGATTGGCAAAGCGGGCAGACCGTTGGCGCCAGGAGATGCCCGTCATCGAAACGCCGGTCAAGGACTGGATCCGCTCGGAGCGCGGAGAGCAGATTATTGACTGACCGGCCGTTCTATGTTGTGGACGCCTCCATTGTGGTCCGCTGGTATTTGCGGAACGAGCCGTATCTGGCGCAGGCGCTCCAGGTGCTGGAGGACTATCAGGAAAACCGGATCAACCTGCTGGCTCCGGACAATCTGCGTCTCGAAGTGGCCGGGGCCATTCGCCAGGCGGTCACCGGCCGGGTCGTGAGGCCCGCCCGGGGCGAACAGATGCTTCAGGACTTCCTGGCCTGGCAGATTCCGATGGTGGCCTTCAGCGATCTGATCATGCCTGCTTTCCAGTTGAGCGTTCGCATGGGTTGTAGCTTCTACGACGCGATCTATCTGACGGTAGCCAAGGAGCAGCAGCTTCCGGTGATTCACGCTGATGATCGGCTCAGAAACGCTCTCGGCAATCGCTTCCCCCTCGCTCTCTGGATCGAGGACTATCAGCCGGCCCGCTGACGGCCCAGAAGACATACCGGCGGCCGCCCGCTGGCTGCCCGGCCAGCGTCCCGCGCCGCCAGATCCTCGACATTGGGGGTGCTTCCTCCCAGAGCACCTCCCAGAAATGCTCAGCCGGCTACCAAGGGTCATTCCTGGCGGAACCCTTGGCGTTCTTGGCGTCTTGGCGGTTCGACATCTCTGCCAGCGGCTCCAGTCCGATCACGCGTCCTGGTCCTGACCCGCTGCTCCCTGCCCCTGCTGGCGCTCGTCGGCAGTTCCGTGGCCGGTAGCGTGCGAGCCGACCAGCACCTCCAGGTCGTCGGTCAGAGCGTTCATGCGGAGAGCGGCTTCGAGCATCGCATCACACCACACGACGACCCGGTGCTCCTCCGGCATCTGCATCTTGATCAGATCCGGATAGACGACGAGCGGGCTCAGCAGATTGCGGAGATGGTGGACGAGGGCGACGACGACCTGCCTGACAGTTTTGAGCCGCTCCGCCGAACGGGCCTGATCGTCCCGGCGCCCTCCTGTGGCGACGTCGCGCAGAAGGGACTCGACCGCCTGTTCAACGGCCCGTTTCTCATCGGCCGGAACGCCCTCGTCGGCGAGCAGTCGCTCAAGCTTCGCCACAGCAGCCGACGTGTGGTCTGCGCCGAGCCCGGCGACACGACTGCGGCGCTTCTCTCCGGGTTGACCCAGGACCTGCGCGGCTGTGGATCTCAACCGGGAGTCGAGGGGGCTGGCCGCTTCGGCGTCGGCGATCCGCCGGTAGAGCCTCCGAGCTGCTTCCGCCCTCCCGTCGAACAGCAACTGCTGCACGCTCCGGTAGCCGTGCCAACGATCGAGGCGCTGGCCCAGGTCGTCCAGGATCATCTCCACCTCGTCCTCGTCTCTCGTAACGAGGAGCGTGCCCATCAGGAGCTTGACGAGCGCCGCCGTCGCAGGGTACGAGGCGGCCGCCAGCGACACCGCGAGTGCCGGTGGCAGGCCAGCGGCGGCGAGGAGCTTCTGCGTCTCCTGGACCGAGAGCTCCAGGCTTCGGCTGAGCACGATCGCCTGGCCGGGAGTGGGCCGTCTGGCGCCGCTCTCGAGCAGCGAAATGAAACCCTGCGAGACGCCTGCTCCTCGCGCCAGTTGGGCCTGACTGAATCCCTTCTTGCGGCGAAAGGCGCGCAGGAGCCGGCCGAATTTCTCGGCGGGTTCGCGCGGTGCGGGCATCCTCAGAGCGACTCCAAAGGAAGGGAGATAGCGAGCTCGCGCCAGTAGAGCATAGCGCCAAACCGCGTCACGTATCGCGGCCGACGCGATCAACTCCTGGGCGTACTCGCCAGATCCGGCAAGGGGGGGCCCGTCTGGCAGCGCGCGACCTGCGACTTCGCATCGCGCTTCCGCGGGCGGTGGCACCCGGCACATCTGTTGGAGATTGGCTGACCCATCCCTCGCCATGCTGAGCCGCAGCGAAGTATCTCCCGGAGGTTGGCGAACGTGCGCGTCGCGGGGCCTGCGACCGTCATTGTCACGCTGAGCCTGGGTGACCGCTCGGTCTGCTACCAACGGCTCCCGCGTCGCGGGACGTGCGACCGCCATTGTCATGCTGAGCCGCAGCGGAGCATCTCCCGGACGCTGCTCGTTCGTGCCGTGGAGATGCTTCGCTGCGGCTCAGCATGACAGACCGGATGTCGTCCGGATCCGGGAGTGATCTGCCGGATGCACCACGCAGTCCCGAGACCCGGGCAGGACCGCCCGTCTGGACCGCGCGACATGCGGCTTCGGATCGTGCTTCCATTCGTGGTCGCGACGTGGTCGCAAGCCCCGGCGAGGCCGCCCGTCTGGGAGCGCGGGCGTCTCGCCCGCCCCCGGTGGAGCCAGAGGCTCCGGCCGGCGGGACACCTGCGCTCCCAGACGCGTTCCTCATCGGACGCCCATCGCGCTGAGCCGAGAAGAAGCCGAATGCGATCAGATCCATTCCGGCCGTGGCACCACGGTCGTATTGCAACGGTAATGAGAATGGCGGGATTGTTTCACACGAATCCGGAGCCGGCGCGATCATCAGGGTGTTGTGCGCCTGCTGATCGTCGGCGACGAGCCGAGTCTGGCCCAGGGACTGCTCCCGCTCGTACGCGAGGGGCACTGGCTTCTTTTTCGCGCCCTTGGCGCCGACTTGCTCGAACGTGTCCTGTCCGAGCGTATCGACCTGATCATTCTCGATACCGACCCCATCTCCTCCTTCGAGCACGTTCTCGACCTCTGTTCTACCATCCAACTGGAGAGCGCCACGCGGCTGCTCCTGGTGGGCGGCTCACGGAGGAGTGTCGAACGGACGCGGGCGCTGGAAGCCGGCGCCGACGACTGGGTTCGCAAACCGATTGACGCCGACGAGCTGCTGGCACGGGTCCATGCGCTGCTCCGACGTTCCCCCTCCGGGCAAGCAAACCTTCCTCCACGGCTGGTCCAGGTGACCGAGGAGGTGTGGCTGGACCGGAACGGACAGCAGCTCGTTCGCGAGGGGAAGACGCTGCCGCTGAGCCGGCGGGAGTTTCAGCTCCTGACCTACCTGCTGCGGCACGAGGGAACCGTCCTGAGTCGGGAGGCGCTCCTCAACGGTGTCTGGGGTCCCGGCTACGAGGGCTCAGAACGAGAGGTCGACGTGTATGTGCGCTACCTCCGCCAGAAGGTAAAACTGAACGCGTCCGAGCCGCGCTCTATTCTCACTGTCTGGGGCAAGGGCTACGTCTACAAAGGGCTGCGATTGGCTGGGACTCAGAGCGACCAAACTGGGTATCAGTAGACAGGCGAGATGTTGGAATACTCTAATCCTATTCCAACGTACTCCCAACCTGTTCCCGCTACCATGAACGGGAGGCTCGGGGATAGAGCAAGAGTTCCACAATCCGGCCAGTCTGAGTGCCACTGTCAAGTCGCAAGAGCAAGAGTGGCGCAGATTCGCACCCGTCAAGCTCACGGACAGTGTCCGCCGACAACATCCCTACCAAGCGGCACAACCCGACCCGGCGCATAAGAATCGGCTGTCGACTACACCGATTGGGAGGCAAACAGATGACAAATAGCAGTCGAACACAGAACCGGCGCGCGGCACTCAAGCTCGGGCTGATCGCCAGTACTGGTCTGGGTCTGCTTCCAACCGGCATCGCAAGTGCGGCGCCTCAGCCGGAGCGGCAGGAAGCTCCAGGTCTCAAGCTCATTGAGAACACCAGGGAGATCATCAACGTCCGAAGCTTTGGCGCCGTTGGTAACGGCGCAGTCGACGATACTGGACCCATTCAGCGTGCTATCGATCGCGCTGCGGTGGCCGGCGGCGGTGCGGTCTACCTACCGGAAGGCGCCTACAAGCTACGTCAGGGTCTAGTTGTACGCGCACCGAACACCACAGTAATAGGCAGTGGCAAGGGATCGGTTCTCCAAGTGGCACCAGGCACTGTTGGCATCACGGTGTTGGGCGACGAAAGCAGGATCATCGATCTTCATATGCGTGGGGCAGGCGGGGAGAGCAGAGCCCCTGGTCGTGATGCGCGTGTGGCAGCGACAGCGATCACACCGCCTGATCCGAACCCATACCCCGCCAACGAGTACTGGGTCGATAAGTGGTTCCACGACGGGACCATAGGAGTGGAGGGAGTATCAGCGAAGCATCTCGTCATACGAGGGTGTTACTTCGAGAGGTTCTCGCAGGCGTGCATCAAACTCACTAGCGGCAATGACCACTATGTAGACCAGTGTGGTTTCGCGGGCGGAACAGGGGCTTACGGTATCTGGGTTGTCAACGCCGACGCTGCGCTCGTCAGCAGCAGCAGTTTCGCCGGTCTGTTTCAGTGTGTCCGCTTCGACCCCGTCGGCTACCGGTATAACATGCACTCTTTTGTCGGTTGTGAGTTTGATAGCTCGACTTGGGGAGCGATCTTTGAAGACGCCGGTCAACCGTACGGTGTGGTCTTCCACGGATGTCGATTCAAGGGGAACTCCCAACAGGGCCTGTATAGTAAGAAATGCCAAGGAATGCGCATCATTGGCTGCACGTTCCTGAGCAACAGGTAACCGTTCACGAGGTATTGCCTGGACGTCTGCTGTGAAGCTGCACCAGAATCAGGGCCCCGTCGGCGTGGCCGGCGTCGGCAACGGCGAA
>JACQGW010000210.1 GCA_016199325.1 Chloroflexota bacterium
CACTCATCACTCATCACTCACACGGCCCAGGGGAACGTCTCGGGGGGCTCTCCCTCATCGCGGGCGGCGAGGTGGAGCGGGTGGAGCGCCCGGCTCTCGTCGACGTACAGGAACGCATCGTACCGGAGGGGGAGGACCGTCGGCACGTAGTTGCCGTACCGCTCGCGCGCGGGGTCGTAGACGACGCCGATGGCCCGATGGCCGCGTGGCTCGTGCAGCTCGTCGGCCTCGGCTCCCGGGTCGAAGATGAGCAGCTTGTTCGCTGCACCCGCGCGGTGCAGAGCGTCCTCGTGGCTGCCGATCAGGGCCGACGGCACGGACATCTGCTCCATCGGCGCCCCCCACTCGGCACCGGCGATCACACTGCCTCGGTGTGATCCGAAACCGACAAGCACGACACCCTCACGGGCGTGCCACTCGATTCGGGCGACCAGCCCCGCCATCTCCCCCGCACTCCGCCATCCAAACCGCCCCCGGATCGGCTCCATGGCATGTCTCCCTGCTTGATTCGAGCAACCGGACCGCACGATCAGTGGTCAGCAGCACGCGGAATGCCAGAGGCTAACCTCGAAGATCACCCGAGTGGATGTGTGATACAATGTATCACAGAAGGCAGCATGCAGCGTATTCGAGAGCTTTCATGGCGTGCCGACCGAATAGATCGCATCGCTCGGCACGCTGTCACCCCCGAAGAGGTTGCGGAGGCGGTCTTCGGGGACACGGGTGGCGTCTTGCTGCGCGTTGGTCCGGCCGAGAGGAATCCCGAGGAAACGTTGTACCGCTACTTCGGTCGCACCGAAACCGGTCGCTATCTGATGGTGGCGCTCCTGTACCTCGGCCAAGGCGAGGCAATGCCCGTAACAGCCCGGGACATAACGTCTGCCGAAAGGAGAGGATTCGATGGGGGGCATCGCACGAGACAGTAACGGACCTCCGACGGATCTGGAGGAGCTAGCGGACTACTTCGACCGAACCGACGCGGGCGAGCTTCCGTGGGAGGAAGCTACCGACGTGGTGATCGAGCGTCCAGAGCTTCGGCAGGTCTCCATCCGCCTGACCGAGACCGATCTGATCCAGTTGAAATCGCGTGCCCAGCAGGCCGGCGTTGGGTACACGACACTCATCCGCATGATCTTGCGCCAGTATCTGGGAGCTCGGAGGAGCCCGTAGGAACGCGAGGGAACGCGATCATGCTGAACTCCCCTGTGCATGGGGGGAATCCGGCAGGTTGCCTGCTGACGCGGTCGATTTCCCCTCGTCATGCTGAGCCGCAGCGAAGCATCTCCCGGCCGTTGCCAGCTTGAGCTAGGGAGATGCTTCGCTGCGGCTCAGCATGACGAGGGCTCCCGCGAGCTCCATGGGCCCTCAGCAGCCCCCACGAGTTCTCACGAGTTCCCGCGAGCCCCCGGCTTCGGCAGCCGCAGGCTGGTCACGGCCAGGAGCGCGCCCAGCGCCGAGATGCCGCCGGTGACGTAGAACAGGCCGGCAAGGCCGAGCGCCGTGGCGACCACGCCGCCGAGCGCCGGCCCGAGGGTCATTCCTCCCGCGTAGACCGCCTGGAAGACGCCCATCGCCGTCGCCCGCTCGGTCGAGGCGACCGATCGGACGGCCAGGCCCATCAGCACCGGCTGCGCGATGCCGCGCCCCAGGCCCGAGAGGGCGTGCGCCAGGCCGACCAGCGTGAGGTCCCCCAGAAACGGCAGCACCGCGACGCTGACGGCGGTGAGGACCATGCCGAAGGCGACCAGCCGGCGCTCGCCCAGGCGCTCGGCCAGAACGGCGGCCGCCATCAGCGCCGCCGTGAACGGAACGAGCATCGCCGCCGTCAGGTTTCCCTGGTCGGCGCGGGTCGCGCCGAGCTGGGCGGCGTAGACCGGCAGGAAGCCGTAGGAGATCGTGAACTGGGAGAACTGGAGGAGCGCGGCGATGGCCGAGACCACCAGAAGCATGGGCGCAGTGCCGACGCGCAGCATCTCCTGCGGGCTTGGCGGCGCCGCCCGGACCATCCGCTCCTCGCGCACCCGGCTGAGCAGCACAGCACCGGCCAGCCCGAGTCCGACGCTGACGTAGAACGGCGCCGTCCAGCCCCAGGCCTCGGCGATCTGCCCGCCGCTCCACGTCGAGAGGACCTGGGCGAGCCCGGTGGTGAACGAGAGATAGCCCATCGCGCGGACGGAGCGCGCCGCCGGGAAGTAGCTGGCGAAGAGGACGGTGAACGGCACCCAGACACAGGCCGCCAGCCCATGGATGCTCCGGAAGACGACCAGCGCCCAGGGCTGGGCGACAAAGACCGGCAACATCGATCCAAGGCCGGCCACCAGCAGGCCGCCGACGATGAACGGGCGCCGCCGCCCGGCGCGGTCGGACCACACCCCAATCGGAATCCGGAGGGCAAGCTGGCTGAACCCGTAGGTAGCGACGATCAGGCCGATCAACGAAAGCGGTGCGCCGAGCCGTTCGGCGTAGACCGAGAGGATCGGGACGTAGACGTAGAGAGACGCCCAGTAGAGGATGTTCCCGGCGAAGAAGATCGCGAGATTCAGCCTGTCGTGTGAGCCCGCCGGCTGGTCCTGCTGCCGCGGCCCGGCCAGCGTACCCGTCGTCATGAGCGCAGTATAGACGGCACGAGGGAATCGAGCAACTCGTCCGCCGGGTTGTGCCCACTGCAGCGGCGCGCTATCCTGATGGACGAAGTCCAGACGTGCGTGGGCAGGAATAGGAGATCGTCGATGGGCCAGGCATCGAAAGGGGAACACGGGCCGCTGGTGCTCATCTACGATGACGACTGCGGCTTCTGCACCTGGCAGAGCCGCCTGGCGCAGCGGCTGGTGGGAGCCGAACGGCTCCGGCTCCAGCCGCTCGACGATCCCATCGTGCTTGTCCGCTACCCGCAGCTCGAGGCCGCCGCCATCCAACGGCGGCTGCACGTCGTCGATCCGGCGAGCGGCGCGGTTCAGGTCGGCGGCGATGCCGTTCGCCACCTGCTGGCGGCACGATGGTTCCTGCGCCCGCTCGCCTGGTTACTGGGGCTCCCCGGCGTGCGGGCGCTGCTCAACTGGGCGTATGACCTGGTCGCCGGGCGGCGGCAGGCCCTCTCTCGCATCCTCGGTCTGTCAGTCGGCCGCTGTCCCGTCCCCCACTCACGGCGATCGAACGAGGGGTCGCGCTAGTCGTCTGTCAATCGTGACGTGACGGTTCGTAGTTGGCGCTTGAGCGCCAACTACGAGCCCATCAGTTTCTTTCTCAGAACGTGGCGACGTTCGTCGCCTCGGCCATCAGTCTGGCGACCTCCGCCGGTGTCGTGAAACGCGCGTTCATGCCGGCCAGGTCGGTTTCGGTGACCCCACGGGCCCGTGAACAGCGCGTTCAGACGTAGACCGGTACGCCGTTGTCGACCATCCTCGTGAAGATCTCGGGGAAAGGCGGCCAGCCGACCCCCTGAATATTCTGCCGTACAACCTCCCGCAGGAGGTCGACGGCCTCGTTCATCAGCACGACGACCGCTTCGTGACCCGCCTCGACGGCGCCGTTGGCCATGATGAAGGGCAACGTCGCGTTCGTCGGGTCGGCCGAGCCGTGAACGCCCATGAACATCAGCTTCGCCATAGCTGCTCCTCCTCTTGGTCTGGCTTGCGCGCCAGGATCGTGATTCCTTCGGTACCGAAGGCGGCCGCGCTCGATTCGCTCGGCGCGCCGCTGAAGGCGTCGTAGCGGACCGGGCCGACGGCGACGTCGACAAAGCCCGCCTCCTCGATGATCTGCCGCATCTCTGCTTCCAGCAGAGCCCCGGCAATTCAGCCGGTCCAGAGGCTGATGTCCCCCCTGGCCGAAGGGGGAACTTCGCGCCGGACGACGATGTCGGCGATCTGGAGCCGGCCTCCCGGCCTCAGCGCACGGTACAGCTCTCGAAACACTGCCGCCTTGTCCGGGCACAGGTTGATCACGCCGTTCGAGATGACGACGTCGACCGTCGCGCCGCCAACCGGCAGCGCTTCGGCGTACCCCTGGCGGAACTCGACGTTCGCCAGCCCGAGCAGCTCGGCATTGGCGCTCGCCTTGTTCAGCATCGCCGGGGTCATGTCTACGCCGATGACCCGACCGGCGGCCCCCACCTGCCGGGCTGCCAGGATCGAATCCAGCCCGGCGCCGCTGCCGAGGTCGAGCACTGTCGCGCCCGACTCGATCCGCCCGAGACTGAACGGATTGCCGACCCCGGCGAACGACTCGACGACGGCCTCCACCAGCCCCTCGACGAGATCGTCGTACCCCAGCTTCCCGGCCAGGGCGCGCCCTGTGTGGAAATGGAAGCCCTTCGTCGGGCAGGCCGCGACTTCGGCGTATTCCTCCTGGATCGCCGACCGCAGAATCGAGACGTCGATATTCAGATCCAGAGCCATTCTCTCTCCCTCTGTCCTCCTCTGTGGAACCCGCTGAGCCCTACGCCGCCCTCACGTCGTAGGCATCGGCGGCGATGCGCTGGCGCAATTGCTCGTCGGTGCGGCGCATCTCGGGGTGTTGCTGATCGACGTGGGCGCGGGCCTTCCGAAGGAGCTCCTCGTCGGTCGCTGCCGTCAGACGGTGGCCGCAGGGGCAATCGATGGCTCGCAAAGTGTTCTCCCTCACGTGATCTGTTTCCGCAGCCGCTTCTTACGGAAACCCGCAAGAACGGCTACCTGTACGCTACCGCAATCCGGCGCTCACTCTCCAGCCCAAAAGGTGCTCATTTCTTGCTCACCTGGGAGTTGCCAAACCTCACGGGTTCTGCGAGACTTGGTCGCGACAACCTTGGTGGGGCACCCGGGAAATCCATGCCAGATCGGCGGCCCTCCGATTGTCCTGCTGAGCCGCAGCGAAGCATCTCCATGACCCTGTGAGTGCGCGCCGGGGAGATGCTTGACTGCGGCTCAGCAGGACAGTCGGGGAGTCGCCAGGATCAGCAGCGGACTTGCCGGATGCACCACTTCGCCGGAGGCAAGCCATGACGACACCGTCGTTCACCGTCGACGCGCTGACCGCTGCCCTGCCGGAGACGACCGGCACGCTCTCTCTGCCCGGCCTGGACGGTCCGATCGCGATCTATCGAGACCGTTGGGGAATCCCGCACGTTCGGGCCGGCTCGGTCCACGACGCCTTCTTTGGTCAGGGGTTTGTCCACGCGCAGGACCGGCTCTGGCAGATGGACGCCGATCGCCGCCGGGCGTCGGGTCGTTGGGCGGCGGTCGTCGGCCCTGCCGGCCTGGAGCAGGACGTCCTGATGCGCCGGTTTCGCCTGGTAGCCAGCGCCCGCGCCGACTACGAACAGGGCATCGATGCCGAGACCCGCGCCACGCTGGACGCCTACGCCGACGGCGTCAACGCCTTCGTCGAGCTGGCTCGGGCGAGCGGCCGACTTCCCGTCGAGTACCGCCTGCTCGACGAGGTGCCGGCGGCGTGGCGGCCGTGGGATTCACTGCTCGTCTACAAGGTGCGGCACGTCCAGATGGGGGTCTGGGAGGCGAAGGTCTGGCGCGCGCGACTGGTCAACCAGGTTGGCCCGGCGATGGCGGCGCGGCTGCTGCCCGGCTACGCTCCGGGCCACCTCCTGGTCGTTCCGCCGGGCGCTGCCTACAGCGGCCCGCCACTGGACGGCCTGGAGATCCTCGAACAGGGCGCCGCTGTGGTCGGGCTCGTCCCGGCGGTCGGCGGTCGGGGGGGGGGGGGGGGGGGGG
>JACQGW010000211.1 GCA_016199325.1 Chloroflexota bacterium
CTAGAGCGGTGCCGAGAGAGAACGAACCGCCAAGACGCCAAGATCGCCAAGGAAGACGCCAGGAATATCGGTTGTTCGCTTGGTCAATCCCTCTGCAAGCCGCTCTAGCCGTGACAGAGTGAGGAGATGCTCAGTTTGATGGGATGCTCAGTCTGAGCTCCGGGAAGTAGGTCCGATAGTAGCCGGGGTCTCGGGTGAGCAGGAGGTCTGCCTGAGCGGTCGCGTGTCCCCCGACGAGGAAGTCGGTGATGAGGTGCTGGCGCCACACGACGACCGACTGGCAGGCTGGACAGTGGAGGTCGAACCGCTGTCCGCACCGGGGGCACTGGATCTGCCGGCCTCGTCGGCGGACATAGGCCCCCCAGGCTCGCGCCGCGCGCTGGAGCGCGTCCTCTGAGAACGCTTCGAGCTGAATGCTCAGGTCGCGCAGGAAGCGTCCGAGATCCGGCTGATCACGAAAGCCCGTGGCCAGTTCGGTGTACACCACCGGACATATCACCGTCACCCCTGAGCCTGTGGCCGCTGCAAGCGCCTGCTCAGCCGCCACCGATGCAGCGGTATCGCCGGCGAGCAGGTCGAACAGGACGTTACTGTCGACGGCCGTCTTCACCGCGGGTCGTTCTCATCACGCAGCCGCTCGCCGCGCAGCATCTCCATGAGCTCGTCGACAGAGCCGGCCGGCAACTGCCCACGCAGGTAGCCCTGCCAGCGCTGGAACGCCTGTGGCGAGACCGTCTTCCGGAGAACCGCCCGGCCCGACTCGATCTCGAACTCCACCTGAGAGCCGGGCACAAGGCCGAGTGCATCCCGAACCTCCTTCGGGATCGTGATCTGCCCCTTGCTCGTGACGGTTGCCATGTTGAATCCTCCTTACTCCAAGGGTAATGCATTGAGGGTAAGGATAGCAAGTTGCTCCTCCGAACACAGGGAGGAAGACCCAGCGGGTCGCCCGTACGGAAACGCCTGATGGTCGCAGGGCGACCTGCTGAGTCTCCCTCCGTCCGATGTAAGCCCCGATACGACACGGGGAGGGACGCACGCGCAGGTTCGTCGTGCGCACTCGCAAGTGCGCTCCCCGGCGTCACGGTGACGACTACGCTGGCCCGCGAGCGACCCCGGGGGCACCGAACCGAGCCGCGAACGTGAGTGAGCCGTTCCCCGGCGCGCGCGGTCCACCCCGCGCGCCGGGGAACGGCTCACTCACGTTCGCGGCTCGGATAGTCCGCGCGCTGCGGCCTCCGTGTGTGGGTTTTCCCGGGAGCTGTGCAGCGCGGACCGCGGCAAAGAGCCTGGTCGCTATGCCCTGAGCTTCCAGATGAGAAACCGCAAGCCGACGACTCCTATGCCGCCGATGGCTGCCGCAAGGGTGGTCGTCCACAACAGCTCGAGCGAGGGCTCCCACCATGCGACCGGCGTACCAGGACCAAGCACACTCAGATCCTCGGTGGCTTTGTTCACAGGCGCTGTTCGTGAACAGACGTAGGTTTCCAGGTGCCGCCACGGGGGTGGGTAGTCGGCACGGACGACGTAGGCATAGACGACGTATTCGACCCCGGGCGCAAACGGATAGTGACAACTGCCTGTGACAGGGTCTATGTCGACCACAGACCCGACCGACCCTTTCCAGCGTGTGTTCACCTGGAACCGCACTGCACCCGGCGGGAATGTCCACCAGGACGGGGGAAGGGCGTGCCCCCGGAAAACGGCGGCCGCTCTTTCCAGCCCTTGGGCCGGTGTGTGGGGAATACAGGAGCAGGCCGCCACCGGTTGCGGCAGCAGCAATATGCTCAGCAGGACGACCACGACGAACCCGGGCCAGTACTTCTTCATGGTCGTCCTTCCGCCCTCAAAGCATCAGTAGCTGCTAGGATCCGGCGGACTCATATACGCCAGAGCCTCCTGGTCAGCGGCAAACGACATGATCCCGGGCCGGTTCGTCCGCACGAAGTACGCCTGGTCCGCCGCCAGCGGGAAGTTGTTGAACGGGTATCCCGAGACGTGCCCCTCGAAGCCGCCGTAGATGAACCGGTCCACCTCCGCCACGTTGTACGTCGTGGGGTCCGTGATCACCATGGTGTTCGTGATCCTCCCGAGGCCGTCGGAGATGTCCGCCGCTCTCCAGGTCACGCCCGGCAGGTCCGCCGACGGCACGCCGATGAGGTTCCAGCCGGTCTCCACGGGCACCGAGACGGGGAAGGTGAAGTCATACCCGCTGAGTTCCCAGACAACGAGCGGTTCGGGTTGGGCTATATTGGGTTCGGCTATCTTGTAGAAATACCCCTCGCCCGCCGTCAGCGCAAAATTGTTCTCGCCCAGCACCGTCGTCCTGGTGAAGACGACGCCTTCCCAGCGTCCCGAGGAGTATCGGAGGACGTCGGTCAGCCGCGTGACGCCGTCGCCGTTGAAGATCTCGGCGAGCTGCGAGACGAACAGCGGCCGGGTTGGCGTGATCGGCAGGCTCACCGCGTTCCAGCCAACGCCGAACGTCAGCGTGCGGGAGGATTGCGGACGGAGATACAGGTCGAACGGCCAGGCGTGGCTCACCGGCGGGTCGCCGTAGGCGAAGCTTCCCAGCGGCCCGCCGCCGCCCCAGGCCGTCAGGTGGACGATGTCGGTCGGCGAGTAGGCCAAGGGCGCGGTGAGGTCCAGGGTTCTCGCCTCGGCCAGATTGGCCCACCAGTACCCGTTCTCGTCGGTCACGGCCGACATCAGCGACGACTGTCCGCGGGTGATCGGCAGCCACTGTCCGTAGGTGATCGGCACCGTGCTATTGATGGTATCGGACCGATTCTCGATCCAGATGTTGACGAGGCTGCCGGGCGCCGGGTTGCCGAACGGGTCGTAGACCCGGCCGAAGGCGCCCTGAATCGAGCGGAGGTCCAGCGTTGGGCCCGTCGTGAACGAGCCGGAGTAGACGGGATCGACGCTCTCGTCGAGGTGAATCCCATACGTGTAGACGGTGCTCGGCTTGAGCCGGTCGGTCGCGCTGGAGCCGCCCAGCCGGAAGAAGTGGGTCTGGCCGGGCACGGAGCCGCGGAAGTCGTCGGCGGTCAGCGCCGGCCCGCTCGCCGCATCGCGCTCCCGATACTGCACCCCGGCCAGGCGGTCGAGCTCCGTCCTGGCTGCGAGAGATGCCGCGATATCCGTCACGTTGCTCACCTGAACATCCCGAACGGCGCCGGGCGTGCGGTCCTGGATCCTGAATGCGACCCTGTCACTCCCCCAGTTGCCGGATCGGTCGCGCGCCTCCAGGACGATTATACCCACGATAGCCACAGGGATGTCGATGGCCATTCTCGCCGAGTCCCAGGTGGCGCGGCCTATGCACCCTTCGTTCGGGGCGCAGCCGGTGTTGTCCAGCAGGTCATCGCCGCCTTGTGCGGCGACACCCCCGGAGCAATCGCCGCCGGGGTCACAGCTTGCCTTGCCCGCGGCCTGCGCCGAGTCGACGATCGACGTCCAGGTGGCGCCGTCGTCCAGCGAGTAGCGGATCCGAATGCTGTCCGTCGTCGGCACGCCCGATTCGAGGTCGGCGGCGCGCCATTTGATGGCGTAGCGCAGGTTGGTGAACCAGACGACGCCGGGCCGCGGGCTGATGATGGTCACCACCGGCGGCACGCGGTCGTCAATCGGCGTGGCGGACCCGACGACCGTGGCCTCGGCGACGGCGACCTCGTCGCCGGGGTTCGCATCGGCTTCCTGCATGGTCACGGCGGCGGTGTTGTGGAGGACGGTTCCGCTGACGACCGTCGTCGATACGAGTCCGGCCAGTCGAATCGTGCCCTCGGCGCCGCCGCCGAGCGTCCCGATGTTCCAGACGGCGATGCCGCCGGCCAGACTCGTCGGCGCCGGCGTCGCCGAGTGGAATGCCACGCCGAGCGGCAGCGTGTCGGTGAGCCGGACGTTGGTCGCCGCGGTCTCCGTGACGGCATTCCGGTAGTGGATGGTATAGGTGACCAGAGCGCCGGGCTGCACCGTCGGCGGGCTGACGCTCTTGGACAGCACGAGATCGGGCATGGCCGGTGGGGGCGGGCCATAGACGGGTTCATAGGCCATCCAGTCGAAGCGGCCGTAGGGCGGCCCCGCCGCGATGATGGGCACCGCCGCCAGAATACTGAAGACGGCAATCGCTATCCAGGACAGGGCGACCCGACGCTCCATGAAATCCTCCTCGCTCCCACGACCGGTGAGCCAGTCCGGTCGGCCGACAACCGCATGAGGGCCGACGGCGATACCTTCTGCTACGACGACGAAGACCGGGAGACATCACGCTGCAATCGCAAGCGGACCGACGACAGGGGACTTGCCGGGATGGCGCCATTGTACTGGTAGCTCGGCAGGCCGTCAATAGTCTGAATGGACCGGAGCCAGGCAGTCCCGTGTCAACTCAAATGAAAATGTTACCGAAGGGGGGCTGGGGCAGACAGTTCACTCAACTGTGAATGTTACCGAGCGCCGTCGTCTCCTTTCTTGGAAAGTCGTTCCTCGTGCCTCA
>JACQGW010000010.1 GCA_016199325.1 Chloroflexota bacterium
AGGGGCCAGGGGTCGGGGGCCAGGGGTCGGGAGTCGGGGAGGACGATCTGAGGTCCCTCACCCTCGGCCCCTCTCCCAGGCGGAGCGAGGAGGGACGTTTGGACCACGAATGGGCACGAAGCGACGCGAAAGCCGCGAAAGGGAGAACGCTCGGCGGGTCGCCGGCAGCCCCTCGGTTCGTGCCTTTCGTGTCGTTTCGTGGCTTTCGTGATCGAACACTCTCGGCGTCTTTCATGGCGTCTTGGCGTCTTGGCGGTTCGTTGTCTCTCGGCACCGCTCCAGCGGCGAGTCGGCGTGCAGGCTTCGACCTGCGAGGAGGTCACACTTATGAGGCAGCTCATCCGGCGGTTGATCCGTGAGCAATGGGGCGCCGAAAGCCTGGAATACGTGCTGGTCGGCTCGCTCGTCGCCCTTGGCACCCTGGTGGGCGCGACGACTTTCACCAGCAGCCTCCAGGATCTGTTCAATCGCGTCGTGATCATCGTCGACTCCAGCATTCCGGTGGTTTGAGGAAGCCATGCAGCTCGACGGCGTTCTGGTGGACCTGGCCGTCTTCGGTCTGGTGGCCGTTGCGTCGGCACTGGACGTCCGCGCACGGCGGATCCCCAACGTGCTGACGCTGCCGGCGGCCCTGCTGGGGCTCATCTTGAACGGCCTGATGTACGGACAGGCGGGGCTCCTCAGCTCCGGCCTGGGCTGGCTGCTGGCGGTCGGGGTGCTCCTGGTGCCCTTTGCCATGCGCTGGCTCGGCGCCGGCGACGTCAAGCTCGTCGCCGCTCTCGGCGCCCTGAAGGGGCCCGACTTCGTCCTGGCGACGATCGTCTACGCCGCCGTCGCCGGCGGCGCTGTTGCGCTGGTCGTCCTGGTCCGGCAGCGCCGGCTGATCGCGGCCGGTCGCTATCTCGCGATCTTCTGGAACAAGCCGGCTGAGTCGGTTCACGCGACGCCGGCCGGCTCGATCCCGTACGCGCCGGTCATCGCCTTCGGGGCAGCGGTGGCGTGGGCGTTCGGGGTTTGGGGTTTAGGGTTTGGGGTCGGGGAGTGAGGACTGAGCAGGATAGAGCCATGAGGCAGAGCAAACAACCACAAACCATAAGCCATAAACCCGAAACCGGAGCGGCGTGCCGCCCTGCCCCTGACCTCCGACCCCCGACCCCCGACCCCCGACCCCCGACCCCCGACTCCCAGCGTGGCACGAGCGTCGTCGAGTTTGCGCTGTTGGTGCCGATGCTCGTCACGCTGCTGGCCGGTGTTCTCGAATTCGGCCGGATTCTGGACGCCTGGGTGGTCGTCTCGAATGCGGCACGCCAGGGTGGCCGGATCGCCGCGCTGGGTGAGCCGGCTTCCGAGGTGCAGGACCAGGTCGTCGCCTATCTCGCGTCGTCCTTCGGCGCGCGCACGGACGTCCAGTTGCCGGAGAAGGCCGATGTGCGCGTCGTCAACGCCCAGGGGCTCACCGGCGACGCCGTCACGGTCGTCGTGCCTGCATACGTCGAGGTCTACGTCCCGTTGATCAAAGACCTGATTCTGACCAATCCGTTCACGGTCACGGGGAAGATCGCGATGCGGATCGAGTAGCGTCCCATAGGTACCGGGGAATGTCGTGCTGAGGGAGCCAAAGCGAACGTCATGGCAAACGAGCCACCCGGTCCGTCATGCTGAGCCGCAGCGAAGCATCTCCCCGGATCGAACGGGTGGCACCGGGAGATGCTTCGCTGCGGCTCAGCATGACGGACGAGGAACGGGCGGGCCGGGGGGATGCTTCGCTGCGGCTCAGCATGACGGACGAGGAACGGGCGGGCCGGGGAGATGCTTCGCTGCGGCTCAGCATGACGGAGTTGGCGTCTTGGCGGTTCGGTATCTCTCGGCACCGCGCGAAGTGAGGCGGCAGATGCGATGGGTAGGCGACACGAGGGCGGCCGGTCGCGGCCAGAGCGTGGCCGAGTTCGCGCTGATTGCGCCAGTCTTCTTGCTGATGGTCATCGGCCTGATGGAGGGCGCTCGGGTCCTCTCGGCCTGGCTCGTCATCACCAACGAAGCGCGGGAGGCGGCCCGGTTTGGCGCCGTCGCCGCCAACGACCCGGCGCGCCAGCCAACGCTCGTCGACGATGTCCGCACGCACTTCTTCGACCGGACGAAAGGGATCCTGGACCAGGCGGAGCTGACGGTGACGGTCAGCCAGGATAGCGGAACACGGATGCTGTCCGTGGGCGCCGCCTATCGCGTCGTGCTCGTCAGTCCGCTGGTGTCGGATCTCTTGCCGAATCCGTTCCCGCTGTACGCGTACTCGTCGATGCGAACGGAGATGTAGCTGGACCATGAACGGCGCGAAAGACGTGAAAGAGAGGGGCTGACGATGGGGGGACGGAAGGTTCTGCTGGTGGCCGTGGTGCTCGGCCTGATCTCGTCGGTGCTGGTCGGGCGGTATATCCAGCAGCTCAGCGATGCCGCCAAACCGACGCCCCTGGAGCCGGTCCTCGTCGCCGCGCAGGACGTTCCGGCGCGGACGCTCCTCACCGACAAGCTGTTGAGCGTCAAGCTGATCCCGGTGACCGGCCGCCATCCCCAGGCCCTGACGACCGCTCAGCCGGCGGTGGGCAAGGTCACGAAGATGGCCATCGCCGGCGGCGAGCAGATCCTGCCGAGCAAGCTCTTCAACCAGCGCGACGAGTCGGGCCTGGCCTTCGTCGTTCCGCCCGGCAAGCGCGCCGTCTCGGTCGCGCTCTCCGAAGTCATCGGCTCGGGCGGATTGATCGCGCCCGGGGACCGGGTCGACGTCGTCGCCGTGTTCAGCGGGGAGGAGCGCAACCAGGACGTGGCGACGATGGTCCTTCAGAACATCGAGGTGCTGGCGGTCGCCCAGCGGCTGGAGGGCGATCCGCCGCCGGAGTCGACGGTGGCGCGGGTTGGCCAGCAGGCCGGGCTCAGCAGCTCGCTCAAGGACGGACAGAAAGCCGATAGCAGGCCGCAGGCGCAGGCCCGCTCGGTGACGCTCTCCGTCAGCCCCGATGAGGCGACTCGCCTCGTCCTGGCCGAGGAGCGCGGCAAGATCCGCCTGGCCCTCCGCGGCTACCGCGACGAGTCGCTGACCAAGCCTGTGCCCGTTGCCTTGAAGAGCCTGAACCAATAGCGGGGGGCGGCAGTCGGCAGTCAGGGGATTGACCGCCGACCGCCGACACGCATGACGTATGACGGGAGACGGGAGACGGACTGCCGACTGCCGACCGCCGACCGCCGACCGTCTGGGG
>JACQGW010000236.1 GCA_016199325.1 Chloroflexota bacterium
AGCGAATGCCGAGAAACTTGGCAAATGACCCACTAGGCGGCGTTCAACGCGATCCGAGCGTCAATGGGTCGCTTGTGGCGGCGGTAATAGGCGAGGGCAGCCTCCACCGCTTCCCTCGGAAGATGATAGTCGCCGGCCAACCGCGCAGGATCGCCGTTGGCGGCGTCGAGCTGTGCCACCAGGATCCAGACCGGGACGCTAGACGCACGGAGTCGCGCCTCCGCCGGCCCCGGCCGACGCGGGTCCTCCTCGACGTAACGCTCAATCAGCTCCTCAGTCCTCATCGGTACCCCTGCCTCCTGTCAGGCCATCACTCTCTCCGTATCGATCACTCTTAATGGTGCATCTGGCGTACGGGCGAAGGCAAGCTGTTGCGGGCTGTCGGGCCATCGCCTCATGCAGGTGTCCGTGCGAGATCTAACGCAGCCAGCTTCTCAGGCGTCGGCACGCCGTCGGCGTCCCAGCCGCGGTGGGCGTAGTACTCCTCCAGCATCGTTGCGAGGTCGGGCAGGTTCGTCGCGGCGCCGCCCTCGCCCCGGGGGAGCGTCAGGACTCGCGGCGAGATGGTGTCGTCCTTCCGGCGGATGCCGAGCCGGACGTTGTACAGGCGCTTCAGGTTGAAGATGCGCTCGCCCGCCTGCATGAACTCGGCCATCGGCATCTCCCAGCCCGTCGCGTGGTTGAGCCAGTGGAGCAGGTGCGGCGCCCGCACGCCGCCGAACACGTAGAACTTACAGGCCCGCACCGAGTCGTACAGGCACATCAGGTCCTGCGCTCTGGCGACGAAGGCGCCCTTTCCCTCGGTCGAGAAGCGATCGAGCAGCGCGTCGTAGCCCAGGTCGTCCGGGATCGCCCGCGCCTCGAACACGTGGGAGAAGCCCTGGAGGTGGCAGGCGCCCCGGTTGGACGTCGCGTAGCCCAGCGCCAGGCTCGAATGGGCGCGCGGGTCGTGCATGGGGAACTCGAGCCCCTTCGAGTGGATGGAAAACGCCTCGGCCCCGCCGCCGATGGCCTGCGCCGCCCGGACGGCGCCCTCGCCGAGCAGCCGGCCCAGCCCCGGCCGGCGCTCGCCGATGGCCTGGATCAGCTCGACCATCGCCTCGGCGTTGCCGAACCGCAGGTCGAGCCCGTACGTATCGCTCGCGGCCAGCAGGCCGCGCTCGAAGCACTCCATCGCGAAGGCGACCACCGAGCCGGCCGAGATGACGTCCATGCCGTACCGATTGCAGGCGTCGTTCGCCTGGACGACGGCCACCAGGTCGTCGACGAGGCAGTTGGCGCCGAGCGCGCCCATGCTCTCGTACTCCGGCCCGGCGATCCGCTTGCCCGCCGAGGGGCCGCGGTCGATGGTCACCTGCCGGCCGCAGCCGATGATGCAGTTGGCGCAGTGATACCGCCCGACGAGGATCGTCTCGGCCATGCGCTGGCCCGAGATGCGGGCCGCCCCTTCCTCCCACTTCCCCTGGGTCCAGTTGCGGAGGGGCAGGTCGCCGATGGTCTCGAAGCCGATCACCCCATTGGCGGTCCCGTTCTGCTGGAGGCCCCTGGTCCTGGAGAGGACGAGCGGGGTCATCTCCTTCGAGAGCCGGGCGAAGTCGGGCCGGCGGGCGATGGCCGGCTTGTGCGAGCCCCAGGCGACGACCGCTTTCAGCTTCTTGGCACCCATAACGGCGCCCAGGCCGCAGCGCGCGGCAGCGCGTCCCTCGTGGCCGTCGTTCATGATGGCGGCGAACCGCACGAGCCGCTCGCCGGCCAGGCCAATGCTGATGGTCTCGGCCCGCCCCAGCGCCTCGGCCTTCAGGATCTCGTCGGTGGCGTACGTGTCCTGGCCCCAGAGGTAGTCGGCCGGCCGGATCTCGACCGCGTGGTCCGAGACCGAGAGGTAGACCGGCCGATCGGCGGCGCCGGCGACGACGATGGCGTCGTAGCCCGCCTCCTTCAGCTTCGGCCCGAACGAGCCGCCGCACTCAGCCTCGCCGAAGATGCCGGTCAGCGGCGATCGCGCCGTCGCCGACCAGCGGCTCGACGTCGGCGCGGGCGGGCCCGTCAGCGGGCCGGTCGAGATGATCAGGCGGTTCTCCGTGCCCAGCGGGTCGGTCTCCGGACCGGTCTCCTCGTTCAAGTAGTAGGCGGCAAGGCCACTGCCGCCGATGAACTTGCGGAACAGCGATTCCGGGATCGACTCGACCGCCGTCGTGCGCCGGGTCAGGTCGACGCGCAGCAGCTTCCCAGCATAGGCGCCCAGCATGGTGTTCCCCTCCACGAAGTTACTGTCCTCCTGCTAGCGGCGGAAAGAGGATGATCTCGTCGCCGTCGCGCAGCACGTCGTCGAGGCGGCCGATCCGCTCGCCCACGGCGCCGTCGAACTCCTCGTCGTCCGCGAAGCCAAGTGCCCGGGCCAGGCCGGCGATGGTCGTCCCCGCCGGCAACCGACAGCTGATCCAGCCGCCGGCGGCCGGCGGGACGTATCGCCGGAGCTGGCCGCGGAGCTGGACGCGGACGCAGATGGTAGCCATCCTCACCGGCAGTGCATGACGTCAGTGAACATCCCGGCTGGGATCGTATGGTGCGCCCTCCGGTCTGTCAAGGCGCCCGTCACTCGGGCTTGCGCAGCGGTTGAGAGCGGGAAAGGAAGAAGGGCTGAGGGCATGGGGCGGTGGGATGGGTCGATGGAGG
>JACQGW010000194.1 GCA_016199325.1 Chloroflexota bacterium
ACCCAAAGCCGGTGTCCGTTGCCATCTCGTTGTCCGGTTCACCCCCACACGCGTGGGGACAACGTCCGGTACGGCAGATGTTTCCAAACGTGCGCCGGTTCACCCCCACACGCGTGGGGACAACTACCCGGCTGTTGGTGTGCCTATCGGCTCCGACGGTTCACCCCCACACGCGTGGGGACAACCTGGTCGTCGTGGACGAGTTACCGCTCGACGCCGGTTCACCCCCACACGCGTGGGGACAACGAGCGTTATCTCGTTCCAGGTGAGGCCCGTCCCGGTTCACCCCCACACGCGTGGGGACAACATGCACCCCTCCCACAACCGCAGAAGCCTTACCGGTTCACCCCCACACGCGTGGGGACAACGACGCCCGGTACGCCGCTACCGGGGCAGGGCGCGGTTCACCCCCACACGCGTGGGGACAACGCGTCGACCGCCGCGTCGCCGCGGCGGTCGTGCGGTTCACCCCCACACGCGTGGGGACAACCAGCAGCGGCCGACGGCCGAGACTGGCGGCGTCGGTTCACCCCCACACGCGTGGGGACAACTCCCGTAGCTCGGCCGGGCTGAACCGGATCAGCGGTTCACCCCCACACGCGTGGGGACAACGAGCGCGCCGATCAAACTGTAGTGGAGCGCCGGCGGTTCACCCCCACACGCGTGGGGACAACGCTGCGCTTTTCGGCGGTTTTACGCCGATCGGATGAGCGAAAGGCCGTCGAAGTCCGCGATGGCTCGGCTGGTAGTGCCCCAGGTGCGGATGGCGAACCCCTGCTCGGCGTCGCTGTTGTGGATCAGGGTTGCCGCGCCTTCCCTGGCGCTCTTGCAGACCAGCTCCCAGAGCTTTTCCCGGACCAGCGCCGACACGGTGCCGACGAAGACGCCGGCCTGCGGCTCCAGCAGCCACCGCGTCAGCTCGCCCCGCAGGCTGGGCGATACCCGCTCCACGATCAGGACCACCATCGTCACTCCTCCGGCTCAGGCACGTCGGCCTGGTTGATCCCGCCGGCCACCTCGCCGCTCTCCGGGTCCCACAGCCCGCCGGGCGCTGCGTCGTCCATGTCGAAGATCGCGTCCCCACCGGCCTCGCCCTCGTCTCCGATACCCAGCGCCCGGTCGACGTCCGGCACGATCCGCTGCAAGAGCCGCTCGCTCTTGAACCGGTCGCGGAGCGTCCGGCGGATTCGTCCTTCGAGGTCCTTCGTCCCCTCGACGACGGCGCGGAAGGCGACCGGTATGGTCACGTCCGCCTTGTACAGATCGGCGACGTCATAGACGAACGAGAGCATCTTGCCGGTGTGAATGAACCCCAGCGCCGGCGAGTACCCGACCGAGACAATGGCCGCGTGACACACCCCGTACAGGCAGGAGTTGGCGCACGACAGCGCCCGGTTTATCGGATCGGCGCTCTGCCATTGGTCTCGCTTGTACGAGCGCCCCTCCCACTTCACGCCCGTCTCCCGGCTCGCCCGCGCATAGGATTCCCGCACTCTGATGCCCTCCTTGCCGCGCAGTTGCTGGAGGGTCAGCGAGGGGTCGAGCGGGCCGGGGAACCGCATCCGGTACATCCGCATCACCACCTCCAGGTGGAGCTTCGGGTCGGAGCACAGCCGCGCCTGATGGAGCAATCGAGCCGACGAGCGCGTTTCACCCATGCCGACGGCGTAGAACCGGACGGCCTCCTCACCCGTCCAGAACACGAGACACCCGTTGTCGGCGAGCGCCCGAATGGCGGCGTGGGTGATGCTCGTGCCGGGCCCCAGCATCAGGACAGCCAGCGTCGAGCAGGGGACCGGGATCTTGCCGCTCTTGTCATGGAGGGCGATCGCCTTGTCCTCCTGGTCGATCTTGCAGTGCTCGGCGTACAGGTAGCTCCAGCTATCTCGGATCTTCGGGAGCAGATGCAGGTCTTTCACGGCTCACCCCGCTCCCTCACGGTCGCGGCTCGGGCCGGGGGCCGCTCCCTCGCGTACCGGCGCAATCGAGAGCAGGCCGAAACCGTAGGCTTTGCCCGAGCCGATGCCCTCTTCCAGCGTCCGGCGAAGTCGGTCGGCGTCGACCACCTGGAGTCGCCCCTCGAACAGCACCGATCCAAACGTGAGCTCATCCATCCCCTGCGCAACCCGGGTCGGCGCGCCGGACGGGCGCCGACCTTCGACCGCCGCGCCCGGCGTCGTTCGAACGTCGCTCACGTCGGGATGCCGGCGCACGGCGAGCACCCGGAAGCCGCCCTGTTCTCCCTTGCGGAGCAGCCATTGCACTTGGTCCGCTTCGTCGCGCAGATCGATCCGCCGTCCATGCCATCGTTCGCCATCGCGCTCGTTGTGCTGGTCGATCCGCTTCGTCGGATTGGCGCGCAACCGAAACAGCAAGGTCATGTCGGCCACGATGCCGCCATAGTGCTCGTCGATGCGCTTGCAGTCCCTGGGCCGGCCTCCATCCGAGTCGTCGCGCAGGTAACCCGGCGGCAGCCGGGACCAGTCCGGCTGCACGCGCGATTGAACCAGCACCTGGATCCGCCCATCTCGGCCGACCTCCAGTCGGTGCAGGACGCCGTAATACGCGCGCGCGCCGGCTGTTCTCGCCGGCGCCGGCGGGAACGCCGCCATGATCGTCCGATGGAGCTGGTGGCAATCGGCCAGGTCCTTGCGGACCGTCTTGCTCTTCGGATTCAGGACGATGCGAGAAAGGTAAAGCATCACACCTCCTCGGGGCGCGACCGCCACTCGGTCATCACGTACCGGGTCGCGAACCCGCGCTCGGCGAACGACACCGGCACATCGCGGCGCACGTCGCCGCCCCGTTCCCTATCGGCGTCAAACACGAAACGCAGGCGCTCGGCTGAGCTGTCCCCCCACGTCGGCCAGGGATATCGGGAGAGCTCGTCGAGCAAGGCCCCGTCCCGCAGCCCCGGTCCCAGCGGCGACTCGTCGGGCAACCGCACCGGCTCACCTGGGACGAATGCCTTGCGGCCCAGGAACAGCGGCCAGACCGGTTCGCGAAGCGCCCGGTCCAGGCGCTGGAGCAGGTCTCGATCTCCCTCGAACCCCACCAGGAAGTCGGCGCCGGCCAGGTAGTAGCGCCACGATTCGCTCGGACGGGTATTCTTCCCGCCGACGATAGCCACGCCGTAGCTCTGGCCGACCCCGTGGGTGCCGCCTGCCGTGTGGTAGTCGACCGACAACACCCCCTCCCGGTCCACGCGCACGCCCATCCTGAGCGCGGCGAGATCGTCGACCGCCGCGTGGCGCGGCCGTCCGAGCGCGGCGCAGAGCAGCCCGATCACCCCACTCTTGGACGGCTCCAGACCGGTATCCCGAACGCGGAAGCGGCTCTGGGTGCCCCAGGATTGGAGCGGCCCGGCCAGGCGCAGAAGCAGGGTGCTCATGTCGAGCGGCTCCGCCCGTTGGGGGCAAAGGTCACGGCACGCACCGTCTCCGTCACGAGGTCTTCCAGCGTTCCTGTCCGAGAACCGGCCAGCGTCCCGAGTCCGTCGCCGTCCAGTGCAGCGATCCACTTGCCTGCGATCGTTGCCTCGCCGTACATCGTCGCGAGCTTGTTCCAGTGAGCGGCGAGCGCGCCGGCGGAGTTGCCGACAAGGTCTCCATCCTGGGTTGGCCGGATCGGGTCGACGAAGGCGTTCGCGAGCGACCAGAGCCCCGCCCGGCGGACGACCGTGAAGATGAGCGAGGGTGGGTTCTGCGCGGCCATGCTGTTCTGCTTCCCGGTCGGGACCGCGCTTGCCGCCGCGCGGAGGAATGCCCGCAGCGCCTCGCGGGCCAACTGCTCACTGCCGTCTGCCTGGCCGCCAAGGTTCTTCTTCAGTTGTTCCATATCGACGTTCGCGTAGCGATAGAAGCAGGCGGAGTTGAACCCGACGGTCCCCATCATGTCGGCGCCCGCCGTGTCCTCCGGCTTCAGATCGTCGACGGCGGTGTAGAAGTCGAACTCCATGCTGACCCGGTTGGTCGAGATGGCATGCGCCACCTGGCAGGCCGCGTGGACGTTGCGCTCCGGCAGGTCGGCGATCATCCTCCCGAACAACGCCAGGTCGACTGCCTTACCGCCGTCCAGGAGCTGTTTGACCGCGCTGGCGACGGCCGGGCTCGACTGCTCTCTGGCGGTCTTCTTCGCATCTCTGACGCCCCTCGCGCCGGTCCCGGCGGCTTGGTCGCCGGCCGGCTGGGTCAGCACGTCCCAGAAGTCGAGGCACACCCGGGTCAACGCGCGCAGCTCTTCCTCGGCCAGGAAGAGCAGGTACGCGGTCTTCCCGTCGTCCTTCGGTCCCAGTCCAACGCTCTTCAACGCCGCTTCGACGGCCCGCTTCGCCAGCTCTTCGTCGCCCTTTCCCGCTGCGACGATCCGCTTGGCGACGGCTTCCACGGCGCGCTTGGTCCGGGCGGCCATCTGCTCTTCAGTGAGATGCCCCTGCTCCTTGAAGGCGGCCCGGATCGCCCGCTTGAGACACTGGCTCGAGATGCGCGCGCGGCGATAGCCGCCGAACTCGCAATCCTTGGGCGCTCCCGTGTCGTCTCGGTTCAAGTTGGCCGGCGCGAAATTCTGCAGCATGTGTAGCTCGACGAACATCACTCGCTCCTTTCTTCCTGCGCGGCATGCGTGCCGCTCGATTCCTGCTCCGTGCTCGGCGCCCCCTCACCACTCGCCTGGCGCGCCTCGCTCGTGCTCCGGACACTCCCCCAGAAGGCACGTGCCCAGCCACGCTGGACGGTGCGCCGTGGCCGGTCCCACTGCTGAATGTCGGCGAGCAACTGCGCCCAGTCGATCGGGACGTCCTTGGATTTGAGCAACCCGACGGCATGCCGGAGCTGTTCCGGCAGGTCGTCGCGATGGGAGCTGAGCAGCGCCGTAAAACGCCGCTCGATGCTCTCGCTCTCGACGGCTTGCGCAAGCCTGGCGAACGATGCGCCCAGATTCGTCGGACGCCGCTCGCCGTCCGCTTTCGGCCATGGGCGCTGGTGCCAGGCGAAGAGCGCCGCGACGAGGTAGTACGGCTCTTCCTGCCACGGTTGCGCGTTGTCCGGCAGCCACGGCACGACGTACGGGTACATTTCGGCGGCCTGGCCGGGCGGCACGCCGAGTCCCCGCCGCAGCTCGGCGAGCGCCGCTCGCTTCCGCGCCGCGACGCCGGACCGCTCAGGGCCAGACGGGGCCATCCCATCCGTGCTGCGCTCGCCGGGCAGCAGACTCTCGAGGTAGCGGACGAACTTGGTGATGTGAGTGATTGGTGGACTCATCCCTGCTCCTCCTCGACGTGGTTCGACGTTGCGGTGTCTCGGGCAGCCTCCTCGGCCACCTGCTGGGTGTCGGTCCCGTAGCCCTTCAGGACCGCGCCGAGCCGCATGGCAAGCTCGTGCTGGGCGCGGGCGACTGCCTTGATAGTCCGTGGCGACTCGTCGAGACCCTGGACGATCGCCTCGAAGGCGTTCCAGGCTTCTCGCCGCAGCGTCTTCGCCCAGCGCGCCTTCGGCTCCGCCCCGAAGTTCCACACCCGGTCGTCGTCCACCGCCGGATCGCTCGCCATGTCGACCAGCAGTTGCTTGAACGGAACTTCGAGGCGGGGCCAGTAGTGCTGCCCGGGCGCGAGGTGTCTCACGATGGGGCGGAGATCATCCTTTCTGGGCTGTCGCTGCTCGGTCGGCGCCACCAGCAGCGCCGCGAGCACCTGCACGGGGCGCGGAATCACCAACGCCTTCCCCTCAGCAGGAATCGCGTCGAACCCGAGCTCGAAGAGGCTCCCGACCGCTTCGGCGAGGTGGATCAGGGCCGTGACGGTATCCAGGAGCCGCTCCGAACGCGCGCTCTCCTCGAGATACGCCAACGGCAGCGGCAGGCGCTCATGGCGCCAGAAGATCACGTTCGCTTGATTCTTTGGGTCAGTGGTGACGCCATACACGTCGAGCGGCAGGACCGCCGCGCGGGTCAAGATCCCATTCCTAACGAGCCGTGAGAGCCAGTCCAGGGTCCGCGGCCGCGCATGTGCGCCTCCAGCCTGAAAGAGCGCCAGGCTATCCCGCCAGAGCGCCCGGTCTTCCCGCAAGCTCACGGGCGGCCACGGATCCTCGTTCGCTTTCGCCCCCGGCCGTGAATGAAAGGCCAGCATCGTTTCCAGCTCTTTCCGAACGGACGGATCGGGGAGCTGGTATCCCTTCATGATGACGGCGCGCCGAATCACGATCCGGCCATCCGGCCCCGGCTCGGGCAGCAGCCGAATGCGGCGGCTTTGCCAGGTCAGGAGGTCGACGCAGCCGGCCGGATAGCGGTCGATCGGTTCGGTCGGGCTCGGGCGCTCCCAGGCCGGCAAGTCCTCACCCTGCAGCGCGGCCGTATCCGGGCGGGGGAAGCCGTGCAGGTTCAGCATCAGCGTCTGAAAGAGATTCGGGCCCTTTACCAGTACCACGGCGGTCTTCGTCAGTGGCCCAGCGCGGGCGTACTTGTGTGCAATGGGCTCGGTCTTTCCCAGGGACTTGGTACCACTGACATCGAACGAGTGAAAGGCGATGACGTAGCGAGCGGCCTGGGCCGGCGTCAGGACCGGATCTGTGGTATGGTCGAAGAGCAGGACCGCATTGGCCGAGGACGCCAGCTCGTGCGTCAACTGGCTGATCGGCTTGCCGTACTCCTCCTCGAGCCCGGCCACCTGGTAGAACGGATGGCGCTCGTTGAAGAGGTCGAAACGGTCGCGCCACCGGTCGAAGTAGGTCTGGAGCCGGGCCTGGTCCCACCGCGCCGCTTCCCAGAGATCCGCCCAGGCGTCGACGCCTTCCGGCTCGAAGTTCCGCCGGATGATTGCCAGGAGCAAACGGTGCAGCGCGGCCGTGATGAGCGGCGACGCATCGACGATCTCGCGGACCTCCGGCGCTCGCACCAGCACCGCACAGAGACTCAGATCGACCGGCTGCTGCCGGTCCACGAGCATACAGGGGATCCAGGGCTCGTCCAGGAGGTTGAAGTGTGGGCTCAAGGGTTCGCTCCTTCCGGGCTCTCGACTACGAGCCCGACATTCTCGTCAAGGTGCAGCACGTGTCGTCCGACCGGCACCCGTCCGGTGTCGTCGAGGGTCAGCAGCCGCTCGTGGCGGAGCAGCGCCGAGCGCCGCCAGCCTGCCGGCGGCTCCATCCGCAGGAGGTCGAAGACGACCCGCTTGTCGGAGATGGTGAGGGAGCGCCGGAGGAGCTGCTCGGCCTGCCTGGCATCTGGCCTGGCCTTCAGTTCGACAGGCTCCCGGCCGCCGGCATCCAGCGACGGATGCTCGGGCGTTCCGTGCAGGAAGACGACGCTCACCGACGGCTCCGCCAGCCGCGTCAGCGCCTGGTGTTCGACGTGGAAGTCGGGCGCATCTTCGGCACGGGCGTCGGCGGTCAGGTCAGCCAGCTCACCCCTGAACCAGGGAGGCTGCAACCACCGCTTGAGGGCTTCCCGTTTCTCACGCGTAGTGTCCTGGTCCAGCCACTGCCGGGTCTCCCTCCATCTCGCCTGGAGCGCCGGGCTGAGGTCAGCCGGGCAGCTTTGGGCATCGTCGTAGACAGCTTCGACGAGCGGCTCCACGTCCTTCGGAAGCTCGACGATCTGGCGCCCCTTCAGCACGAGCCACGAGCGGAGGAGGACGTGGGGATCGTACACCGCTTCCGAGCCGCGCCCGAAGCCAGGCACGTCGCCGTCCAGGGTCTCCGGGCGCAGGATCCAGAGCTGGGGCTCGGCAAGGCGCGCCGGCCGATGGCCGTGGGCGCGACGGTCATGGCGATGCAGCCGGCCGAGGCGTTGCAGCACCAGGTCGACCGGGGCCAGATCGGTCACCATCAGGTCGAAATCGAGATCCAACGATTGCTCGACGATCTGCGTCGCCACGAGCACGGCGCGCCACGGCCGCCGAACCGTCGCCGTCTGACCCTCGGCCACCGTGACCGTCGCGTCGGGCTTGCCGAAGCGGAGGATGACGCGCTTCTCCCGGCGGTCGCGCTCCTCGAACAGGAACCGGGCGTGAAGGAGGTCGCACTCCGGCAACCCATCGTCGGCCACACCGCCGAAGAAGGGCTTCAGCGCGCGATAGACCTGCTGCGCACGGTGGACCGTGTTGCAGATGACTACGGCGCAGCCGCCGGCGGCGAGCGCGTGACTGAGCTCCTCGCCCAGCAGAAACCGCGCGCCCTCCTCCTCGGGCAGGGCGCCGTCCAGCCACCGGACTGTGACGTTCTTGCTGCTTTGCCCGGACGCGACGACGTGGCGGGCGTCGAGCACCGAGCGCGTGACCCAGGTGATCCTGGGATAGCGCTCGGCGGGCATGGGGCCTGTTGGCGGCCGTCCCAGCCCGGCGGCGTACGCCTGAAGGAGGGACTGACGGCGGGCGCTGGGTAGCGTTGCCGAGAGGAGCACGACCGATGTCCTGAGCGCGCCGAGCCAGTTCAACAACCGCTCCAGCAGGGTTGTCATGTACGTGTCATAGGCATGCACCTCGTCGACGATGACCGTCTTGGACCCGAGCCCGAACAATCGGACGAACACGTGGGGGGTCTTGAGCACGCCAAGAAGTGCCTGGTCCACCGTCCCAACGCCGAACGGCGCCAGCAGCCCGCGCTTCCGATAGGTGAACCATTCGCCTGCGACGATCCCAGCCAGGTCGGTGGGGACCCGGTGATCGGCGTAGACACCGTCGATCCGGTCCGACTGGAAGACCTGGTCGGCGCCCATCCGGAGCTCCTGGAATGCGGCAGAAAGGGCCGCGTGCCCGTGGATGAGCTGCAGGTTGACCAGATCGTGCGGGAATCGCTCGGCGAGGAACGAGCGGACGCGGTCGAACATCTGGTTGCTCGTGGCCTGCGTTGGCAACGCGAAGTAGCAGCCGCGCTGGCCGAGCACGGCGTTCCAGCGGTCGGCCAGGTACATGGCGGCCTCGGTCTTCCCTTCGCCCATCGGCGCCTCGACGATGCACAGGCTCGGCTCGGCGATCGATTCGGCCACCAGCGCAGCACCCACCTGGAGCGGCCTGGCTGCCTTGCCTGGAAAGAGCTCCTCGAAGGTGCGCGGAGAAATCGGCGGCATCCAGCCGGTCCAGCCCAGTCGTTCGAGCGCGGTGTATGCACGGCCTCTCGCCGTCGTGGCGTAGGCGACGGCGTCGACGGCCGGCGTGGCTGCCAGGTCCGGCACCGCGTACGGGAAATACGCCTCATTGGAGGCGATCCAGTCGGCGACCGCGATGAGGCCGGCCAACATCATGGCCGTGGGCGTCTGGATCACCGTGGGCGGCGCATCGATGGGAAGGCGGAGGACGTCTGCCAGCTCCTTCGCCACCGCCGCGCGTGCCTCGTCCCACGCGCGCGTGCCGTAATCGGCGTCGATCAGTGCGTCCAGCTCGCGATCGCCGGCGAAGATGCCGTGGTGGCCGCCCGTGGCGACTGCGATGGAAGAGGCCACGCCACGCGGCATCTTGAACTGGTCCGTGAGAATGTGCGGGAGCTTCAGCGTGGTCACGGCACCGTGGGCGGCCCACCGCACGCCGGTCGGACAGGGCATGCCGGAGCGACGAATCCGCTCAGCCATCGCCGGTTCCTGGAGGGCAAAGCCCGGGCTGAGCTTGCCAATGTCGTGGAGGCCCGCGACAAACACCACCCAACGCCCGGCCGCGGCTTCGTCCAGTCCGAGCCCCACACTGAAGCGCCGCCGGGCCGCGGGCGACAGCACCTCGCGCCACATCGCCTCCACCACAACCGCGACGTCGATCATGTGGCAGATCAGCGGGTGCCAGGCGCCGGTGCGACGGTGTGTCTTTGCCCAGAAGAGCCGGTACAGGTCATGTGCCATCATTCGGCACCTCCCTCCTGCTCGTGGACCGGCCGGAACAAGAACGAACGTTCGCTCTGCCACACAGTATCTTACCTCCCGGGTCGTCTGTCAACCGCCGGGCAGTCCAATTGTTCGGCCTACCTCCAACCGTGCCAGCCCTGAACGGAGTGAGTGTTACGATATTCCTGGCTCACGATGTCGCCATGCGCGGGGTATCAGGTGACGCTCGATCGGGTGGCCTCGCCATGTCGCCGGGCTTTCTTACGACACTACTCCCCTTCAGTTTCACACTATACTCTACAAACCGCCTTGTGTCAAGCCCCCGCTTGCTGAATGATTGGGCAATCTGGATCTTGCACCAGCCCTATCGCGGCGCGGGATGGCCGGAGGACAACTGGAGGGTTTTGCAGGCTTGTCCAGTCTCTTCACCGACGCGCGCGTGGGGACAAGGCTCGTGTGCCTGCACTTACTACGCTGCTCCCAGGGTCACCCCCACAGCGTGGGAACGGAGCTGAGACAAGCCTGCACCTGTAACCATAGCATGGTCACGATCGCTCTCGCAATAGGCCGGCGGTGACCATCTGGCGGCTGGCCCAGCGGCCGGCTTCGACTGTGGTGGAGCGGATTTCCAGGCCCGCTGTTCACCGCGGCAACGGGCACCCTGTACCAGCCATAGAGCGGCGAGCAGGAACATTGAACCGGGGAAGAGCACAAGAGACGTGACCTGGCTTGGCCTCCGGTTCCGGCCCCTGGCCCCTGACCCCCGCCCTAGCGCGGCCTGGCCACCAGGCGGTAGACGGCGCCGTTGTGGATGTCGGCCACGTAGAGCTCGCCGGCCTCGTCCTCGCCGAACGAGCTGATCAGCCCGCTGAGCCTGAACAGCTCCGTCGTGCTCCAGGCGCCGGCCGCGTTGCGCGCCGCCGCCCAGATGCGCCCCGTGCAGAAGTCCCCGTAGAGGTAGGCGCCGCGGAGGAGCGGATACTGCCGGCCGCGGTAGATGGAGCCGCCGATGACCACGCAGTTCCCCCCCTCATAAGTTGGGTACTCGACGACCGGCAGCTCGAGCCCGCGGCGGTCGCACGTCGCCACGCGCCAGCAGATGCTGCCCTCCAGGATGGGCCAGCCGAAGTTCCTCCCGCCCGGCGTGCCGGCCGGCACGAAGTGGACCCACTCGCGCTTGAACTCGCCCGGCCCGCCGATGTAGAGGTCGCCGGTGGCGCGGTCGAACGCGAAGCGCCAGGGGTTGCGCAGCCCGTAGGCCCAGACTTCGGGGCGCGCGCCGGGCTGCCGTCTGAAGGGATTGTCGGGCGGGATGGCGTACGGGTCCCCGCCGTCCACGTCGATGCGGAGGATCTTGCCCAGCAGGGTGCCGAGATCCTGGGCATTGGCCTGCAGGTTGACGCTGGCGCCGCCGGTGCCCAGGCCGATGTACAGGTAGCCGTCGGGGCCGAAGGCGAGCATGCCGCCGTTGAAGTTCGTCTCCGGCTGGCGCTGGGTCAGGAGCACTTTCTCGCTCTTCGGGTCGCCGCGGCCATCTGGCCCCACGCTCAGGCGCGAGACGACGTGGTCGCCGCGGCGGTCGTTGTAATGGACGTAGAAGAAGCCGTTGGCGGCGAAGCGGGGGTGGAAGGCCAGCCCCAGGAGTCCCTGCTCGCGCTCGTAGGAGAACAGCGGCGGCGCCGTCACCCGGTCGCCGAGGTCGAGGAAGATCGTGCCGTCGGCGAGCCGGATGCGGCCGGTCTTCTCGACGACGAAGATCCGCCCGCTGCCGTCGCCGGCGTGGCCGACGAAGAGCGGCTGGGTGAAGCCGTCGGCCACCCGCTCGACGCCCAGCACAACCC
>JACQGW010000011.1 GCA_016199325.1 Chloroflexota bacterium
CTAGGTCGCGGCCTCGGGGCGGAGCTTGAGCAAGAACCGCTGGCCGTCCTCGAAGACCTCGATGTCCTCGAAGGGACCGTAGACCTGGAGCGCTGCGAGCAACTCCGTTTTCCCGACGACGACGCCCGAGATGGGCATGGGCCGGAGTGGGATCGGACCAGCCGCCGCCTGGCTTTCCGCCATCACACCGGTCTCGTTGTTCTCCTGTCCCCGCACGCGTACCTTCGCCATCGTTCGCTCCTTCAGTTCGTCCACCTGTCGTCCACCTGGCCTCCGGACTGATTGCGTTCAGCGATCAGCAGTCGGCCCTCAGGAGAGCGACGACTCGGCAAGTCTGGCCCAGGTGCCATCACCCGAAGCTGATCGCTGACCGCTGAGTGCTGACTGCTTGCCCCGCAAACAGTCGGTTTTCTTGGCGTTTTCCTTGGCGATCCTGGCGTCTTGGCGGTCCACTCTCGCTGGGCGCCGAGCAAGGCCGAGGGCTTCGCGTGCCATCAGTCGAGTTGACGCAAAGTGTAGCAGGCAATCGCTCGCTTGAGAAGTCCCCTTTTTGGGGGACAGGTCACTGCGCCCGGCTGTCCCCTTTTTGGGGGACAGCCAATCGGCATTCGTGGCGTCTTCCCTGGCGATCTTGGCGCCCTGGCGGTTCATTGTTCCTTCGCGCCGCTTCGGTCGGGGTTGCCGCCGAGCCGGCCCTCGGCGAGCAGTCGTCCCAGCTCGGCCCGGCGGAGCGGACCGACCTCGGCGCGGAACCGCTTGAGGTGCTCGGCAACCGTCGAAACCTGAATATCCAGGCGGGCGGCGATCTCCTTGTTCGTCCAGCCCTGGCCGGCAAGCCGGACGACCGCTCGGCGGCGTGGCGCGACAACCTGGCTATCCTCACCGTCGGCATACTGGGACTTGCCCGCCGGGCCCAGGCATTGAACCGCGTAGGTGGCGCCGTTGGGAGGCAAGTCAGCGGGCTTGGCTCCCGCCTCGGTGAGGAGCGCGTGCAGCACCGCTCGTCCGAGCGGCCGACTCAGCAGCTCGACCAGGCTGTCCACCAGGTGGTGGTCGAGGATCGTTCCGCCGGTTTCGATGACCTCGACGTGCTCGATCAGGTCGGGCAGGTTCTCGAACAGGACGTAGGCGGCCGCGCCGAGACCGGCGTAGGCGGCGAGGAGGTCCAGGTCGGCCCGCATGGGCAGCACCAGCAGCCGGACGGTCGGGACGCGTCTCAAGCATCGTCGGGCCAGATCGGGTCCGCCGCCCGGAAACCCATCTGGCAGGAAGATGAGCAGGTCGGGCCGGTGGGTCTGGATCGAGGCGAGGGCTGCGAGTTTCGTCGTCACGGCGTCGACGACGGCGAGATCGGCCTGGCTTGTCAGGTGTTCACGAAGACCCGCGAGGACGAGGGGATCGACCCCGACCAGGATGGCTCGTCGCGTGACCCTCATGTGCTCCTCCACGCACTGGGATTCAAGCCCGTGCGTAGTGTAGCAGACGCCTCTCCCGGAACCTCTCCCGGCAAAGGCCGTTTTCGGCCCAGTTTGCACGCGATTGTGGGTTATCCACAATTCTTCTGTTAAGTCACTGGACATAATGCCCCTGACGAAACGGGTGAACCGAGGGAGAGAACGGGTAGACGCTCGGCATCGAACGCACGTAGAGCGCGTGACGCACCCGCACAGGCGCTACGGCGGGTTTCTGGCTTGTGGTTTCTGGTTCGAGGAGCATCGTGCCAACCAGAAACCAGAAACTGGAAGCCGGAAACCTCGTTCATTGCGTCCTCCGCGTCTCTGCGGTTGGTTCCGTCGGGTGCACCTACTGGAAGGGGCGGAAACGTTTGTGGAGGCCGTCTGCCGTGGCTACGCCGTATCGCTTCCCGCTCCGCCGACCCCCGCGCGCAACCGTTCCAGGGCCCGCCGCGCATCTGCGGCTGCCGCTTCGTCCGGCGGCTCCGGCCCGTACCTCGCGTGAACGTAGGCGCCGGTGACCGTATCGAGGTCATCGGCGGGCAGCGCCGGGTGGTCGCGCAGGTGGTCGGCGTACTCGTCGGGCGTCTGGCTCGGGTGCCGCGGCCGGCCGAGGACGGCGCCTAGCCGCAGCAGCTCGCGGTACATGGCGCGGATCGAGAGCGTCTGTGGCGGACCGTCGGCCGCCGGGACGGCTGAGACCGGCGCCTGAACGGCCGGCGACCGGCGCAACATCCAGCGCGCCAGCCAGCGGAGCAGGACGGCGCGCAGTCCCGGCCAGGTCCAGACGAAGTCCCGTTCCTCATCGACCTCGTCGTCCGTGCCCCAGTCGCTCAGGCGGGTGATCGAGCGCACCAGCGCGGCAAGGATGCCCAGGGCGATCAGGCCAAGCACGGCCCACTTGATCACGGCGACCACCTCGGGCGAAAGCGCGGCGCGCTCGGTCTGGTCGCGGAGCTGGTCGAAGGCGCCCAGATCGATCTTCGGCAGCTCGGCCGGCGGGGCGTTGCCCAGCAGACGGCGAATGAGCCAGACGACCGCTTCCATCAGGAAACCGACCGGCAGCGCAATGGCGAATAGAAGGAGCAGGACCACGGTCCGGATGGCCGCCAGCACCGGCCGCGCCAGGGCGTCGAGGAAGTCGAACGAGAAGAGCTGGGCCAGTGCGACGGCGGCGAGCAGCACCAGCGCGACGAGCGCCACCAGGAAGCCGAGCCAGTGCCGGTTGACGGCGAGCGCGGTGTTCTCGCGCGCGTGGCTCTCCCGCTGCATCGACTCGATCTGGGCGAGGGCAATCGAGGTGAGCCCGGCAAACAGGAACATCGCCAGGGCGGCTGCCGCCGTGTCTGCCGGCGTTCCGGCAGTGGAGGCCAGCCGCAGCACCAGCCCGGCCACCATGGCGAGCACGCCCCAGCGGAAGGCCCCCTCGACGTCGCCCGCGTAGAGCGGCTGGCGCCCCCGCCGGATCCCCCGCCACCAGAGGTAGAGCGCAAACGGGAGCGCCAGCACGGCCGGGTCGGGCCGACGGAACGTCGCCGGGAGCGCCCGGGCCAGCGCGCCAAGCCACTCGGCGTCTGTCGGGGCATAGCCGGCCAGCGGGCCGGCCCGGACGGCCACGAGCGCAGCCAGGATCCCGCCGACGGCGATTGCCGTCCGGGTGCGGCCGATGGACCATCGCCGCCGCTGCGCCGTCCGGGTCAGCAGCCACCCGCCGCCGATGAGCGCCGGGATGGCCGGCACCGGCAGCAGCGCCTCGCCCACCGGTCGGCCCAGCCAGGCTCCCAGGAGCGCCGACCAGATGGTCAGCCAGCCGGCCTCCATGCTCACCAGCAGCACCGGCAGCAGCCAACCTCTAGCGATACGCCACCGCCGCCGAGATTGGACCGCCGATCTCTGTCACCCGCCTGACGACCACGCCGTCCAGACTCGGCCCGGGGGTTTCGTCGCCGACCAGGACGAGGACGACGGGATGGCCGCGGCCGCGCAGCCGCCGAAGGGCGGCGACAATCTCAACCCCGATGGAGGCCGTGACGACGACGACGGTGGCGCCAAACGGGAGGCGCGGCGCCTGCTCCGTCAGCATCCCGGCGAACGACTGGGTGGCAAAGGTCTGGAGTCGGGCGAGCGCGTCGAGCATGCGCAGTAGTTGGCCGGCGTCCTGGCTTGGTGGAATCGCCACGGGCGGCGGCATGGCCTCGCTGCCGCGGGCGAGTCGGTCGCTGGAGTTGGCGTACAGGCCGACCTGGTAGCGCCGCTCGATCGCCCAGGCCGCAATCGAGGCGGTCGCCGTGATCGCCTGCTCCAGCAGCTCCGGGCTGTAGTCCATCCACCACCAGCCGTCGCCGCCGTGGGTGTTGACGTTCAGGAACAGGCAGAGCCGGTAGGTCGTCGTCGCCTCGTACTCGCGCACTTTGAGCTGCTGGGCCCGGGCCGTCGCCGGCCAGTGGATCCGGCGCGGGCTGTCGCCGGGGTGGTAGTCGCGGACGCCGATCGTCCTGGACGGGTCCTCGAAGATCCAACTGGACGACCGCCGGTCGCCGAGCGGCTCCCGGGCCGGCAGGCCGAGCGCTTCGAGTGGGACAATCCGCGGGTGGACGAGGAGCACGTCGGCGAGCGGCCGCGTCTCCTCTGCCCAGGCCAGGCCGAACAGGTCGCCGGACCGGAGCCGGACCGGCCCGAACACGTGCTCGCCGCGCGTCCGGCAGGGGATGGCGTAGTGCCGCCGGACCCGCTCGAAGGGCCGGAGGGCCAGCAGGTTCTGAATGGCTCGACGGCTCGGTCGGTGCGAGTAGGTCGTGCGGCCTGCCAGCGGGACCAGATCGCGGGGGATCTCGTCGTCGATCGTGACCCAGGCGAGCGGCAGGAGCTTGCGGTTGACGATCTCCACCGTCAGTTCGACCGTGTCGCCGAACGAGGCGCGGACGGTCGAGAACGCCCGGCGGTATTCGAGGTTGGTCAGGCAGTGGCGCCGCCAGAGCCGGGAGACGCCGGTGGCAAGACCGACGGCGGCGCCGGCGACAAAGATGAGCCCGTCGCGGAAGACGACGGCGACGACGAGGAAGATGACGATGCCGGCCAGCCAGAACCGGCTACCCACGGTGCTGCCCTGAGACCGGCTCCGCCGCCGGGTCCTCGACCGGCACCGGCACCTGGGCGAGGATCTCGCGCACGATCTCCTCGTCGCGCTGGCCGCGGAGCCGCCCGGCCGCCCCTACGATCAGCCGGTGGGCCAGGACGGGCACCGCCAGGTCCTTGACGTCGTCCGGCCGGACAAACCCCTGGCCCCGGATGGCCGCCAGCGCCTGAGCCGCGTGCAGGAGCGCCAGGGTGGCGCGCGGGCTGGCGCCGAGCTCGACGCCGGGCCGATGGCGCGTGGCTCGCACGATCTCGATCAGGTACACTTCGACAGGCTCGCCGACGAATACCCGCCGGCAGACCCGACTGACCGCGGCCAGCTCGTCGGCAGCGGCGACCGGGGCCAGGTCGGCCAGCGGATTGGCCTCCTGGAATCGGCGCGCGATCTGCGCCTCCTCGTCGCGCGTCGGATAGCCGAGCCGCAGCCGTACTAGGAATCGGTCGAGCTGCGCTTCGGGCAGCGGAAAGGTTCCTTCGAGCTCCACCGGATTCTGCGTCGCCAGGACGACGAACGGCCGCGGCAGCGGCCGCGTTTCGCCGTCGACCGTTACCTGCCGCTCCTCCATGGCTTCGAGGAGCGCCGACTGCGTCCGGGGTGTCGCTCGATTGATCTCGTCGGCGAGCACGACCTGCGCGAAGACGGGGCCGGGCCGGAACTGGAACGCCTGCGTCTGCTGGTTGAAGTAGGAGACGCCCGTGACATCCGACGGCAGCAGATCGGGCGTGCATTGGACCCGCTGGAAGGTGCAGCCCAGACTGCGCGCCAGAGCCTTGGCCAGGCTCGTCTTGCCGATGCCGGGGACGTCTTCGAAGAGCACGTGCCCCTCGGCAAAGACGGCCGCGACGAGCAGCTCGATCGCCGATCCCTTGCCGACGATCACGCGGCCGATCTGCTCCTGGACCCGCGCGGCCACTTCCCGAACCTGGTACCCACCATCAATCACGTTTCGATTCTCCCCGAGCCAGATCGGCTCTGCGCGCTCGGCAACAAGAAGCTCCCACGCCATCGGCCTGCCGATGAAGTGGGAGCTATCGGCCAGTTGAGCAACTCACACTCCCCACGGCGATGACACGTTCGAGCGGGCTCCATCGCCGCCGGCAGTATAGCGCGAGGCAATCACTCGTGCAACACGGGGGACGGCAGCCAACCAGGGGCCCGGTCGCAGGGCTGATCTTGACTATTCATGACATCACGTGGTACAAACGTATTATGAAGGTTGTACGTCAGAAGGAGGTAAGACCATGAGAGAGATGCTGAGCAGCGTAAGTCCCAAGGGCCAGGTGACCCTGCCGGTGGCGATTCGCCGGACGTTGGGGATCAAACCGAAAGACCGGGTGGCCTTCCGGCTGGAGCAGGGGAAGGTGGAGATGACGCTGGCCTCGTCGCCGCTTCAGGAGAGTTACCAGGCGATTCCGGCCCTCAAGCCCCGTCGTACCTGGGAGGAGATCGAGGCCCTGGTGGCCGAGGAGATCGCCGACCGCGCAGCCCGGGAAGGGCTGGAGTAGCCCGTGCCGCTGGTCCTCCTCGACACCAACCTGCTCATTCGCTACCTGACCCAGGACAACCCCGAGCAGGCGGCTCGGGCGCGCGCCCTCTTCGAGCAAGCGGCTCGCGGCGAGATCACGCTCTACGTATCCGAATCCGTGGTTGTCGAGGTGGTCCAGGTCCTCTCCTCCCGTGTGACCTATCACCTCCCACGAGCCGAGGTGCAGCGCCACCTGGGTAACATCCTGTCGTTGCGGGGCTTCAAGATTCCCGCGAAGCAGACCTACCGTCGTGCCCTGGAGCTCTGGGTGAACACCCCGCAGGTGCGCGATTTCGTCGATGCCCTCCTGGTGGCCCAGGCGGAGCGGCTACAGATCTCCGCCATCGCCAGCTTCGACGGCGACTTCGACAGATTTTCAGCGATCAAGCGCCTTGCCCCGTAGGCTACGCGCGCGTGATCCCCAGCTCCACCTGGTGCCCATCGACGCTCTGCGTCTCGACGTAGGCGCCGGCCGGCGGCGGGCCTTCGACGAGCGAGACGGCCAGCGTCTCGGCCTGAACGTACTCGGCGAACCGCCGGAAGACCTCGGCGACCTTCGGCGAGCCCTGGAAGCTCACGACAATCCGGTCGGCGAGGTTCAGGTCGGCCGCCTTGCGCATTGTCTGGAGCCGGTGAACCAGCTCGCGCGCCAGCCCTTCCTGCTTCAGATCCTCGCTGACCGCCGTGGACACCGCGACGGCGTAGCCGGCTTCCTCGGCCGCCGCCAGCCCCGGCCGATCTTTCGTCTCGACAAGGACTTCGGCCGGCGCCAGCTCGAAGCCGTCGACCGGCACCGGCGCGCCGGCGCGCACCGCCGCCGCGACGGTGCGCGGGTCCGCTGCCCGGAGCGCCGCCTGGAGCCTGCCGAGCTCGCGCCCGTACTTCGGGCCGAGCAGGGCGAGGTTCGGCTTCACACCGTATTCGACGATCTCCCCCTCCTCTTCGACGAATCGGAGCCGCTTCACGTTCAGCTCGTCGAGCAGCAGCGGAGTCAGGCGCTCGACCGCCTCCCGCTCGGCGGCCGAGCGCACCCGGACCAGCACCTCGGCCAGCGGCTGGCGCACCTTCGCATTCGCCTTGCTGCGCGCCGCGCGGCCCAGACTGACGAGCCGCATGATGAGCCGCATGTCGTCCATCAGTTGCCGGTCGATCAGTGCCGCATCGGCCACCGGGAAGTCGGCGAGGTGGACGCTCTCCGGCGCTCCGCTCTGGACCGCGCGGACGAGGTTCTGGTAGAGCTCCTCGGCGACAAACGGCGTGAACGGCGCCAGCAGCTTGCCGGCGGTCACCAGGCATTCGTAGAGCGTCGCGTAGGCCGCCACCTTGTCGGCGTCGCTCCGGGTCTTCCAGAACCGCCGCCGGCTTCGGCGGACGTACCAGTTCGAGAGGACGTCGACGAACTCCTCGATGGCCCGGCCGGCGCCGGTGGGCTCGTAGTGCTCCAGCATCGTGGTCACATTGGCGACCAGTTGGTGCAGCTCGGAGCGCACCCAGCGATCGAGCAGCGAGTGCTCGACGCGCTGGTTCGGGTCCGGCTGCCAGCCGTCGAGCGCCGCGTACGTCGTGAAGAAGCTGTAGGTGTTCCAGAGCGTCAGCAGGAACTTGCGGACGACTTCGCCGACGAGGTCGGCCGAGAAGCGGCGCGGGTTGCCGGGCGCCGTCGCCGTCAGCAGATACCACCGCACGGCGTCGGCGCCGTGGCGGTTGATCACCGACCAGGGGTCGACGACGTTCCCGCGCGACTTGCTCATCTTCTCGCCCTTGCCGTCGAGCACGAGCCCGAGGCAGATAACGTTCCGGTAGCACGGCCTGTCGAACAGGAGCACCGAGAGGGCGTGCAGACTGTAGAACCAACCCCGCGTCTGGTCGACGGCCTCGCAGATGAAATCCGCCGGGAACTGCTCGACGAAGAGCGCCTCGTTCTCGAACGGATAGTGCCACTGGGCGACCGGCATGGCGCCGGAATCGTACCAGCAGTCGAGCACCTCCGGCACGCGCCGGGCCGTTCCCGCGCAGCTCGGGCAGCGCACCGCCACTTCGTCGATGTACGGCCGGTGCAGGTCAAGATCGGCGGGCACCGGGGTGGTGGCCTGCGAGCGCAGCTCGGCGACGCTGCCGATGCAGTGGTAGTGGCCGCAGCTCTGGCACCGCCAGATCGGCAGCGGCGTGCCCCAGAACCGCTCGCGGGAGACCGCCCAGTCCACGTTGTTCCGCAGCCAGTCGCCGAACCGGCCCCATTTGATGTGCTCGGGATACCAGTTGATCTCGTCGTTGGCGGCGAGCAGTTGCTCCTTCACCGCCGTCGTCCGGATGTACCACGAGGTCTTGGCATAGTAGAGCAGCGGCGTGTCGCAGCGCCAGCAGAACGGGTAGGCGTGGAGGACGCGCCCGTGCCGCAGCATCAGCCCGCGCTCGATCAAGTCGCGGGTGATGAGCGGGTCGGCCTCTTTGAAGAACCGCCTGGCAAACGGTGGGAACGCGTCGAGCACCTTGCCGGTCAGATCGACCGAGAAGAGCGTGGGCAGGTTGTGCCGCCGGCCGACCTCGAGGTCGCCGTAGGCCGGCGCGATGTGGACGAGGCCGCTGCCCTCGCCGAGCGAGACGATCTCGTCGGCGACGACGCGGTACGCCGTCGTCAGGTCTACTGGCTTGCCGCCGGGGCCGACTCCCTCGTAGAGCGGCCGGTAGCGCAGCCCCTCCAGCTCCCGCCCGCGGACGCGGGCCAGCACCTCGTAGTCCGCCGTGCCGAGCGCCTGCTCGGCCAGGTCGGCGGCGACGACGAACGCTTCGTCGCCAACGCGCGCGACGACGTAATCGGCGACCGGCGAGACGGCGACGGCCGCATTCGCCGGCAGCGTCCACGGCGTCGTCGTCCAGATCAGGAACGAGATGGGCACGTCCAGCGACGCGAACGGGCCGTGTGCCTGGTCGGCCAGCGGCAGCTTGACCCAGACCGACGGGTCGTCGACCTCATCGCGGAAGCCCAGCGCCACCTCGTGGTCGGCGAGGGAGGTGTTGCACCGCGGGCAGTGCATCGTCACCTTGTAGTCCTGGAACAGCAGCTCCCGGTCCCAGAGCCGGCGCATGATCCACCAGCACGACTCGATGTAGCTGTTGTGGTAGGTGACGTAGGCGTTCTCGACGTCGAGCCAGAAGCCGATCCGGTCGGTCAGGTCCTCCCACTGCTTGACGTACCGGAAGACGCTCTCGCGGCACTTCTGGTTGAACCGCTCGACGCCGTACTCCTCGATCTGCTGCTTGCTGGTGATGCCGAGCTCCTTCTCGACCTCCAGCTCCACCGGCAACCCGTGGGTGTCCCAACCGCCCTTCCGCAGGACGAAGTGGCCTTGCATCGTCCGGAAGCGCGGGATCACGTCCTTGAAAACGCGCGCGAGAACGTGATGCACGCCCGGCGTGCCGTTGGCGGTCGGCGGCCCCTCGTAGAAGACGAAGCGCGGCGCGTTCCGCCGCAGCTCGAGGCTTTGCTCGAAGACCTGCCGGTCCTTCCAGAACCGGAGCACGCCCAGCTCCAGCTCGGAGAAACTCACCTTGCTCCCGACTGCCCGAAACATATTTCCCCCATTGGAAGCGATCAGCGATTGACCATCAGCCGTCAGCGTTCAGCCGTCAGCGTTCAGCTATCGGCCGTCAGCGTTCAGCTATTGGCAACAAAAAAGTCCCATCCCTGGAAGGGACGGGACAGTTCCCGCGGTACCACCCTTGTTAGCCCGCTTGCGGGCTCGCTCACTCCGGACACGCCGACGAGTGACAGGTGATGAGTGATGAGCACTGAGTAGAACGTCTATTCATTACTCATCACCCATTACTCATCAGAATGACCTCGCCGTTGATAACGGGCGGCGAGCCCGGGACAGCCTACTCAACGAAATGATGAGTCATGAGTCATGAGTAGGGCATCCCGAATGCTCCCCACTCATCACCCGTCACTCATCACCCATCACTCGCCCTTCGGTGTCCGGCTCAGGAGGGATGTTCGGTCGGCGGCGCCGCATCTGCTCACACCAGACCAGACTCGCTGGCCGGCACCCTTCCGCCTACTCGGCTCCATCATCGCCTGGTAGCTATCAGAGAAAAACTAGCACACGGCTTCGGGAAAGTCAAGGCGAGCTTTCAAGCTGGCCAGAAGGTACTCGGGGTCGATGCAGCAGAGTTTGGGAAATGGAAGGTCTACTCGGCGGGCACAAGCAGTTTCTCCACTTCGCTGAGGATCGCCCGCACGCTCTGCACGACGGATTCGTCGGCAGACCTCGTACTCGCGAGGCGCTCGCCGAATCTTGCAAGCTCTCGCTGAACGGCTTCCCCAGTCCGCTGCTCTTGAAAGACCTTGAAGAAGGTCAGCCAGTGCCGGGCCTCGATACCGCAGAGAAGCTGTGACTTCGAGCGGTCGATGTACTCATCCATGAGGCCGGTTCTCGCGAATCGGCCAAAGTTGCCGCCCGAATCAGCCGCCGGATGATCCGCGATTCTGTCTGACTTCCGTGGATATGGTCTGATCCCCGTCGCGACGTGGATCTCAGTGCTCAGGGTCGTTTGTCTCAAGTAGCGCCAGTGGTAGTTCCGGTACTCCGCGGCATAGCGAGCGGACTCAACGAACGGCTGGAATACACGCGGAGATGCGGAGATCACGTTCGACAGCACCCACGGCACGACGACGATCAGGTCCTGGGGATTGCAGGCAGAGGGTGTGACCAGGAAGCGGAAACTCGGTTCACCCTCTTTCGCAAGCAAGTACCAGCCCTTCAGCTCGAGGCCGAGCACGATGGGCTCGGCGCCCGGGGTCTCACCAAATCGTCTCAGCAGCACGTCGGGAAACGTCTGCGCCTGTCGCACGAATCCGTATTGCGTGTATCTGCCATCAGGATCCCAGATCCGCTGCATTTCATTGAGCGTCCTGACGACCTGTTCCTCAATCGTGGCGCCCAGCGTCGCGTTGAGCGTGAAGATGTCGGTTGCCATGACTCCTGAGATGGAGGTCTCGGTCTTGAAGTACAGCGGTAGGGAGTAGATGGCTTCCCTGACGCGCTGGTACAGGTCATGGTGCTCCCACCCTCGGTCGGGGGTGGTCCGGACAGGTGGGGTAGGCGCACTACCCTGCACCTTGCAGCCTCCTTACTGCCAGCTCATAGAAGTCCCGGTCGATCTCCGCGCTGACGCACTGCCGTTTCAGGTTGTGTGCGGCAAGAGCGCCTGTGCATAATCCACCAAAGGGTTCCCAGACAACGTCGTTGGCATCCGAAGACGCCTCAACGACGATTTCCATCAGCTTCAGCGGCTTCTGGTTCAGGTGAACGCTGCGTGTTCCCAGCTTCACTCTTTCGGAGCCCCCAAGCGGCGGCTCACGCCAGACATTGGTGATCCCTGCTCGACAGGTGAACTTCGCGCGCATTCTCGCCCATTCCTCTGGGGTAAGCGGACGCTTTCCATCGACGGAGAAGTAGGGTCTTCCGGCAGGGTTGCCGTGCGTGTTTGCGAATTCCGCAAGTCGAGCGAAGGCATCAGGTGGCGGGAAGTACCACAGGTGGTCCCTGGTGAAGTATTTGCGCGTTGCCGCGTTCTTTGTCTCTGAAGCGGCGTTGGTGAGCGAGAACGGAAGCCGGGTCCTTTCCCACTCGCTCCGGAGCCAGTCGCGAAGCGTGAGTCCCCGGATCGTGACCTCTCTCACGTATTGCACGCAGACTTCAGTCACGACCGGGAACTTGCGAAGCGTCTTCGTGTTGGAGTTCCCCGCGATGTGCGACAGTCCCTTGTCCCAAATGTGGCAATTGACATAGCGCCAGCCATGTTTCAAGAGGACAGGATGAATCGTGGCCCACCCGAGCTCGCTGTTCCAGAACCAGAGCGTTGTCTCCGGCGTCGACCGGGGCGACCATGCCTCGACGTGTGGTTCGTACCAGGCAGCCAACGCATCGGGGGTATGAGGATCACCCGGAAAAAGCCCGAGACCATAAGCGCCGTCTGAGATGATGACGACCGGAGGCGGCCACCTGTCGTAGAACTGGAGCGCATCACCGTGGAAGATAGTGATCCCGCCTCTGGTGAACGATTCGCCAGTAGGCTCGCAACACAGCGAATCCAGCGGCTTGACGGAGTTCGCCGCCTGGGCCGTGCGCTTCATGCGCGCCAGACTGACCATTAACGCTGTTCCCAGGCAGCCAGCCGGAGCACCTCGGCCTCCGGGAGATCGAACAGGGCGGCCAGGGCCCGGCAGGCCGACGGTGGCGGCACCGACCAGCCGTCAACCCAGTCCAGCACGTCAGGATACCGAACGTCCAGTCGCTCGGCGAGCTTCAGGGCGGTCAACCCTCGGGCCCGTATCTGCTCCTTCAGCCAGGCTGCAAACTGTTTGGAGTCCGTCATCAGGTTACTCCCTCATCTCCGCTGTCAGTGCCGCAGCGCGGGGCTTTTCACGTCCAGGTCGGCCCGAATGGCGTCCCATTGGAAGGGCCGGCCGTTGGGCAGTCGGGCGTCCACCTCGTCGAAGGGGATTCGGCCCTCGTCCGCCGGGTCGTAGAGCCGGGTCGGGTAGTTCAGCAAGAGGACGCCCATCCGGCCGACAGAGAGGAAGCCGTGCAGCACGCGGTGGGGGATGACGACGAGGAGCTGCCCGTCGTCGCCGCCCGACTCGCCCATGCGGATCAGGTTCAGCCGGCCATGGGTCGGCGAGGCCGGCCGCCGGTCGAACAGAGCGAGCACGAGCTCGCCGGCCACGACGACAAAACGGTCCTCCTGGTGCTCGTGGACGTGCCAGCGCGCCTCGTCCCGGGCAATGCCGTGCTCCGTGTAGGAGCAGTAACACTGGGCGAAAGGACGGCCGGCCGGATCGTAGACGTCGGGCCAGTCGACGCGCAGCGTCTCGACGAGGGTGCCGCGCAGGTCCCGGTTCACCCGGAGGCGGCGGACGACGACGCCGCGGACCAGTTCACTGGGGTTGCCACTGTCGGTGTATCGCAAGGACACCCTGTAGTCTCCTTGGTGTCGCTTCGGCGACCGGCCCGCAGTCGAGGGGCCGCACGCCGTGTGCGCCGTTCGTTTCCGCTCAGTATAGCACGGATACCGCCGCCTGCGTCACGGCGTCGAACTGTGGCTTCAGCGCGTGGTAGAGCGATCGATAGATCGGATAATAGGTCTCATACGTTCGGACGTTGGCCGGGATCGGCGCGACCCGATCGACAACCTGCAAGGTCGCGGCGCATGCCTCCTCGACGCTCCCGTAGACGCCGGTCCCGACCCCAGCCAGGAGCGCCGCGCCGTAGGCCGGTCCCTCGCTCACGCTCAGGGTCACGCCGGGCAGACCGAACACGTCCGATTGGATCTGGCGCCAGAGCGCGCTGCGTCCGCCGCCGCCGGAGAATCGGACCTCGCCCAGCGGCACCCCCATCGCCTTCAAGACCTCCAGACCGTCCCGCAGGCTGTAGGCGACTCCTTCGAGGACGGCGCGGACGGCGCTTCCCCGCGTATGCCGGGCGGTCAGCCCGAAAAAGACGCCTCTGGCGTTCGGGTCCAGATGCGGCGTCCGCTCGCCCATCAAGTACGGCAGGTACATGAGCCCTTCGACGCCGGCCGGCGCCGACGCCGCCTCCTGTGTGAGGTAGTCGTACGGGTCGGCGCCTGTCAGGTCGGCGACGACCCGCTCCGCCTGAGCGAGCTCGTCTCGAAACCAGCGCAGCGAGAGCCCAGCGCCCAGCGTCACACCCATCACGTGCCACTTGCCCGGTACGGCGTGGCAGAACGTGTGGACCCGCCCGGCCGGGTCGAGCCATGGCTGCTCGGTGAAGGCGAAAACGACGCCGGAGGAGCCGACGGTCGAGGAGACCAGGCCCGGCCCGACGATGCCGTTGCCGACGCCGCCCGCGGCCTGATCGCCCCCACCCCCAACCACCGGCGTGCCGGCCGCCAGGCCGGTCTCGCCAGCCGCAGCTTCGGATACTGCTGCGCTCACCACCGGGGACTCGTAGACCTCCGGCAGGAGATCGCGATCCAACTCCAGGAGCGCCAGCATCTCTGCCGACCACTTCCGGCGGACAACGTCGAAGAGGAGCGTCCCGGACGCGTCGGACACCTCGGAGGCGAGCTCGCCGGTCAGCCGGCATCGGATGAAGTCCTTGGGCAGCAGCGCCTTCCGGGCGCGCTCGTAGACGCTGGGCTCGTGCTGGCGCACCCAGAGAATCTTCGGCGCGGTGAAGCCGGTCAGCGCCGGGTTGCAGGTCAGCTCGATCAGGCGCTGCCGGCCGACCCGCTCGGCGATCCAGTCGCATTGCTCCTGCGTGCGCTGGTCACACCACAGGATGGCCGGACGGAGCACCTCTCCGCCGGCATCCAGCAGCACTAACCCGTGCATCTGGCCCGAAAGGCCGATGCCCCGCACCGCCCGACCCGAAATCCCGGCCGCGGCGACGGCGCCCCGGATGGCGAGCGTCGTCGCCCGCCACCAGTCGGCGGGATCCTGCTCGGCCCAGAGCGGCCGCGGCGTGTGCAGGGGATACTCGGCGGTGGCGGAGCCGGCAACTCGACCGCTCTCGTCGACGACGACGGCGCGCGTCCCCGTCGTCCCCACGTCGATGCCCATCAAGTATCCGATCGTGCTTGCCCTCCAAGCCTTACTGGTGCATCCGGCAGTCCGTTGGCGATTGGCTGGCCCGCCCATTGTCATGCTGAGCCGCAGCGAAGCATCTCCCGGACGCTGCCGATTCGAGCCGGGGAGATGCTTCGCTGCGGCTCAGCATGACAGACGGGGGGCGTCCGGACCCGCGAGGGACTCGCTGCGGCTCAGCATGACAGACGGGGGGGCGCCCGGCCCCGCGAGGGACCTGCTGAACGCACTCGTCACGATCGGGCGGCGACCGGCACGGCGATGCTGAGCGCCTGCTCCAGGTCGGCGATCAGGTCTCCGGGATCCTCGAGGCCGACCGAGAGGCGGATGAGTCCCTCGGGAACGCCCAGCTCCGCCCGTTCTACCGGCGTCAGCTTGCCGTACATCGTCGAGGGGGGATGGACGACGATCGATTGGTTCCCGCCCAGGTGTCCGGTGTGGCAGGGAACCTTCAGCCGCTCGATTACCGACCAGGCGTCCTGGATGCTTCCTTCGATCACGAACGAGAGCAGTGAAGTGCCGCCGCCGCCCATCTGCTCTCTGGCGAGCTGGTGCTGCGGGTGCGCCGGCAGGCCAGGGTAGTTGACGCTCACCACGGCCGGATGGCTCGCCAGGAACTCGGCGACGCGCTGGGCGCTGCCGACGACGCGGGGCATCCGCAGCCCCAGCGTCTCCATGCCGATGAGCGTAAGCCAGGCGTTGAAGGCGCTCATCGTCGGCCCCAGGTAATAATGGTGCCCTGACCGCAGCTTCTCGACGTACGCTTTGCTGCCGACGATGGCGCCGCCCAGTGCCGCCGAATGGCCGGACAGGTACTTCGTCGTCGAGTGGACGACGACGTCGGCGCCCGTCTCCAATGGCCGCTGGATCACGGGCGTCGCCAGCGTCGAATCGACGACGATCGGCAGATGGTGGACCTTCGCCAGCCGGATCAACCCCTTGAGATCGGCGACGAAGAGGAGCGGGTTGCTGGGCGACTCGACGTACAGGAACCGGGTCTTCGGCGTGATGAGTGACTCCCAGGCGTCCAGGTTCTCCGGCGCTTCGACGAACCGCGGGGTGATGCCCATCAGCGGGAAGGATCGCCGGAACTGGTTCAGCGTATTGCCGTAGAGGCGGTTCGAGGTGACGAACTCGGCCCCCGGCTCCTCCAGCAGCCCGATAATGGCCGTGAAAATGGCGGCCAGACCCGACGAGGTGGCGAGGCAGGCCTCGCCGCCTTCGAGCGCGGCCAGTCGCCGCTCGAAGACGTCGTTGGTCGGGTTGCCCGATCGGGCGTAGCCGTGGCCTTCCACCTGCTTGGTGGCGAGCTGCCAGCCGTGCTCGCCGCTCTCGAAGGGGAAGGCGACCGCCATGTAGAGCGGCGGGAAGATGCTGCCGCCCTCAGCGTAGTCGTACCCAGCGTGGAGCGCCTTGGTGTCGAAGCGCAGGTCAGCCAATGAATCCTCCTGTGCTGCGTCAGCGCAGCGTGCGGTGGCAGCAGTGGTCCGCCAAGCGTTACATGTCAGCTCAACCGTGACAAACCAGTAGCCCTGCGAGCCGGAGTGCAGTACACTGCGGCCGCCATGCTATTATTGCGAGACGGCTCGACGAGCGCAAGTGCCCGGCTCATCGTCCGGCCGGCCTGGTGCCACGCTCTCCTCCTCGTCCTGGCCGCCGGCATCGCGACCTATCCGCTGGCCGGGCTGCTGGTGGACGGCTACCGGACCCTGCCGGAGCACGTCGCCCGCTTCCTGTTCGCGTTCCTCTGGTACCTGGCGGCCTGCGCCGTCGTGCTCAGGCTGCCGCCGCGGCGCGGCACGCTGGTCGTCGTGCTCGGCGTCGCCGTGGCGCTCCGGCTGCTGATGGTGGCGACCACCCCGAGCCTCTCCAGCGACGTCTATCGGTACGTTTGGGAGGGGAAGCTCGTCAATCTCGGGGTCAACCCCTACCAACTCGCCCCCGAAGCCCCGGCGCTGGCGCCGCACCGTGATGCGATCTGGGAGCTCGTCAACCACAAGCACCTGATCTCGCCGTACCCACCGCTTGCCCTTGGCTACTACGCCGTCGTCTACCGGCTCTGGCCCGACAGCGTGCGGGCGATGCAGATGGGGGCGGCCCTGCTCGACCTCGGCGTCGCCGGCGCACTGGCACTGCTGCTGCGCGCGGTTGGGCTGCCGGCGCAGCGCCTGCTGATCTACGCCTGGAGCCCGCTTCCCCTTGCCGCCTTCGCCCACAGCGCCCACAACGACCCCCTGATGGTCGCGCCGCTCGTCCTCGCCGTCGCGCTGGTGTCGCCGGTACGGTCTGAACCAGCGGGTCCGGGCGCCGAAGCGCCAACTACGAACCCGGGGGAGCGCCGGTTCGAGGGTCCGGCGACCCTGGGCAATCCTCATCCAGGCTCAGCTCCTTGACGACGGGCCGGGTCAGGACTCCTGGTCAGTCACCATCTGATGGGGTGAGGGTGGCAGGTTCGGCCCTGGCCCTGGCGCTGGCCGGCCTGGCCAAGTTCGTGCCGTTTCTCGTCTCGCCGGTGTTCGTCCGCCGATGGGGGCCGCGGGGAACGGTCCTGGCCGTAGCCGTATCGATTGGGGGCTACGTGCCGTTTCTGCTGGCCGGGCCGGCGGTCCTGCGGGGCACGCTCGGCGAAGCGACCGATGCCCGCTTCAACGACAGCCTGCACCTGGTTCTGGAACGGCTGGCGGCGCCGCTCGGCCCGGCGGCCTCCGGCGCGGTGCAGGTCGCGACCGCCGGCATCCTGGTCGGCGCCCTTGGCTTCACCTGCTGGCGCTGGCGCCGGCCCGAACAGCTCCCCGGCGCCGTCTTCTTCCTCCTCGGCCTCTATCTGCTGCTCAGCCCGCAGGTCCACCCCTGGTACGCCGCCTGGATCCTACCGTTCGTCGCCATCACGCTGCGCCCGGCCGGGCGCCGCCTGTTCGCGCTCGATCCCGCGCTCGGCTGGCTCATGTGGAGCGGCCTGGTCGCTCTGACCGAGCTGACCTACGCGCCGGGCTTCTCGGCGCGCTGGTGGATCGTCATTCGCCTGGTGGAATACGGCCCGCTGATCGCCCTGCTTGCGTTGCAGGTGGTGAAACGCAGTGATATAATGCGCCACGGTTTGGAGTGGTTCTCGCGCGCCCGATGAGCTGGATTCGTGGGCTGAACGGTCCGGCGATCGAGTTGCCGTCATGGAGATTGGCCGGGAAAGCCCGGTATTCCTGCTCCCCGGCGGCGGCGAACGGTCCTTCTGCCGGCGATTCTCGTCGGCGCGCCTCATGGTCGGTGGTCTGCACAATTGGAGAAGGAGATCGGATTCATGGATCGCAACTCGATTCGTTCGGAGTCGTCCCCGGAGAGTGTGAAGATGACTCGGTCGCGCCTATCGCGGCGAGCCCTGCTGCGGCGCTCGACGCTGGTGCTGGCCGGCCTGGCCGCGCTGCCGTCGCTCGGCTTGCTAGCGGCCTGTCAGCCGGAGGCGCCGAAGCCGGCCGCGACCTCGGCCCCGGCAGCCGCGGCGCCGACCCAGGCGCCTGCCGCCAAGTCGGAGAACAAGACCATCGTCGTCGGCATCGCCGGCGGCGCGTTCATGGAGAACGTCAAGAAGCACACCATCGACCCGTTCGGCAAACAGTCCGGCGCCGACATCCAGATCTCGGCCGGCCAGGGCCCGGCCCAACTCGCGGCGCTTCGCGCCAGCAAGAACAAGCCGCCTTTCGACATCATGTGGGTCACGCCGGAGCTCTATCTGCCGATGACCGGCGACGATTTCTTCGTGAAGCTCACGGCCGATAACGTGCCGAACATCAAGAACATGCACCCGATGGCCACCGAGCCGCTCAAGGGCTACGGCGTCGCCTTCGACTACTCCTCGATGGGCATCGCGGTGAACACCGAGATGGTCAAGGATCCCCCGGCGAGCTGGAAGGACTTCATCGAAAAGGGCGCTGCCGGCGCCTACGGGAAGAACATGTTCTTCAACCACCTTCCCAGCGGCGTCTGGACGCCGTTCGTGATGATGAAGATCGCCGACGTGCTGACCGGCGACCCGAAGAACATCGACGCCACGTTCGACGCCATCAAGAAGATCAAGCCGTACGTCGCCAAGTTCTTCACGTCGTTCAGCGACCCGGTCGACCTGCTCACCCGGAAGGAGGGGACCGTCGGCATCGGCTGGGACGGCCGCACCTTCATCGCCCACGACGAGACCGGCGGCAAGATCACCTGGATCAAGCCGAAGGAGGGCCCGGCCACGGGACTGGCGCCGGTCGCCGTCGTCCGCCGAGGCAACGAGGAGTGGGCGCTGAAGCTGGCGAACTTCGTCATCGACGCGGAGCAGCAGTCGAACTTCGTCAACGCCATGTTCTACGGCTCGCTCAACAAGAACGTCCAGTACAGCGAGAAGCTGAAGGGCCGCGTCCCGGCGCCGACGGAGTTCAAGATCTACGACTACGAGTTCATCATCCAGAACCAGGACAAGTGGATCGAGCGCTGGAACAAGGAGCTCGCCAACTAGTTGGCTGTTCAGGACCGCGCCTCGACCATCGCCGCCGCGGCACCCGCCGTCGTGCCGCGGCGGCGGCTCCCGGTGGCCGGGTATCTCCTGGTTGCCCCCGGCGTGCTCTATTTGCTCGGGTTCTTGCTGATCCCGGCCCTCCGCATGGTCGGCGTCAGCTTCTGGCAGTTCGCGCCGATGCGCGGCCCGATCCCCGCGTTCACCTTCGACAACTACGCCAAGCTGGTTACTGAGCCGCTCTACGTCACGACCATCCTGAACACGTTCCGCATGGGGCTGGTCGTAACGGCCATCACACTGGCGCTCGGCTATCCGCTGGCGTACTTCCTGGCCCGAACCCGGTCGCGCTACGTCGGCGTCTACATGTTCCTCGTCGTCTCGCCGCTCTTCGTCAGCGTCGTCACCCGGTCGTTCGGCTGGATGGTCGTCCTCGCCAAGTACGGCCCGATCAATGGCCTGCTCATGACGCTCGGCATCACCCAGGGACCGGTCGAGTTCCTGTACACCGACTTTGCGGTGCTCGTCGGGCTCGTCCACATCTTCGTCGCCTTCATGGTCCTGCCGATCCAGAGCGTTCTGAAGGGGCTGGACCCCTCCCTCGAGCTGGCGGCGCAGAACCTTGGGGCGAGCCGGCTGCGCGCCTTTCTGGAGGTGACGCTGCCGCTCAGTATGCCGGGCGTTATCGCCGGCTCGGTCCTCGTCTTCACCATCGCCATCTCGGCCTTCGTCATCCCCGCGCTGCTGGGCGGGATCAGCTCGAAGTTCCTCGCCACGCTGCTCTTCCAGCAGATGATGGTCATCGCAAACTACCCCTTTGCGGCGACGCTCGGCATCACCATGGTCGTGTTTACCTTTACGCTGCTCTACGTCGTCTACCGCGTCTTCGGGGTGAAGGTATGGTAAGCCGGACGCTCCCGCTCCGCCGCCGCCGCTCGTGGAGCGAGACGGCGCTCGGCGTCTATGCGGCGCTCTTCTTCGTCTTTCTCCTGGCGCCGCTGGTCGTCGTCATCGCCGTCTCCTTCAGCAACTCCCGGCTCATGACGTTCCCGCCGCCCGGGCTTTCGCTGCGCTGGTACGAGGCGGTGCTCCAGAGCGAATCGTTCATGCGGCCGGCCGTGAACAGCCTGGTCGTCGCCCTTGCCGCGACGGTCGGCTCGCTCGTCATCGGGCTGCTCGCCACCTACGGCCTGGTCCGGTACCGCTTTCCCGGGCGCGACCTCGTCGGGGCGTTCCTGCTCTCGCCGCTCGTCGTGCCGCAGCTTGTCACCGGTATCGCCCTGCTCCAATACTTCGTCACGCTGGGCCTGACCGGGTCGATGCTCGCCCTCATCCTCGGCCACATCGTCATCACGCTGCCCTACGTCGTCCGGACCATCTCGGCCGTCCTCGTCGGGGTCGACGTAGCGATGGAAGAGGCGGCGCAGAATCTCGGCGCCGGTCGGCTGGCGGTCTTTCGGCACATCATCCTGCCGCTGATCCGGCCGGGGATGTTCGCTGCGCTCATCTTCGCCTTCCTCATCAGCTTCGACAACGCGGTGATCTCGCTCTTCCTGGCGACGGCCCGCGTTGGGATGCTGCCGATCGCCATCTATACCTACATTGAAACGGGTCTCGATCCCGCCATCGCAGCCGTCTCGACGATCCTGATCGTCAACTCGACGATCCTCGTGCTGATCGTCTACCGGCTGGGGCGGATGGACAAGGTGAATCTTTAGGGGGTTGCCGTGCCCGCCGTCGAAGTCCGGAACATCGTCAAGCATTTCGGGACCGTCAAGGCGGTCGAGGACGTGAGCTTCGTCGTCCAGGCGGGCGAGTTCGTCTCGCTGCTGGGGCCGAGCGGCTGCGGGAAGACGACGACTCTGCGCATGATCGCCGGCTTCGAGCACGCCGACTACGGCGAGATTCGGATCGCCGATCAGGACGTCACGAGCGTTCCGCCGAACCGGCGGGACACGGGCATGGTCTTCCAGAACTATGCGCTCTTCCCACACATGTCGGTGTTCGACAACATCAGCTTCGGCCTCCGCATGCGGAAGGTGCCCCGCGGCGAGATCCCCGACCGGGTACACGAGGCGCTGAAGACCGTGCGGATGGAGGGCTACGAGCAGCGATTCCCAAGGCAGCTCAGCGGCGGGCAGCAGCAGCGGGTGGCATTGGCGCGGGCGATCGTCATCCGGCCAAAGGTGCTGTTGCTGGACGAGCCGCTCTCGAATCTGGACGCCAAGCTGCGGCAGGAGATGCGGATCGAGCTGAAGCGGATCCAGGAGGAGACGCACATCGCGACGATCTTCGTGACGCACGACCAGGAAGAGGCGCTGGCGCTGAGCGACCGGGCGGTGCTGATGAACTGGGGCCGGGTGGAGCAGATCGGGCCGCCGTTCGAGATCTACGAGCGGCCGGCGACGCCGTTCGCCGCCCAGTTCATCGGCCAGTCGAACTTCTTCCGCGGCACCGTCACAGTGGTGGACGGAAGCCACTCGGTCGCTCTCCGGACCGACGACGGGCTTACTCTGCGGGCACTGGCGACGGCGATGTTTGTCCCGGGACAGCGGGCGCTGGCGGTCGTTCGGCAGGAACGGGTCCAGGTCCACCCGCGTGAGAGCGCGGCGGGGCTGGCCAACGCCTTCGACGCCCGGATCCACTTCATCAACTTCCTCGGGTCGAGCGTGCAGTACCTCTGCGACCTGGGCGGGATCCAGGTGATCGCCAGCACGCCGAACGACCGCCGCCAGCCGCTCCAGCGAGTCGGCGACACCGTGACCCTGGCCTGGGGCGACGACGACACCCTGGCGCTGGTCGAGGGGAGTTCGTAGGAACTCGGGGGAGCGTTGGCATGCTGAGCCTCCCCACGCCGTCATGCTGCGCCGCAGCGAAGCATCTCCCCGGTTCGAACGAGCGGCGACCGGGCGATGCTTCGCTGCGGCGCAGCATGACGGCGTAGGGGCGCTCCTCGCACTGCGCGATGCGCGGTGTAGCCGGGGAGATGCTTCGCTGCGGCTCAGCATGACGGAGGTCCCATGATTTCCTACGAGTTCGCGGCCTACAGGCGCAAGGCGAGAATCTCTCGGTGCATCGTGCCACTCCGGATGTGGAGGCGAACATGCATAACCCGCACGCGGACCGGGCTCCCGTCGCCCTCGATGGTGATCTCGTCGTTCTTCTCGAATCGGTAGTCCGTGTCCAGCGTTGTCAGATGCTTGCCCTTCCGCGGGCTAAAGGGATCCGATTCGTAGATCTCCGTGCGCATGGCGCCTCTCAAGCGAAAGATTTAACGGTTGGATCATCCGAGCTTTGCAACCCGCCGCTACGATGAGTATAGCCCACCCGCTTGCCCAGTTCAGGCAGTCCCACGCCGACACTCGTGGTGACACCGCTCAGCACAGCCAGGGAGAGACCGTATGCATCCGACGTTGCCGCTTGTCGCCAGGTCTCGGGGTCTGTGGTCGGCCACCCGATCGCTGATCGCCGGACTCCTCGTCGTCGCGGTCGTCGCGTGCGCTGCACCGCCGCCGCCGGCGCCGATGGCGGCGACGCCGCCCGCAGTGTCCGCGATCCCGTCGGCGCCCATATCCGGCGGGAAGCCCTTTGCGGCGCCGTTTCAGCGGAAGATCGAGACGCTTCCGCCGGCGACGTCGCTCGTCTGGAAGACGGAGGCTGGGCCGATCACCGCCATCGTAACCCCGGCCGGCAGCCATCGCGGCGTTCTCCTCTTGAGCGGGGCCGACGGTGGGTTCAATGGCCCGGAGAGCGGCCTGTACGAGGAGCTCGTTCGGCGGCTCCACGATGCCGATGTCACCGCGCTCCGCGTCGCCTACCGGCAGCCGACGAAGCTGGCTCCGTCCGTCGAGGACGCGCGCGTTGGCATCGACTACCTCCTCGACGAGGGGATCGATCAGATTGCCGTCGTCGGCTTCTCCTTCGGCGGCGCCGTTGCGATCGAGATCGCAGCGCAAATGCCGGTTGTCAGGGCCGTCCTGACGCTCTCCGCTCAGAACGCCGAGACCGAGAACGTCGAGCGCCTCGCGCCCCGCCCGCTCGCCGTCGTCCACGCGACCGACGACCAGGTCATTCCGGTCTGGGCGGCCCAGGACATCTACGGGCGCGCCGGCGAGCCGAAGATCCTCGTGCTGCTGCCGGCGGCGGACCACTACCTCACCGATGCCGACCCATCGTTGGCCGACCTGGTCTTCGACTGGCTCCTGGAGCATCTGAACACCGCCGACGATCGGCTCTAAGTATGTAGCAGAAAGTGGCTTGCACTTTTGGCCTGCACAGGGCCGCTTTTGGGTGCAAGGAACTTTCTGATAGGTATTTAGCAACAACGAAGTTTCTGGTTTCTCGTTTCTGGTTTGGGGCTGCGTCGATACCGCTCGAACCAGAAACCAGAAACCCCGTTCTCTACGTTCTCTGCGCCTTTGCGGATCCGTTGGGCGCCCAAAGCCATCAACGTCGGCGACGGTTGCGGAGGGTGTGGACGGGTGCGTGGTCCTGCTGGCGCATGACGAAGAAGACCGCCGCGGCGGCGAAGTCGCAGAGCACGAGCACGCCGGCGATGAGCTGATCGGCGAGTGAGGAGAGTCCGCGGCTGCCCAGGAGCGTCAGCAGCACGGCGAAGACGCCGACGAGCGCGGCAATGCCGCCCTAGGCAGAGCCATCGCTCCACCAGGACCCGCTCGATCTGCTCACCCGTCCGATCCTCTGGTTTCACGGCTGTTCTCTCCGGTCGGCCCTGCCACACCATCATGCCACAGCCGACTGGACCGGCACGATCCTCATCCTTTCCTGAGCCCGTCCAGGAGCATCGTCCGCGTTGAATCGGACCGTACCATTATCCTAGCCCGAATTAGCTACTGAATCGTGCGTTGGAACCTTGACAAACAGGGGGGGGGGGCAAGCTAGAGTGGCGGTAGGCAGTCAGGCGCGGATGCCATGTGGACGAGACCTACTCCACCAGTCAGTTTCAAGTGTATTGGCTGGACGAATGAGGTTCGGACGCGTTCTTGGCAGAACGATTGTTGACGGAGGGATCAGGCCATGCCAGGGCAGAAATGGTGTTGGGGATTCATCCATATCGGGTTGCGCTGCGTGGCAGCGAGTATCGTGGTGGCTCTCATCATATTCAGTGCTCTGCGGCCCGCGCCCGTCTTTCGGGTTCCAGTCGTGCATGCACAAACCACGGCTGGGAACTCCCAGGTCTGGGGACAGAAATCGGGGAGCTTCGTCGCGGTGGCAGGCTGGACACCTACAACCAACATCTGGCTCTATCCTGGCGAGGGCATGGTAGGTGTGCCAATCGGCGTGGGAACCGGTGTTGGAGGCCAAAGCACCAAACCATACGTTGAAACTGGGCCAGCCCGGGACTGTCGTCCGGGGCAAGACTGCAAGAACCACCCGTACATCGCATGGTATGGTGTCAATGATTACGCACCCAGCCTGCAAACCGATACGAGATACGTGCTGGACTCTACGGCTACGTACGGTTATTGGACACAATCGGTCGGCGGCAACATGTGGCGAGGACAGGTATTGATCGGGAGTGGCTGGTCCCAGGTTTGGCAGGATGTAAACATCGGGACCGATGGGCCGCTGCCCACACTGACTGCAGGCGGGGAGGGGGCTTGCATTCCCGGGGACTTCACTTGTCCCGTCGGCAGAGCTACGATACAGAACAACCAGTTCATTGCGCCTGGGGGATCCTGGACCTGGTGGTGTCGCGAATCCGTCTATTCCAATGTCAACGGTGGGAGCGTGTCGGATTGTTCAGGGTCGTATAACGAAATCTGGACGGTGACCTTCGATCCGCGGTACTACCTACCCTACTTGCGGAGATGGAGCGACGGGAGCGTATCCGAAATCGCCGTCCAGAATCCAGACCCGTCTGCCTCTCCGCGCAACGTACGGTTGGATGTCTTCGACACGAGTGGGGTACTGGTAGGCACCAGGACGCCATCGGGGCCGCTCAATCAGAACGGGTCGTGGGTCTTCACCCTGGATAGCAGCTTCCCGCAATTCGTGGGTTTTGGCGTCGTGCGCAGCAACACCGCCTATCTGAGCGTGATGGCTAAGCTCCTGTACCCTGCCATGGCTAGCGGATACACTGCTTACAAGGCACCGATTGGCGGCAACCTCGCCATCCCCGGATCCAGATTGCCCTCCCTGAGTCCGAGAGTGCCCATGTTGAAGAAGGCGTGGTGGGGACGCACGAGTTATCTGTATGTGGTGAATACTGAGAATGCTGTGGTTCAACCATACATCGAGTTCAAACACGCGCAGGGTGATACGGCGATGTTTGGCGACGACTTCAACTACCTGGACCCGGTTCCCCTCAATCCTGGACAGGGTCGAACGTATGATCTCCATGCTATCGGCCTACCGGTCAATCCCGCCGGCCGTTGGTTGGGCTCTGCACGGATCACAGCTCTTCGGAATGCAGGCGATCCGATCGGGCTCACGAATAACGTGCTCGGCGTGGTAGCCTCAGACACTGCGGATGACCACACACAAGACGAGATGGTCAATGCCTTCGCATTGGAGCAAACGTCTACCCAGGCCAACATACCTCTCGTCAAGAACGTCTACGGTTGGGTCCAAGGGTCGACCGGCATCGCCGTCATGAATGTCGACCCCAACTACTCCGCGAACGTAACACTTACTTTCTATGAATGCTATAGGGACGCACAGGGGTTCACCAACTGCTCGAGTTCGTACGAGCAACCGGCTGTGACGATAGATCCGCTACGGAGCTACTTCTGGTATCAGCCGAACGGGCTCCCGTCCGGCTTCCTGGGTTCAGCGCGGGCTGTCAGCAACAATGGTGTGCCCATCGTAGCCATCTCGGAAGAAGCCTATACCTACGCGCGTGCGATCGAGGGACGACCGGCGTTCCTTGCCACGACGACCAATGCCACTGAGCTGTCGTTGGCGACAAAGGATCAACTCGATCAGTGCTGCCTTTGGACGTCCGGTATCCAGGTTCAGAATGTGGGGAGCACGACAATCACAGACCTGAGCGTGTGGTATTATGGCCAGGGTGGCAACCTACAGTACGGCCCGTTCGGCCTAAGCAATGCGTATCCGCCGGGCGTTGGGAGCCTCTTGCCGGGGCGTTCGGTCAACTTCTACAATCCACAGGGGCTGGGTCCGTTCAATGGCTCGGTTCGGGTCCGCGCAAACGGGCCGGGTGACGCCATCGTGGCAACGTCGAACCAATCCGCAACAAACGGGCCGTCATCCAGCGACCTGAGCCTCGGCTTCAACGCCTATCCGAGGTCAGAATAGGCGACAACAACGACGAGCCCGTGAGGGTATGCTCAATGATGGCGATGTGGGTGAGGTGAAACGTGAGAGTAAAGCTCGTCTCATTGGTTGGTGTCGGACTGCTCGCCGTCATTCTCCTCGTCGGACCTGGCTCGCTTCCAGGTCGGACGCAGGCGCAGGCACCGGTTTCTTCGCCCCAGCCAACGCCTTTCAAGAACCGATCTCTCGTGGGGGCCACGCCAGCGGAAGTGGCCGAGTACGCGCTCGCGGGCGTACGCGCGAACATGCGCATCGTGAGCGGAACCCCGCAGGTGCTGCTCGCACGAGCCGTGAAAGCTTCGGAGCTGCCATCGCTCGGAATTCCCTTCCCTTCGGACTGGGAAGACGACAATCCGCCGTTGATGCTCGTGATCATCCATGGGGACATCGACGTGACGGGGTATTTCCTGGGCATGGGTAAACCGCTTCCGCCGAGAAAGGGAGGCATGTACATCGCGTTTGTGTACGACCTGCGGGCTGGAATGCCGACACTGACGTTGACCTCAGGCGCCGGTGGGAAGTTCCGCATCGCTCTCAACAGCCCGAACCTGCCGGATGACCCGATTCTCGCCACTCCCGGGCCGACGATGGACCCGCGTCTGTTGCCACCCACGCCGGTCACGCAGCCGCTCAGACTGCCTTATGGCTCCATTCTGCCACCACCGCCTACTCCGAGGCCTGGTCAGCATCCGAACTGAGGCTGGCGGATAATACCGGCAGAAACCAGAAACCCGTGTCCGCGATTCCGTTGGGCGCGGCTAGGGGCGCTCAGCCCTGAGTCGGGCCAGCACCGCTGCCGAGGAGGGACTCGGCACGCTGCGGATGGAGACGTCCACGCAGGCCGGCATGCCGGATGCGATGGCGCGCTGGATGGCCGGGCCGATGGCCGACGGGGCCTCGGCGCGCTCGCCGTAACCGCCGAGCGCCTGGACCAGACGGTCGTAGCGGAGCGGCCGCAGCTCCGAGGCGATGAGGCGGTCGGGCCCGTAGAGACCGAGCTGGTACTGCTTCTCGACCCCCCAGGCGGCGTCGTTGCCGACGACGGCGACGAACGGGAGCCGGTGCCGGACGGCGGTGTCGAACTCCATCAGGGAGAAGCCGATGCTGCCGTCGCCCGTGATGAGCAGGACGCTCGCCTCGGGGCGGGCCAGTTTGGCGGCGAGCGCGAACGGCGTGCCGGCGCCGAGCGTCGCCATCGGCCCAAGTCGGAGCCAGCCGCCGGCTCGCTTTGCCGGCAGGCCCGCCCGGGCCCACTGGACGAAGTCGCCGCCGTCGACGACGACAATCGTCTGATCGTCGACGAACGGCCGGACCGCCTCGACGACCTGGATCGGGTGGGCCGGCAGATCGTCGATGGCGGCGGCGGTCGCGGCGTAGTCGTCGAGCTGGCGGCGGCGGCGCGAGCGCAGCTCGTCGGTCCAGGGCAGGTCTCGCCACGCACGGCGCCGCGCCGCGACGATCAATTGCTCGACGGCGGCGGCGACGTCGGCGACGATGCCGGCCTGCACCCGGCGGTTGTGGCCGATGACGGCGGCAGCGGCGTCCACCTGGATGACGGCCGCCCCGGCCGGAATGAGGGGCGGCTGGCCGAAGGCGAGCCGAAAGTCGAGGTCTTTGCCGAGCACCAGGAAGGCGTCCGCCAGCGAGAACGCGCGCGCCGCCTCGTTGAAGATCGGGTCGGCGTAGCCCAGGCTGAGCGGATGGTCGTCGGAGACGATGCCCCGGGCCGTCTCGACGGTGAAGAGCGGCAGGCGCGTCAGCTCGACGAAGCGCTGAAGGGCATCGCCGGCCTGGGAGTGCCAGGCGCCGGCGCCGGCAATGACGACCGGCCGCTCGGCCCCGGCGAGCAGCTCCATCGCCTGCTCGACGGCGCCCGGGTCGCCGTAGCCGAGGGGACGCCGCCAGGCGAACGGCGTCGGCGTGCTCACTCCGTCCTCGTCGACGGCCTGGTCGAGCAGGTCGACCGGCAGGCTGAGATGGACAGGGCCGTGCCGGTCGGAACAGGCGATTCGGAAGGCGGTGTCCAGGTATTCGGGGATGCGCCGGGTCTCCAGCGCCAGGCCGGCCCACTTCGACAGGGGCGCCGCCGTCTCGACCTGGGGCGCCTCCTGCATCACGCCCATCCCCCGGCGAGAGAGCTCGCTCTGGCCGCTCAGAAGGATCAACGGCGTCGCCGTCGCCTGGGCGGTGAGCAGGCCGGTCAGGGCGTTGGTGTGGCCGGGCCCGCCGGTGACCAGGCAGACGCCCGGCTCGCCGGTGACGCGCGACCAGCCCTCGGCCATGTGGGCGGCGGCCGCCTCATGGCGGGTGTCGACGACCCGGATACCGGCGTCGAGGAACGCATCGTAGGTAGAGAGCAGATGATTGCCACAGAGACTGAAGACGATGCGGACGCCCTGGGCCGCCAACGATCGCGCGACGAGCTGTCCCCCGGTTACTTTCGCCACCCTGGCCCCTCCTTTGGTGGAATCGTACAGGCTGGAGCTGAACGACGTCAAGGCGCGCGAGCCGAGCCCTCAGCTACCCCCGTCAGCTATCAGCGGTCAGCGGTCAGCGGTTGAGTCGCTGCAAGCCAACTGGTGGCGGCTGACGGCTGAGGCTGACGGCTGAGGCTGACGGCTGATTGCTTCCCGGGCGACCGCGCATTTGACGCGGGGAAGGCCGCTTCTCTATAATCACTATAGATGGGAAGAGACGTGCGCCGTCGCATCGCCCTTGCGCTGACGCTTGGGCTCTTTGCCGCATTTTTCTTCACGGCCTCGCCCCCTCCCGCCGGCGCCTGGTGGCCCGAGGAATCGGATTCCACCGCCGGTCCGGGCGCACGGCGGGGAGTGGCCTTCAGCGTGTTCCCGACCGGAATCATCACGCAGACCGTCGCCGTGCTGCGGACCCGACCCCGCCCCACCACCGCCAATCAGCTCCCGGCCGACGTGGGCTACGCTCGACAGACGACCTGGCTGGTGGACGGCCTGCCCGAGATCGGTGCCATGATCGGGAACGTGACGGTGACCCTCCAGATGGTCGAGCGCTGCTTCCCAGGCGTGAGCGGCCCCGTGTGTGCCTTTCGGCCGGGGGACGAGTACGCCCAGATCTTCATCCGGGATACGTCGACCATCCTGCTGGCTGCTCGCTATTTCTATCCCGACGAGTACCTGCGGACGGCGATTGAGGAGTTCCTGGCCCTGCAGTACACCGACGAGACCGAGGACCGGGATGGCGCGATCGGCCGGTCGCGCCCCGGCGCCGGCGCCGTCAGCGGGACCGTCGACTCCGACCACAGGACGGACAAGGCAACGGCCGTTACCGACGAGGAGACGACCCTCCTTCACGCCGCCTACCTGTACTACGTCACCCGCGGGGGGCCGGAGTGGCTCCGCCGTCCCATCGCCGGCCTGCCCATCGTCGAGCGACTCAATCGCGCGATCGAGTGGCTCTACAGCCATCGGGTGGATGCCCAGACCGGCCTCGTCAAGCGCGCCCACACGACGGACTGGGGTGATGTCAAGATGGAGAGCGGCGAGCCGACGGACATCAATCCGGAACGGGATGTCTGGACGGCCTCACTCTACGACCAGGCGTGGACGTATCGGGCGCTGCTGGAGCTGGCGGAGATGAACCGCGCCGTGGGCGATCTGCTGGGGGCGCAGGTGGCCTCGGCGAGGGCCGCGGAGCTGAAGCGGCAGACGCGGCTCCGGCTATGGCAGCCGGAGCGCGGCTACTTCCGCACCCACATCCATCTGACGCCGCTCGTCCACCCCTTCGAGGAGGACCGCATCGTCAGCATCGCCAACGCGCTGGCCGTCTATGCCGGTCTCTCGGAGGGGGACGAGCCGGCCCTGCTCTTCACCGCGCTCGAGCGGGCCCGCCGGGCGGCCGGCTCCATCAAGCCGGGGGTCGTGCTCTACCCGCCCTATCCAGAGAGGACGTTTCACTACGAGCGCATGGCGCCGGGGGAGTACCAGAACGGGGGACAGTGGGACTGGTGGGCCGGATTCCAGATCGCCGCCGAGTTCCAGAGCGGCGAGAGCATGCTGGCGCTGGCGCACCTGACGGCGACCGCCCGCGAATGGATGCGCCATCCGGGCGACATCTGGGAATGGCAGGTCGCAGACACGATGGGGCGAGGGGGCGTCCGCCACTACGCCGGCAGCGCCGGGACGATGACGCTGGCGGTCGTCAACGGCCTCTTCGGCGTCGAGCTGACGCGTGACCGCTTCGCCGTGGTGCCACGCCTTGGCGAGCGGGACGGCTATGTCCGCGTCTACCAGCCGGCGACCGACCGGTATCTGGCGGCGCGCCAGCGTACTGAGGATGGCACGATCGTGCTGGAATACGGGACGAACCATCCCAGGGCCGGACGAATTGGCATTCGTCTGCCGGACGGCCTCGAGCCGCTCTCGGTTACGCTTGACGGCCGGTCGGTCCAGTACCAGCTTCGAACGGTTGGCGGCGACCGGCTCATCGTGTTGGAGCAGGCGCCAGGCGATGGCGTCCACCGCCTGGCGGTCGGGCTCCGATAGGGCCAGGGAGCCCCGTCGAGCTCGGCAAGCGAACGGTTCAGGCCGAGGGTGCGGATGCCGGCTGAGTCACCGGCTCAGTCGGAAGGCTCTCCTTCGGCAGCATCTCCCCCAGGATCTTCTCCATCGCCATCGTGTGGCTGCACAGTCCCCACACCGGGAAGAAGTTGCAGGTGCATTGCCACCGGCCTTCCCGGAAGCGGACGACGTAGCTATCGTGCTCGCCCCGAAAGCGGACGTCGAAGTTCTGGAAGCTGATGCGATCCCGCTCTTGCGCATAGCGGCGTGCCTTCTCGATCTTGCCGATGAGACTCGAGTTCATGCAGGCCTCCTACTCTAGCTGACGACCAAGGTCACTACGCCCAAAAACAAGAAGGCACCGGCGCAGACTACGCCAGTGCCTATCCAGCCAGCGGCTGATCTTCAATTGTCCGTGCTCTGACCATCGTTGCGGTCCCCCTGTCAGGTCGAAGCAGAGAACGGCTCGTGGAGCTTCTGTTGCCGCAATTATACCCGCTGCCGCTGGAGCAGTCAAGGCGGATTGACCAGCGACCGACCGCTATGTTATTCTTTTCACGAAGGGGTATGCCGGGCGCTCGGCGTGCCGTTTGTTAGGAGGGACGTCAATGTCGACCATCTCCCGCGTTCTCGGTCGCCAGATCCTCGATTCCCGGGGCAACCCGACCGTCGAAGTCGAGATCGCGCTGAGCGACGGGACCGGCGCCAGAGCATCCGTCCCATCGGGTGCCAGCACCGGCGCCCACGAGGCCATCGAGCTCCGCGACGCCGGCCACCGCCATTTCGGCGGAAAAGGGGTCCAGCGTGCCGTCCAGAACGTCAACGACATTCTGGGACCGGCCATCGTCGGCCGCTCGGTCCTCGACCAGACCGGCATCGATCAGACGATGATCGAGCTCGACGGGACGCCCAACAAGCGCAATCTCGGCGCCAACGCCATCCTCGGGGTCTCGCTGGCGGTTGCCCACGCCGCCGCCGCCTCGCTTCGCCTGCCGCTCTTTCGCTCTGTCGGCGGGAGCTTCGCCCATACCCTCCCTGTGCCGATGTACAACATTCTCAACGGCGGCGTTCACGCCGGCTGGCAGTCCACGGATTTTCAGGAGTTCATGGTCATGCCGGTCGGTGCCGAGACCTTCGGCGAGGCGCTGCGCGCCGGCGCCGAGGTCTACCACACCCTAAAGCGAATCCTGGCCGAGCGCGGGATGAACACGGCCGTCGGCGACGAAGGCGGTTTTGCGCCCGCGCTTTCGGCGAACCGGGAGGCCGTCGAGCTGATCCTGGCCGCCGTCGAGCGAGCCGGCTACCGGCCGGGTGAGGACAGCTTCATCGCGCTCGACCCGGCCGCGACCGAGTTCTACCAGGACGGCACCTACCTGCTCCGCCGCGAGGATCGCCGCCTGTCCAGCGCCGAGATGGTCGAGTTCTACGCTGACTGGGTGCGGCAGTATCCGATCGTCTCCATCGAGGACGGGCTGGCCGAGGACGATTGGGACGGCTGGAAGCTCCTGCATGCCCGAATCGGCGATCGGGTTCAGCTCGTCGGCGACGATCTCTATGTCACGAACACCCAGCGGATTGCGCGCGGCATTCGCGAGCAGAGCTCGAACGCGGTCCTGATCAAGCTGAACCAGATCGGAACGCTGACCGAGACGCTGGCCGCCGTCGAGATGGCCCAGCGAGCGGGCTGGGCGGCCGTCATCAGCCACCGTTCGGGCGAGACCGAGGACACGACGATTGCCGACCTGGCCGTGGCGACCAACGCCGGCCAGATCAAGACGGGGGCGCCCGCCCGGGGTGAGCGGACGGCCAAGTACAACCAGTTGTTGCGGATCGAGCAGGCGCTCGGATCGGCGGCCCGCTATGCCGGCCCCTCGGCCTTCACCCACCTGCCGCAGCGCGGCACAGTTCGCTAAGAACACCCAGCAAACGAACCGCAGAGACGCAGGGAATTTCAAAGAGGAGAGCAGACAATGGCGGTACGGGTTGGTATCAACGGATTCGGTCGCATCGGACGGCAGGTCTTCAAAGCGATGCGTGACTTCCACGCCGACCGGCTGGAAGTCGTCGCCGTCAACGACCTGGCGGATACCCAGACCAACGCCCATCTCTTGAAGTACGATAGCAACTATGGCGTTTTCCCCGGCGAGATAAGGTGCTCTGAGAACAGCATCATCGTCGACGGCGGCCAGGTGCGGGTGTTTGCCCAGCGCGACCCGGCGGCGATCCCCTGGTCCGACGTCGGCGCCGAGCTCGTCGTCGAGTCGACCGGGTTCTTCACCGATGCCAAGAAGGCCGCGGCCCATCTCCAGGGCGGTGCCAAGAAGGTCATCATCAGCGCCCCGGCCAGAGGCGAGGACATCACCATCGTGCTCGGCGTCAACGAGGGGAAGTACGATCCGGCGAGGCACACGATCATCTCGAACGCCTCCTGCACGACCAACGCGCTGGCCCCGGTCGCCAAGGTGATGCACGACACCTTCGGCATCACCCGCGGCCTGATGACGACGGTCCACGCCTACACGAACGATCAGCGCATCCTCGATCAGGTCCACGCCGATCTCCGGCGGGCCCGAGCCGCCGCCCTCAATATCATTCCGACGACCACCGGCGCCGCCCGGGCGGTCGCGCTCGTCATCCCCGAGCTCCGCGGGAAGTTCCACGGTATCGCCCTGCGGGTCCCGACGGCGACCGTCTCACTCATCGACTTCACGTGCGACCTCGAACGAACGGCGACGGTCGACGAGATCAACGACGCGTTCAAGCGGGCCGCCGCCGGCCCGATGAAGGGGATCATGGCCTACACCGACGAGCCGCTGGTGAGCACGGACTTCAAGGGGAACACGCACAGCACCATCGTCGACGGTCTAAGCACCATGGCCATCGGCGACAACATGGTGAAGGTGCTCTCCTGGTACGACAACGAATGGGGCTACTCGTGCCGGGTGGCCGATCTGGCCGCGTTCATGGCGCAGCGAGGTTGGTAGCCGGGGCCGTCGAGCCGCGGGCGATTCGTGGGGCGAGAGCAGAGGCATGGAGCGGGTGGGCGTCACTGCGCCCCCCAGCGAAGACGAGGTGAGCGAGCGGCTGGCAGCGATTGACGCTTCCGAACGGCTCGTCGCCGAGATGCTGGCTCGCCGTGGAGGCAAACCCCTCGCCCCTTCCTGGCCCATGATTCGCGAAGGGCGTCAGGAGCGCGAGTCGCGCCTATGAATCCACTCGGTCGGCTGCCTAGTACTACAACGACGCTTCTTATGTTACATTGGTGGTATCAGCAAGCAGCCCATGGGTGGGGGAGCGTGGTGATGGACCCAGCAGCTTTCGACCGCGTGGAACCGGCATTTCAGGCCTTTC
>JACQGW010000199.1 GCA_016199325.1 Chloroflexota bacterium
ACCGGGGTGTTCGTCGGCGGGACCGGCGTCGCGTCGGCTGGGGCCGCGGTTGGCGTCGGCGGCACCGGCGTTGGTTCGGGTCCACTAACGACGGGCGTCGCCGTCGGTGGCACTGGCGTCGGTGGCACCGGCGTCGGCGGCACGGGCGTATTGGTCGGCGGCACCGGGGTGTCGGCCGGAACCGGCGTCCCGGTCGGCGGCACCGGCGTGTTGGTTGGCGGCACTGGCGTGTCGGCCGGGACGGGCGTGTTGGTTGGCGGCACTGGAGTCGCCGTCGGCGGTACCGGGGTATCAGTTGGCGCCGGAGTCGCCGTCGGCGGTACGGGCGTCTCGGTCGGCGGCACCGGGGTTGCCGTCGGTGGTACGGGCGTCTCGGTCGGTGGGATCGGGGTGTTCGTCGGCGGCACCGGTGTGTCGGTTGGGACCGGCGTTGCCGTCGGCGGCACCGGGGTATCGGTTGGCACCGGCGTGTTCGTCGGCGGCGCCGGGGTCGCCGTCGGCGCCGGCAACGGGAGCGGCTGCGCGGGCACGCTGAATGAATTGTCGCCCCACTTGGGCGGCGAGTTGTGGACGTCGGGCATGGCGATCGTCGCAGTGCCACAGCCGGCCAGCGGCGCCCGATCGAACTTGAACTCGTAGATGTCCGGGATGATCCAGTTCGCATAGGCGGACGCCAGCGTTGGGTACTGTGGGTCGAAAGGCGGCGATTCCCAGGCATCCTGCGACGGCTTGCCGGCGTTGAGCGCGCCGTAGTTGTTCAGGTCCCAGACGAGGGAACTGGACGCCTCCAGCCCCTGGATGAAGGACGCGCTCGGCGCTTGCCCATCCGGTCCAGCAACACCGGCCGCCCAGCCACTGCCGGTCCAATAGAGATAGTCGAGCCAGAAGGTGGCTGTCTGGCCGCCACAGGTGATGTCGATGGCAACGTGGTCGCTGTTTAGCAGGTGGCCGAAGGTGTGGTTGTTCCAGCCGGTCTTGTAGGTGTCGTGGTAGGTGCCGGGGTTGGGGCCGAAGACGTTTTCGTTCGGCTTGTTGACGAGCGCGACGTAGTAGGCGTTCTCGTCCGCGTAGGCGTAGAACGTGGCGTTGCCATCGTCGAAGATGGCCTGGTACTGCGGGTCGATGGCGCCGTCGATGACGGGCGGAGCGGCCAGCGGCGCCAGCGGCGCTGGCGGCCGTGCTCCCATCGGCGGTCGGCCGATGAGCTGGAGCCCGAAGGCGAGAAAGCCGACGAGCGATACGATGACGACGAGGCTGATGAGGGCATTGCGCAAGGCCATTCCGATCTCTCCGTGACCTCCAAGCTATATCTGCGCGGCGTCGGGACCGGTGCCGCAGCGGCTATGGACTGCGACGCCAGTCGGGCCGCCCGACGTTGATCAGATCGCAGGGACCGTGCCAACTGCCGGCGTGCCGCAAGCCCGGTGGCGGTCGTTGCTAGCGAGTGTGGATCGTGCCGGCCATTGGGCCGCCCGATGGTGCGTAGATTGCAGGGAGCATGCCAACTGCCGGCACGTCGGTGGGACGGAGCATGGATCACGGAACGGACAGCTTCGTTTCCTCAACCAGAAACCAGAAACCCGCCCCCGGTCCGTGAGCGGTGTGTCCGGCAAGTCCCTCGCGACTGGACGCCCCCGTCCGTCATGCTGAGCCGCAGCGAAGCATCTCCCGAACGCTGCTGGCTGGAGCCGGGGAGATGCTTCGCTGCGGCTCAACATGACGATGGGCGGGCCAGCCGATCTTCGATGGACTTATCGGATGGACCAGTTAGCCGAGGATGGCGAGGAGAACGAGCAGCGCGAGCACGACCTGTACGATGGCGAGCCAGCGCGCCAGGCCATGGCCGGCGCCGAGGAGCGAATTACGTCCGGTCAGACGATGGAGGCCGTCAAAGAGCGCCAGTGCCCCGGCGCCCAGGGCAGCGACCTGGCGCACGTCCCACCCGGTCATCGCTTCGATGACGTGGATGGAGAATCGGCCCAGCGAGAAGAAGCCCAGCAGCGCAGCCATCAGGAGCATCCAGTTGAGGAACACGGGCGAACGGGCCTGGACGCAGACAAGACAGCCAAGGCCGCGGTGGCGTGCGACCTGCACCGCCATGACGAGCAGCGCCCCGGCGCCGAAGCCGCCGAGATGGGCGAAGAAGGCGGTGCCGCCTGTCTGGAAGCTTCCGCTCGACCACGTGCCGAGCGCCTGGAACGCCTGGAAGATGAGCCAGAAGAGGATGAGGACGGCGGCGGCGACGCGCGTGACGCTGACGAACGGCCCGAAGAACAGCACAGTGCGCACGATCGCTCCGGGGTAGAGGAGCAGATAGGCAGCCAGGACGCCCGCGATAGCACCGCTGGCGCCGATGCTCGGCAGCGCCGAGGCCGGAACCGCGGCGGCATGAGCGAGCGAGGCGAGGACGCCGCAGGCGAGATAGAAGGCGAGGTAGGTGACGTGCCCGAGCGCGTCCTCGACGTTGTCGCCAAAGACCCAGAGGAAGACCATGTTTCCGGCGAGATGCAGGATTGAGCCGTGGATGAAGAGGGACGTGACCATCGTATGGGCGCGGGCGAGCGCCTGACCGGTGGTGTCCGAGAAGAGATCGCGCGGGATGAAGCCGAAGGCCCGGATGAACGCCGTGGCGGCGTCGCCAAGCGAGACCTCGAAGGCGAAGACGGTGAAGCTCAATACCAGCAGCGCGACGGTGACGTACGGAAACCGTCGACGAGGCAACCCGGTCGTATCCCCTGCAGGCAGCATGGCGCGGCTCCTCGGGCATTCGAGAGGCGTTGCAAAACGTGTGCCGGAGGATGGGGGCCGGGGGCCAGGGGGCAGGGGTCGGGGCTTTGAGCGACGGCGTCCTGACTCCACATCCCCACCTCCGCCCCCTGACCCCCGAGCCCCGACCCCCAATCAGGGCATCAACGCTGGGCCGAGGAAGGGGCTGGGGAAAGCCGGCTCGGCCTGGACGGCAGACGGGGCTGTGCCGGTGGTGAATTGCCAGGCTCGGCGGAACGGCTGGCCGAGGTACGTTCCGGAGACCTCGACGCCATAGGTTGTGCTGGGTTGGAGGGGGTTGGCCGGGATCAGGGCGAGCGTATTGTACATCCGGCGTTCGGCCGGCGGTTTCAGGCAGACGGGGACGGCTGCGCCGGCGGCGTCGCGCAGTTGGGCCGTGGAGATGGTGGGTGCTGCCTGGAAGACCTCGAACTGAAGGCTGACGACGTAGCCGACCGGGTATTGATAGCCGGCGCACGTCGCGATCGGATCAGGGATCTCGTTCCCGTCGAACCGCGTGGGCACTTCTGCCATGCCGTCGGGTGGATAGGGCACGGGATAGGGAAAGCCGGGGCGGTCGGTCCAGCCGTCCACAACGTTCAGGACGGCCGCCGTGCGAGAGACTTCCCGGACCCAGCCGACGCCGACCTCCTGAAGCCGGGGGTTGGTCAGCCAGATCCGATGATAGATGGCGGCCATCCAGCCGTCGACGGCGTCGGCCGGCTCGGCGTACCCCCAGGCGAGATTGCTGTTGCGTGCCGCCCGATCGCCTTCCGGCGTGTAGCCGGGCAGGGTGGGATTCTCGAAATGGCCGAACTGGCCCCAGTTGAGGATCATGTAGCCAGCGTGCTTCAGCGCGCCATCGGCCAGCGACGGAGTCTCGGCGACAGGCGGCAGGCCGGCCGCTGCACGATAGCTGTTCAAGCGCGTGAGGATGGCGCTGGTACTGTTCCTGGCGATGCCGTCGACCGGAGTCGCCGTGGGCAGGGGTGTGGGGGTCGGCGTGGGCGCCTGACGCGAAACGGCGATCGACGGCAGCCAGACGCGCGGTTTCCAGGTCGCCGCGGCGGCGCTCGCCGGCTGTGCGGTTGACCTGTCTCGCTGAACGTCTGCCTGCGCCCCCAGCACGAGCAGAACCACCAGTCCGAGTGCGAGAGCGACTCGGCGAAACGGTGAACCAGCAAGGCGCCGGAAGCCTGGGTTTGGCGGTGTGTGGTTTGTGATTTCTGGTTTCTGGTTGTCTCCTTCCAAACCGGAAACTGGAGACCACAAACCAGAAACCTTTCGGAGCGGCTTGCACATGTCAGGAGAAGATCAGCAGGGCCCCGGTGAAGAGGGGCCAGCCGACTACCGCGATGCGCAGGACGTCAGGCGGAGCGCGGCGCGTGCATCTGCTGCCGGCGTAGGCGCCGACGGCCGTGCCGAGAACGATGTTCAGGAAAAGCTGCCAATCGACCAGGCCATCCTGGAGGAAACGGGAGGCGCCGGAGAGCGCGACAAAAGCAAGGATCATGATCGTCGTGCCGACGGCGATGCGCAGCGGGACACGCAGGGTGACAAGGATTCCCAATTGGAAAAAGGCGGCTGCGCCGAAGCCGAGGAATCCGGCCAACCCCCCGACGGGCAGGCCGATAGCTGCGCCGATGGCCGACCGGCGGACGCGGGTGAGTGGAACGGGTATCGGACCGGCGGACTGCAAGGCCGGGCGCGCGCGAGTGCGGTAGAAGATCAGGGCTGCCGCAAGCCAGGTTGCGATGCCGGTAAGAACCTTGAGGGTGAGGCCGTTAGTCCCCGTGGCGAGGCCGGCGCCCAGGTAGCTGCCGGCCATGCCGGCCAGGGCGGCGCCGGTCCCAACCGCCGGGTCGACGTTGCCCTCACGGACGTGGCCGATGCTGCCGGAGACCGTCGTGACGGCCATTGCCGCAAGCGAGGTGCCGATGGCCAGATGAACCGGCACGTGGAAAACGGCGGTGAGCACGGCGAGGACGGAGGCAGCGCCGCCAACGCCGATGAAACCGGTGATCCAGCCGACGGCGAGCATCGCGGCGAATAGGTCAGGGCGCATGAGTCAGGAACGGGGTCGGTCGTGCAGACGCGTCCGCATTGCGGTGCCTCCTTCGGCGCTGGTGCCCCCCGGTCCGCGTTGGACAGGAGAGCGAAGCGGCAGGCGCATTGTAGCGGGAGTGGGGGCGCGGGTCAAGACTCGGCTGAGTCAGATGAACGAACTGTCATCGAGGCTATGCCTCATGCACGATGAGTCGGAAGAGACCGTCCAGATCCTCCTCCGAATAGAAGTGGATGATCAACCTGCCGCCCCGCCGGCCCCGCTTGAGCTCGACTTTCGTTCCGAGCGCAGACCGGAATTGCTCTTCGAGGGCGCGCGTTGTTGGGTCGGCGGCCTCGTCGGGTGGCGAGATCTCCTTGGGTGGGGGCGGAGCGAGGGACTGGCGGACGAGCTCCTCCGTCTGGCGAACCGACAGATCGCGCTCACGCACAACGGTCGCGAGGGCAGCCTGAGCGGCGGGGTCGGGCAATCCGAGCAGGGCGCGTGCGTGGCCCTCGGTGATCTCGCCGGCGGCAAGGCTGGTCTTTACCGCGTCGGGCAGGCGGAGCAGGCGGAGCGCGTTGGCGACGCTGACCCGGTGGCGCCCAACACGCTGGGCGACTTGCTCCTGGGTGAGGCCGAACTCCTCGACGAGCTGCTGGTAGGCGGCTGCGGCTTCCAGGGGGTTGAGATCGGCGCGCTGGAGGTTCTCGACGAGAGCCAGCTCCAGCAGTTGCTGGGGTGTCGCCTCTTTGACGACGACGGGCACGGCGGCGAGCCCGGCGCGTGTCGCCGCTCGCCAGCGCCGTTCGCCCGCGATGATGGTGTAGCCGGCCCCTTCGGCCGCCGTCACGAGGATCGGCTGGAGGACGCCGTGGCGGCGGATGCTATCGGCCAGCTCCTCGAGCGCGGCCGGGTCGTCGACCTGCCGCGGCTGGCGCGGGTTTGGCCGCAACTGGTCGACCGGCACCTCGCGGACCGCCGCTTCTGGGGTGGGAATGAGCGATTCGAGACCGCGTCCAAGCCCTCGGGGTTTCATGGTCGACCTCCTCCAGCAGCATCGTATGGGGTCGTGCGTCATCCGTCATCCGTCATCCGTCATTGGTAGGCTGGTGGCCTTCCACATTGATTCTGATGGATGCGGCTTGCCGATTTCATGCGTCATTCCGTCAGGTTTGGGCGGGCGCTGCCCATGAGAACGGCCGTGGTGGTCCACTGGTGGAATACCACAGTGATATTGATGGGCAGCTCCCGTCCAGAGCTGACGCAATGACGCGTGACGTATGACGCATGAATCGGCAAGCCGCATCCATCAGAATCAGCGTGGCATGCCACTAGCGGTCTGCCCTCTTTGCGCTCCGCTCGACGAATTCGGCGGCGAGCGCCCGATAGGCTGCTGCGGCTTTGGAGCCTGGATCGTATTCGATGATCGACTGCCCGTGGCTCGGCGCCTCGCCCAGACGCACGCTGCGCGGGATGATGGTTCGGAAGGTCTGCGGGAAGTGGCGCTGGACCTCCAGCGCCACCTGCTGGCTCAGGTTCAAGCGCGGGTCGAACATCGTCAGGACGAGGCCGCGGATCTGGAGCGTCGGGTTCGGTCCGTTCACGACACGGCGGAGGGTCTCGACGAGCTGGGCAAGCCCTTCGAGGGCGAGGTACTCGCACTGGACCGGAATGAGGACCGACGCCGCGGCGACGAGGGCGTTGATCGTCAGCAGCCCGAGGGACGGCGGACAGTCCATCAGGACGACGTCGTAGTGTGTGGCGATTGGGCCGAGCGTCCGCTTCAGGAGCCAGAGCCGTTCGGGCGCGCCGGCCAGCTCGACCTCAGCGCCGGCAAGTGCAACCGAGGACGGGATCAGGTCGAGGCCACGGCGGCCGGTAAGCACGACAGCGTCGGCGGCCGGCATGGCGCCGAGGATGGCCTCATAGACGCCGCGCCCTTTCCCCTTTGCCTGACCGAGGGCGCTGGTCGCGTTGGCCTGGGGGTCCAGATCGACAAGGAGGACGCGCCGGTCGAGCTCGGCGAGAGCGGCGGCCAGGTTTACGGCGGTGGTCGTCTTGCCGACGCCGCCCTTCTGGTTTGCAACGGCGACCTGCTCAGTCACGCGTAGAGTGCTCCTCCGTGCCCCGGTTGAGGCGATCGAGGACCTGCCGGCGGGTCGGCAGCGCCTCCGGTCCGAATCCCTCGACCGAGCAACTGGCGGCAGCGCTGGCGAAGCGAGCGGCTGCGGGCAGGTCGGCGCCCTCCCCCAGCCGGACCAGGAGCGCCCCGGCGAAGACGTCGCCGGCGCCGGTCGGATCCAGCGCCTTGGCCGGGAAGGCGGGAATGGGAATGGTCTGACCGGCGGCAAAAAGGGTCGCACCGGCGGCCCCCTGCGTGAGCACGAGCGCCCGCGCCGCACGCACGGACTCGGCCAGGCGCTCGGTCTGCTGGCCAAGGTCTTCGTCGGACAGGACCACGGCGTCGGCTCGGCGCAAGACCGGATCGGGAATTGGCCAGGGCGCCGGCTGGAGCAGCCCGCCCTCACCGCGGCGGCGCAGCCAGCCCTGAACCGTCGCGACCACGATGGCGTCTGGGAAGGCGTCGGCGAGGCAGGGATCGACCTCGCCGGCGACCGGCCCCAGATGGACGAGTCGTGCCAAGCACCAGGCTGGCGGCAGGTCCGCAGGCCCAAGGGGCCCCGCCGTGGCGAGTCGCCACTGCCGGCGGCGCTGGCCTTCGTACTGGTGCAGGTGCGTCGTCGTCACGCCGTCGGCTCGACAATGGACCCGAACGGCCGTCCCGTGAAATGCCCGGCGGGCGAAGGAAGGGCCGTCGGCGGCCGTGACCACGGCCACGTCGAGGCCCAGCCGCTGAGCCGTCAGCGAGACGTAGAGCACGGAGCCGCCGGGGCGGTCGCTTCCATCCGGTCGGAGATCGCGCGTCAGGTGGCCGATGGAGAGCAGGGTGGGCGGTGGAGACACCGCCGCGCGCTCACGCTCGGCGCGGCGAGATCACTACCTTGCGGTGGTCCTCCTCGCCGATGCTGTGGGTCTCGACCTCCGAACTGTCTTGAAGCGTGATATGGATGATCCGGCGCTCGGCCGGCGGCATCGCCTCCAGGGTGATGGGCTGACGGGTCTGGCGAACTCGTTCGGCCATTCGGATCGCGAGGCTGCGGAGCGAAGCGTCGCGACGGCGGCGATAGCCCTCGACGTCGACGGTGAGATGGACCCGGCGTCCGAGACGCCGGGTGGCGATCAGGTTGACGAGGAACTGGAGGGCCGCCAGCGTCTCGCCGCGGCGTCCGATCAAGGCGCCGAGATCCTCGCCGACGAGGTCGAGCGTCGGACCGGCTTCGCCGTCGACGACTTCCACGTCGGCGTCGAGCTCCATTTGGTCGAGGATCTCCTGAAGGACTTGACTCGCCAGGGTGATCGCTTCCGGGCCGGCGGTAACAGGCTCGGCTTCGTCCTCGCCGGTGGGTGGCTCGGCGGGCGAGATGGGGGCCGCGGCCTGGGGGCGGCGCGTGAGCCGAACACGGGCGTCCTCGGCGCGGAAGCCGAGCAGGCCAGTGCGGCCTTCGGCGAGGACGACCACTTCGACCTGGTCGCGCGTCGCTCCGAGTTTGGCCAGACCCTGGGCGATAGCGTCTTCGACTGTGCGGGCGCTGATCTCGACGTGCTCCATCACTACTTCTTCCTCCGGGCACTTCGCGGCCGGGCAGGACCGGCTGCCGGTTGCTCGCGGGTGGGGGGCTGGGGCGCGGGCGCCGGGGCTTCGCGCTCCCGAGTGGGAGCGGTCCGGGGCCCTATGATGCCGGGGATGTTGAGCGTGCCCCAGCCCGTGACCTTGTATTGGATGGCGATGCTGATCAGATTGGAGGCGACCCAGTAGATCGCCAGGCCGCTGGCGAATTGCAGGGTGAAGAAGCCAAACATCAGCGGCATCATCACCTGCATCATCTGGTTCATCTGCATTTGCTGCGGATCGGTACTGGGCATCGTCATCATCTTTTGCTGGAGCCACATGCTGCCGCCGACGAGAACGGGCAGGATATAGAGCTGGTCCGGCGCGGCCAGATTGAGCCAGAGAAAGTGGTTGTGGAGCGGGAGCGCCCGCTGGACGACGTCCAGACCCGGATAGAGGTGCTTCGACAGTTCGAGGAACCCCTCCGGGCGGTCGGAGAGCGCCATGAAGATCGCCTGATAGAGACCGATCCAGATGGGAAACTGGAGGAACGTGGGCACCGCGCAGCCGAGCGGGTTGACGCCGTGCTCGCGGTAGAGGGCCATGGTCTCCTGGGAGAGGCGCTCACGGTCCTTGCCGTGCTTCTTTTGGAGCTCCTGGATCTTCGGCTGAAGCGTCGACATGGCCTTGGAGGCATGGAGCTGTTTGAGGGTGAGCGGAAGCATCAGGAGGCGCACGATGACAGTGAAGGCGACAATCGTGATGCCGAAGCTGCCGGCAAAGAGCGCGCTGAGGGCGATGAGCCCGTTCAGCATGGGGTCGAAGAAGAGTTGATTCCAGAGGTCGATCAAGCGCGTATCCTCATGATGTCGCGATTTCTGTTACTTCTGCCCCGGCAGGCGAGCTTCCCAGAGCTTCCGGCCCGTCGCATCGAAGGCGTATACGACGTCGTGGGCGGTCGTGACGTACGCCTTGCCGTCGGCGACGGCGATGGGCGCGAGCACCGGGGAGTCGACGTTTTGCTCCCATCGCTTCTCGCCGGATGCGGCATCGAGGCCGTAGACCTTCCCTGCGTTCTCGCCCGCCTGGGAGCCGACGACGATGATGCCTTCGGGTGCCAGGAGAGCGGGCGCGGAGCGGATCGGGCCGCTGGCGAGGAACGGTGCTCGTTGGGGCTGGAACGTCCGGACGTCGAGCGCGTAGAGCTGGTGGTCGAGCGAGGCGGCATAGACGGTGCCGCCGACGATGAGCGGCTCGGCCCAGAACCAGTTCCGAGCGGTGAACGAGCCGACCTGCCGGCCCGTCGCCGCATCCACCCGGTAGAGCATCTGGCCGACGCCACCGACGTAGATGAGTCCGCCGGCGAGGACCGGTGAAGTCAGCAGAGGAGCCTTGGCCTCGAACCGCCATTGCTCCCGCCCGGTGTCCGGGTCGACGGCGTACAGGTGATGATCCATCGAGGCGACGTAGAGAGCGCCCTCAGTGACAGTGGGCGTCGCCCAGATGGGTCCTGCGGTGACGAGCTCCCAGAGCTTCCGACCGTCAGCAGGGGCGAGGGCGCGCAGCTTGCCGTCGTTGCCGCTGACGTAGACGGCGGTGGCGCCGACGGCGGGCGTGGCGACAATCGGCGTCCCGATGGACTGCTCCCAGGTCTTCGCGCCGGTGGCGGCATCGAGTCGGTATACCTTGCCGTTGTGGGAGCCGGCGTAGACGGCATCGGCCGTGGCGGCGGGCCGGCCGTAGATGGCCGCGAGGCCGGGCGCGTCCTGCTCGCCGGCCGCCGAGAACTCCCAGCGGACGTTGCCGGCGTCGTCGATCGCGATCACCTTGCCGGTATAGGTGCCGACGTACACGCCGCTTCGGGCGGGCGTCGAGCCGGCCCAGTTCCAGCCAGTGGTCGTCGGCGCCGGCACGCAGGCGGCAAGAAGGAGGAGCGCGGCGACGAGCAACGCCGGCAGGCGCATGAAGTGCTGAACGATCATCGGTTCGCTGTGCCTCCGTGGCGCCGGCCGCCTGGCCCTGCGCCTCTGTAAAACGTGAAACAGTGATCAAGGAACCGGATCGTAGCCCCCAGCGTTGAACGGGTTGCAGCGGACGATCCGTTTCACCGCCAGCCAGCCCCCTCGCCGCACCCCGTAGCGCTCTATCGCCTCATAGCTGTAATGGGAGCAGGACGGCTCAAACCGGCAGCTCGGCGGAGAAACCCGGGAAATCGTATTCTGGTAAAGCCGAATAGCTCCAAGGGCGACCCGCCTTGACAGCATCGGGCACCTCAAGCCTCCCGACCCTCGGCCGCCCGCTCGGCGAGCAGCCGGGCACGGCGCATGAGGGATCGCACGGCGTCGGCAAGCTCGTCGAATCGAGCTTCTGCCGCAGCCGGCCGGGCGATCACGACGACGTCAAAACCGGACCGGAGTCGAACCTGTCGAGCGATCTCCCGCAACCGCCGGCGCACTCGATTGCGCACGACGGCCGAGCCGACGCGCCGACCGACCGAGAATCCGACGTGGCTGTCGGGCAGATCGTTTGAACGAGCGCGCACGGCGAGCAGCGGCTGTGACCAGGAGCGGCCGTGCTGATACACAGCGGCGAAGTCGGCGCTGCGTCTCAGCCGGCGCTCCCGATCCATCGACAGGTCTCACACGGACAGGCGCCGCCGACCCCGCCGGCGCCGCGCCCGAAGAACGTCCCGCCCCCCGCGAGTGAACATCCGGGCCCGAAAGCCATGTAGCCGCTTGCGAGGGATTCGCTTCGGCTGATACGTTCGCTTGGGCACGCTCGATCCTTCCCGGCCTGTTTGTGTGCTTGTCTCAACCCAATTCCCGGCCGGCCAGCGCCGGGCAGGACTCACGACAAACCGGAGCACCAGCGATACTTCCTGGACTCCGTGAGGAATTATAGCCGACGGCTCGCGAGGGTGTCAACGCGCTCGGTCGCTCCGGGGCGCGCACATGAGCGGTGCCGAGCGACAACGAACCGCCAAGACGCCAAGACCGCCAAGGGAGACGACAAGAACAAAGGAACAGGTGCCGGAACACGCACAGAGAGGCAGGCTGCGCCAATATTCCAACAGCAGGCGGGCGCCAATCGTTCCAGCGCTGTCGCGGCGCGGTGCAACATGCTCCCATCCGATGTCAACTATCGACCTAAACCGATGCGCCGCATCTTCGCGACGCTCGGCGAGCGATGGGCAGGGCGTGGCTGGCTGGGGCAGACGGAGGACGTCTTCTTCCTGACGCTCTCGGAAGTGGAGACCATCGCCAGGGCAGGCGATCCGCTCGCCGCCGGGAAGGACCTGACCGCGCTGGTCGCGGCCCGGCGCCTCGCCTGGCGCTACTGGTTCACCGTGACACATCCCGAGGTGATCGGTCCGGATGCCCGGCCGGTCACAGCACCGGCCTCAGGCGAAACGTCCGGGACGGCGCTCGAAGGCATCGCGGCGAGCGGCGGCCGGGCGCGCGGGACGGCGCGCATCATCGCCGACCCGCGGGAAGGGCACCGGCTCCAGCCGGGCGATACCCTTGCAGCGAGATCGACGGACCCCGGCTGGACGCCGCTCTTCCCGCTCGTCGGCGGGCTCGTCCTCGAGGTCGCCGGCCAGCTCTCTCACGGCGCAACCGTCGCACGCGAATACGGCCTGCCCGCCGTCGTCAACGTCCTCGACGCGACGCGACGCATACGCGATGGGCAGACCGTCCAGGTCGACAGCACGGCCGGGCGAGTCTCCCTCGTCGACAGCTATTGACCGCTGCGCTGAGATCTCACCGTAGCGCGCGGGCTCATCCCCCGCTTCCTCTCGTTTGGCGCGGGTACCGGCGAGGGACGAGCCCCCGCGCTACGGAATCGTGCTCGGCATTCAGGTTTCTGCGCAGCGGTCAACAAGAACATCCAACGATACCGCAGAGGCGCCGGGACGGGTTTCTGGTTGTTCGTTTCTGGTTCGAGAGGCATCGTCCCAACCACAGACCATGAACCAGAAACCACAAACCTCGTTCTCTGCGTCCTCCGTGTCTCTGCGGTTCGTTTTGCAATTATTCGAACGGAGTCACGCTCCCAGGCGGAAAGGCGGATAGCGATCGGTGACCAGGAGGAACGCGTATGCGCTGACTCGCAACGACCAGCGGCTCACGCCGACCACGAAGTCGAACAACGACCGCGGATAGCGACCCGTGAGCAGAATGGCAAACCAGGCGACGATCACGACCGCGATCCCCGCGAGGGAGAGGAACAGCAGGACGACGTAGTGCGGGATCGCCAGCAGCCACTTGATCAGTGGGAGCCACCGATTGATGTCTTCCCGCGCATTGGGGTAGGGCAGCGCAATGTGGACCGCCTGTGCCTCGTCCGTGGACGGATACTCGTCGCGCAGCAGCGCCAGATAGGCACCCACGCGATACACGAACCCGGTCAGGGCCAGATTCCAGTCGAACCACCACCTCGGATACTTCTGCCGGAAGACGATGAGTAGCACGGTCGGCAGAACGACAAACCCGCCGGCTGCGTACTGAAGGCTTGCGCCGTCGGCCGCGTCCGTGCGCGCACTGCCGCCGGCCAGCAAGCCGAAGACGATGAGAATCGGGACCGCCGCGAACAGCCTGAAGAACGTCGACAGTCGGTCCAGGTCTCGGTCCGGGTAGTCGACGGACAGATCAACCGGGTAGGCATCCGCGATCTCAACCATGTGGTCCTCCCAACGGCCGATATTTTCGCTTGCCGAGGAGCATGGTAGTGGCAACGCAATGGCCTGTCAAGCCCGCCTGTTCGATAGCCCGTCGGCCAGATCACCGCCGTCTACGCTCGCTCCCACCGGACAGCGATGCCGAGCTGCTCAAACCCCTCGACGATGCGCCGATCAAGCACGTCCTCGGGAATGCCGGCGGCGCTCTGCACGTCTATCGTCACGACGAGCTCGGCCGCGGCATCCTGTTCTTGCAATACCTTGAAGAGATAGGGTTGCAGGTTGCTGGTCTTGCCGATCTTCAGACGGTCGAGCTGGATCCGGAGCTTGGCCAGCCGCTTGGGCGGATGTGGGATGGTTGGCGCCTTTCCCCCGGCAGTGCCGGGCGACCTGTCGGTTCCGACGGGCGGCTTTGCCGTCTCGGTCCGCTCGACCGCGCCGGTAGAGGCGTCGTGCTTGCCCGCCGCCGGAAGCGGCAGCTCGCCCTGGATGAGCTCCAGCAGCTCGCCCCGGACCAGTGACGCCGAGCCGTCAAACAGCCCTACCAACGTGTCGAGCTCGTCCGCCTTCTCGACGAGGCGCTGGTACGTCATGGTGGCGTTGTCGCCGATGGCCACGGTCCAGAGGCCGTTTCTGACCCCTTCCGCCAGGCACGCCCGCAGCGTTGCTTCCCGATTGGGGAGGATGGGGAGAAACGTCCACTGCGGGAAACGGCGGCTCGTCTCGCCAAGATCCAGGGGGCTCGTCTCGTCCTTCCAGAGGCGGGGCAACAGCTTGACGTTGAAGAAGCTCGCTCCGATTTGCCGCATAACCTTCGGGTTGGTGTAATCCTGGCCTGCCAGCCGATCGACGGCGCGCCTGGCAATACGCTCCGCCTGCGTCGCCGGCACCGGCAGCGGGACGACGCTGAGGCCACGCTCGTCCGGATAGAAGACCCAGCGATAGGCCGTCGTGACGCTCGTGCGGAGGCTCTCCTTCTTGTCTTTGAACCGGCTCTTGAGCTCCTTCAGCTCCAGGTCGCTCACCTGGATCGACCGCTTCTCGACGTCGGCTATGACGGACTCATACGCCAGGACTTCGCGCATGGCCTCCTCGGCCTTCGCCCAGAGCTCTCGGTCCGGCGCGACGAGGACCAGCGCATTCCGCCACTGGCGGAGGCCGCCGCCCGCCTTTTCCCAGAGCTGGTCGATGGGCTGCCGGACGGCGAGCGCCCCGCCGTTCTCCTCGGAAACGGCGTACCTGGCGTCGAGAACCGCGATCGTCGGCTCGGATCGGTCGGGGATGGCGCCCTCGGCCGCCGCCCACGCGATCGACTGGAACCCGTCGGCGCTCCCGATGGCTTCGCCGAGCGCGCCTTGCAGTCGCCCGGCGACCGTCGGCGCCGGCTGATCCTTCGCCCGTTGCGCGATGACCGAGTAGACGTTGGCGCGCGTCTCGAAACGCCGCAGCTCGCCCTCCCGGTGAACGTACCAGAGCGACTGCTCCAGTGAGCCGAGGATCTCGGAGACGTACTCCGGCCCGACGTTGGGCGCCACGGTCCCCAGGAAGAGGTCGGACGGACGGGCGCCGGCGCGGGTCGCGCCGCCAAACGAGTGCATCAGCAGCGTCGTCGCGATGCCACGGCCGACGCGGTGGCGCTCGTACTCACCGCCACGGCGCTGATCGAGCGCGTCGGCGTGGGCGTCGCCGCCGACGATGTCCGCGGCGACGACGCTGTCGTAGCCGCTGCCGGCCGCGCTGACGATCTTCGTGCGGATGCGCTCGCGCCCGAGGTTCACGTGGGCCGACTGGATGGTGTAGACCTCGCGCCGGTTCACCCACTGGTCGGCGACGACACTCGCCAGCAACTGGAGGACGGAGCGCGTCCGCGGGAAATCGCCCGCCGTCGACCACTTCTTGTACAGGACGTCGACCAGCTCGGCGTGGAGCGGATAGGCGGCACGCTGGTGCTCCAGGTAGTCCTGGGAGAAGACGGCAGGATCGTACACGGCGCGGGTCCGCTCGTACGCCGCGCGGTAGAGCAGCGCCACCTGCCGGCCGACGCCCGCGTCCGTCTTCTTGAAGAGGCGTTTGCTCATCAGCGTGTAGATCTCGTCGTCGTCCACCGGCGTCCGCTTCGAGACGACGCGGTCGGCGCGCGCCCGCAGCTCGTCGGCGATGCCCAGCTCGCTCTGGAGCTGCGCCGGGTCCAGCCCGCCGAACTCCGTCCGGCTCTTCGGCAGTGAGATCAGGACGGAGACCCCCGGGATGTTCCCGGCCTGCTGGAGCAGCTCCTGGACGAACTGCACCGTCTGCCGGTAGAGGTTCTGCGAGGACCGGGTGCTGGAGAACTTGAGCTTGACGAGGTAGCTCACGATCTCGTCGATCAAGATCAGACAGGGCGCAACCGCCAGCAGGACCTCGCGGTAGAGCGCATTGCCGGGCGCCTCTCGCCGGCTGTCGACGGGCGCAATCAGCCGATCGTAGAGCCCGGGATCCGCCTGAAACGCCAGCTCACCCCAGAGCGTCCAGACCTGGGCGCCGTTCTGCTTCGGCAGCGGCTCGGTCCCGAGCTCCTGGCCGTCGAAGGCGAGGACCCTGGAATTGGGCGGCAGCGCCACGTCGCCCAGCGCCTCGCGCACTCCGGGGACGGCGAGCGAGCGCTGCGGGCTCTTGACCAGGTGGTAGAGCGTGAGCAGCGCGTGCGTCTTGCCGCCTCCGAACGGCGTGTGGAGCTCGGTAACGGACGGCCCTTCCCCGCCCCGAAGTCGGCTGGCGACGTCGCGGATCGTCAGTCGCAGGTTCTCGGTGAAGTACGTGTGGGAGAAGAAGATCGCCGGGTCCAGGTACTCCGGGCGGGCGGCGCCGGCGTGAACACCGCCGAGCGTCGCGGCGAAGAGCGACTCGTCGATGGCGGTCGGGTCCTTGAAGGCGTCGTGCGGCTCGCAGACCTGCCACCAGTAGGGTATCTCGCCGGCCGGCGGCGGGTGCGCCGCCGCAGCCGCGGGCGCCGGCGGCGGCGCACCAGCCGCCGGCGGTGCCGCGGGCCCGATGCCGAGCACGTCCTTCCGGATCCGCTCGACGGCCTCCGCCTCCGGCAGCCTGGCGGCGGCCAGGACCTGCACCATTGCGTAGAGGGCGTGGGCCACCTCGTCTGCCAGCATGTCGCCGGTGCGCGGGTGCGCCCAGTCCGTCCGGGCCGTCGCCACCTGCGCCAGCCACGAGCGTGTCTTATCGTAGTCGCCGAAGATGCCGTGCAGGAGGCTGTCGAAATGCCTGGGGACCAGCCGGGCGAAGTGGGTCGCGTCCAGGTGGTCCATCCAATCCTTGGTCGGATCCCTCTTCACGTTCGCCCGGACGTTCTGCGCCTGGCCCGCCGTCAAGTGGTCCAGGACGCCGGCCTCCCACCACTTATCGCCCTTGCCGCCGTAGGCGGCGACCAGGCGCGCCTTCAGCAGGCGGCGCATGGCATCCGTGTAGAGCTTGAGGCCCTCGCCGAGCGCGGCGTAATTGCTCTCAGCCATTGCTCATCTCCTCCTCGAAGCCCGGCAGCGGCGCGCCGGCCCGCGCCGGTTTCACCTGGGGCGGCCTGGTCTGGCGCGGCGGACCGTTCCTGGGCGCCGCGATACCCATGACGTTGCTGCCCAGCAGGCCGTTGATCAGGCGGCGGTCCTCGTCGCCGTCCGGCAGGCACTCGGCCACGGCCTGGCCGAGCGTCCGCAGCGCCGTCCAGCGCGTCTCACCCAGCGCCGTCCGGAACGCCGCCAGATCGTCGGGCCGATTCTGGCTCCAGAGCAGCGCCGCCCACTGGAGCTGGTCGATCAGCGGTGTCGGCCGCGCCGGCGAATCCTCGCCAAAGGTCTCGTCCTGCCGGCCGCGCTCCCGGACGGTCCGGAGCTTGACGAGCTTCTTGCTCCCCTCGCGGACCTCGGCGGCGATGGAGCCCGGCCGGACGACCTCGCGGTAGTCGGCCCCGGTCGCCAGACAGAGGGCGATGGCCTCGCCGGCCTCCAGCGGCGCCCGCGAATAGCTCCAGACCCAGGTGACGTACTGCCGGGTGGCCGGGTCGACGACGCCGAGGTCCGCGCCGCGGAGCACCTGCTCCAGCGCGACGCGGGTCGACTCCTTCCGAACGAGGTCGAGGAAGTCGCGGACGGTGACGACGGAGCCGTCGGGCCGGAGGACGCGGCGGTGGCGGCCGAAGACGGAGAGGGCCGGGCCGATGGCGCTGATGAAGAAGTCGGCGCCGCGGACACCCTTGGACCAGAAGTAGAGGAGCCGCTCCTCGACGACCGGCCGCATCTCGGCCATGACGTCGCCGATGAACGCCTCGCCGGCATCCTCCTCACGCGGGCGGCAGGCCATCCAGACGGAGGTCTTCAGGCGAGCCTGCCCAAGCCCTGCCACCTTGTTCTCCAGTTCAGTGTCGAGCGGCCACGAAGCGTCGGGAATCAGCTCTGCGCGCAGAAGCCCTTCAATCAGGGTAGCCCAGGCGTCCGGGTCGGTGTGGGCAAACACGACACCGACCAGGCCATGCGGCTCCAGCGATCTGCCCATGGCGTCGAATGCGTGGGCCATCCCGTCAACGTACTGCTGACGGGCAGCGGCACGTCGCCCCGCTTGGCCCGTTTCGTATTGAGCATAGGGGCTCATTACGATCTGCGGCTTCTTGGGTGTGAGCGGCAAGCCCAATTCCGCAGGATACAAGAAGCCGAGAGACCGCTTCAGCCAAACGTAGAAGAAGTCCGAAAGGTCTGCATAGTTGATGGCGTCGTAGTAGGGCGGATCCGTGACGAATACTTGCTGCTTGTGCGCTACAGACCGTGCATCTCGGAGGCTGATGGTCGCTTTCGCACAAACCGAGAAGTTCTCCAACTCAAGGTACAGGAGAATCCAACTGAGGCAACTGGTAAATCCTCCGGATGCATCAGAAAACGGGACACCTTCCGCGTAATCCCAGACCATTGGTAATGCCTGTCTGGCAAAGGTGTTGGTGATAGCTTCCATCTTCGAGGATGGATCCCATCGGCAGAGTGTGCTAGAGCGATCTGCCAAGCGGTCAACGGCCAGCCCCAAGTACGTGGCTACTGCCTTGGCATACCCTTTGTCTACACCCGCGTTCAACATCTCATCATAGGCCGCGACCACGAGGGACACGAATGACGTTAGCGTGACAAGTTGACGAGGAGTGAATAACTTGCCAAAGGTATCGTATCCCGATGCCGTTATCACTCCACCAGTCAGATGCCTGGGCATCGGTTCGTCCGGTACTATCGGCAAATCACTATGGAGCGTTTGGATCTCGACCAGTCTCTGCACTGCGTTCAGGCAGACGACCGAATCTCTCTGCGTATCCGGGCGATAGCGCTTGCCCCCGCTCCCCGACGCTTCAAGCGCGGCCGCGGTCAAGGCAGCGCCGATACCGCCGTGATTGCCGCATTCCCGCACGTACTCCGCCTGCACTACCTGTCGACATAGCAAGCAAACCGTATCGCCCCGCGACGTGGTCGCCTCAGCCGGATCGCCGGTGACGTCTTCGCCTTCCACCACGTCGAAGTCGACGCGCCTGTTCTCACGGTCGACCACCGGCTTCAGCGCGACCTTCTTGTTCTCCTTGCGGGCGAGCCAGTACTGCCGGATAAGTGGCATCTGGGCGCCACAGTTCGGACAGGGGACGGTCCGGCTCCAGAGGTAGGCGACCGGGATCGAGCCGTCGGGGTCGGGCGGGTAGTACGGCGCCAGCTCGGCGCGGGCCCGCTCCAGCATCCAGTTGCCCCAGTAGCGGACGTCGGCCGCCAGCGGGTTCCGCTCGTAGGCGGCGACGGCGCCGCCCTCGCCAAAGCTGGATTGCCGTTGTCGGCCCATCGCGCGGATGTAGCTTGGGACGGCGCCATTCACGCCAGCGATGGCTTGCCTGGGGGGCACGGGGGTTCCGGCAGGCGAGACGCCTGCGCTCCCGGAAGGGGCGCCTGCGCTCCCCGGTGGTTGTATCCGTTCGCCGTGCCGCAACTGCTCGACCTGCTCGGCCAGCGGCCGCCCGTAGGTCTGCGGGTACTCCAGCGTGCACTTCAGGATCAGGACGGCGACAGGGTTGAGGTCGCTCGCCTCGACCTCGCAGCCGAGTCGGAGCGCCTCAAGGGGGATCGCGCCGCCGCCGGCGAAGGGATCGAGGAGCCGCGGCGGCTTGCCACCGTTGTCGGCCAGGATGCGGCGCCGCGCCCGCGCCAGCAGCTCCGCGCCCGTCAGGCCGCTGCCGCCCTGCTCCCGCGGCCGGACGACCCGGTCGGGCCGGCGGATGGCGTCCCAACTGGCGAGGTCCGCCACCTCTTTGAGGAGATCCTCGCGCTCGCGGTCGGTCGCGGGATCGTCGACCAGCGATGCGTAGATGAAGGCGCGGCAGGCGGCGAGCGGACGGCGCGCCCACCAGATGTGGAGCGTCGAGATGTGGCCGTG
>JACQGW010000196.1 GCA_016199325.1 Chloroflexota bacterium
ACTCATCACTCATCACTCGTGAGCGGTTGGCGGGCGTCGAAGCCTGACTGGCGGTCGTGCCAGAAGCCGACCCGATCTTCGGAGAGACGCCAGCAGAGGAAGATGGACTGGCCCTGCCGGTTGGCCGGGAAATCGACGAGGCCGGATTCGAGGTCCCGCAACAGCACGCCCCAGTCCGAGAGGCGCTGGTCTGCCTCCTGGAGCTCATGCTCCAGCTCATAGAGCCTGCCGGCGAGCTCTTCGGCGCGCGGTGCGTGGCCGTTGGCCCGCGCACGAGGGCGGACGGCGTTCAACGCGCTCCTCACCTTCTGCATCTCGGCAGCCTGTCGCCGCATCCGCTCCAACAGGTCGCGCAGCGACGGCAGCAAGGCGTTCGCCTCATCGACGGTGAAGACGCGCTCCTTCATCCCTCATCCTTCGTCCCTCATCCTTCGTCATCCGTCACTCGTCATGCGTCACCCACCATGCACGACACAGGACGGGACAAGTAGCAGCAACTCCCTGACGCATGACGCATGACGCATCACTCCACGACCGGCAACGTGAAGTTGAAGATGCTGCCGCCGCCGGGAGCGTCGAGAACCGCCACTTCACCGCCGTGCAGCCGAACGAGCTGCCTGACGATGGCGAGCCCCAGCCCGGTCCCGGGGACCGCCGCCGCGTGCGTGTTCTCCGTCCGATAGAATGGCTCGAAGATGCGCTCACGCTCGGACGGCGGCACGCCGGGGCCCCGGTCGCGAACGGAGACCCGGACGTAGCCATCCTCGGCCCGGGCGCTGATCGCCACCTCGGCGCCGCCCGGCGAGAACTTGATCGCGTTGCCGACGAGGTTGGTCAGGATCTGTCGGCACCGGCCCGAATCAGCCAGGACGACCGGGAGGTCGGGCGGCAGGTCGATGGTGATCGGATGCCCGCTCTCGATGAACAGGTCGGTCGATTGGCGGACGATATCGGCGAGCAGCACGGCCTCGGCCTGGAGTTGGACCGCGCCGCCCTCGATCTCGGAGTAGCCGAGGATGTCGTCGACGACGTGGCTGAGTCGGACGGCGCCCTCGTTGATCCAGCGGCACATCGCCCGTACGTCCTCCGGGCTGTAGCTCCGGGTGCAGAGCAGCTCGCTGAACCCCTGGACCAGCGTGAGCGGTGTGCGGAGCTCGTGGGAGACGGTGGCGAGGAGCAGCGACTTCTGGTGGTTCAACTGGCGCAGGGCATCGGCCTCGGCCGCCAGCCGGGTCAGCTCCGCGTTCTCCAGCACAATGGCGACCTCGCCGGCCAGCGTCACCAGCAGCCGGCACTCCTCGGGTGTGAAAGCGCCGTCTTGCTTGTTGCAGACGGCGAGCACGCCAAGTGTGCGGCCCTGGCCGGCAAGCGGCACCACCATCATAGTGCGGATGCCCCAGGCGTCGGCAGCCGTCCGGGCCAGCCGCGGGTCGGCCGGATCGTTGACGATGGTGATCTCACCTGTGCGGTAGGCGAAGCCGACGACGCCCTGATCGACCGGGACGCGCCCGACGGCGGCCTGCTCGGCGCTGAGGCCGGCGCTATGGCGCGCCACGAGCTCGTCCGCCTCCCGGAGCACCAGCGTGCCAAAGGCCGCGCCGGTCAGCGCGCAGGCGTGGGTGACCAGCTCGTCCAGCGTCGCCGAGAGGTCGGCGGTGTGATGGAGCGCGCTGCTGGCGGCGTGGAGCCGCTCGAGGGCAGCCGTTCGGGCCGCCACGGCCTCCCGCATCGCCGAAAACGCCTCGACGAGCGCCCCCACCTCGCCGTCGCCGGGGCCGAGCTTCGGCATCGGCGCGGCCGAGTCCCCCGCTCCCAGGGCGCGCGCGGCGGCGGCCAGCCCGCGGAGCGGGCGGGTAAGCGCCCGCGCGAGGATGATGGCGGCCGCGAGGGAGAGGAGTGCGCTGAGCGCCAGGCCGGCGACCGCAATCCGCCACGCTCGCTCTACCGAGGCCAGCACCTCCGCCTCCGGCTGCTCGACGACCACCGTCCACCCGATACCCGGCACCGGCGCGTAGCCGGCGATCCGCCGCTCGCCTTCCCATTCGTAGACGATCGTCCCGGGGCCGGCCAGACGGCCACCGGTGGGCACGCCCAGCCAGGCGTAGTCACGCCGATCCTGCACGGCGGCCGGGTCGGGGTGGAGTAGGACACGCCCGTCGGCGTCGAGAACGAACGTCCGGCCGCCACCGCCAACCGGGACCCGAGCGACGGCGAACGAGAGGCTCTCCAGATCGACCACCGCGCCGACCACGCCGACAACGCGGCGATCGGCATCGCGGATCGGCGTGTTGATGACCAGCACAGAACGTCCGGTGCTCAGCGCCGGGGCGACCTCCCAGGCTTGCTGTCCACGGCCGGCCGCGGTCTGAAAGGACTGCCGCACGGCGACCGAAGGCGCCCCGCCGGGATGGGATGAAGCGAGGCGCTGACCCGCGAGGTCGAAGGTCGACAGCCGGGCGAACGTCGGGTACTCGTGGAAGAGATCCTTGAGGAGCGGATCCTGTCGCGCCGGATCCATGCCGACGACTTCGGGCAGCACGGAGATCGCCCGGACGTCGTTCTGCACTTCGCCGAGATAGACGTCGAGGCGGCCGGCAAACACGCGCGCCAGTCCAGTAAGCTCGTACCCCGCGTGCCTGGTGTGCTCCTGCCGATCGAGGGCGGCCGTCCCCAGACCAACCACCGCCAGCGGCAGGATGCCGATGAGCGCCAGCGCGACGAAGAGCCGCGCCTGGAGCGTCCGCAACGGCCGAAGACGACGGCGAAGGCCCAGCGGCTCCACCCTACCCAACCTCTACTGCCAAGGAGCAGTCGTCATGCGTCATACGTCCCGTCATGCGTCATACGTCAGCGGTCAGCCGTTGCCCGTCACCCACCGCGCATGACGCATGACGCATGACGCATGACTCATGACTCAGTCCGCCGTCAGCCTCGGCCGCGGTGCTGGGACCAACCGGCCGTCCTGCCAGACCGCCATCAGGTAGTCGGCGGCGATCAGGGCATCATGATGCTCGGGGGTGAACGCGGGCGCGTACTGTTTGACCAGGCCGTCGTGGGGCGCCAGGCGCTCCAGCGCGTCGCGGACGCGTGGCCCGTCGGCGGTTCCAGCTTGCCGGACTGCCCGAGCGAGCAGGTGGACGCCGTCGTAGCCGTGCGCTACCCCAACGGGCGCGAGAATGTCCTCGGCGCGGCGCGTCCCGAAACGGGCGTGGTACGCCCGAAGGACCGCCTCCCCCTTTGGCGACTGCCGCCCGAGGAACGAATAGGTCTGGAGGGTCAGGACGCCGTCGGCGTTCTCGACGCCGGCGATCTCAGGGAACCGCCCGCCGCTGATGCCCCAGTGGCTCACGACCGCCGGCCGCCAGCCAAGGGTGGCGAGACCGCGGACGATGGCCGCTCCTTCGGGGGCGTTGGCGACCATCAGCAGCACATCGGCGCCGGCGGCTTGCAGCCGGCCCAGCCGACGGCTCATGTTGGTGTCGCCCTGATCGAACCGCTCGACCCCTGCCGGCGCAGTGCCCAGCCTGGTCAGCCAGTCGGTCAGGCCGGCGACGTTCGACTCGCCCCAGGCGGTGGTGTCGGCGATGATGGCCGGGCGGCGGGCGCCGACGACCTGGAGCACATAGCGCACCAGGAACTCGTCGGCATGCTCATCGCTCACCGAGACACGGAAGGCGTAGTTGGGATTGCGCCCATTACGGGTGATGGCCGTGACCGATCCCCACGGGTTGATCAGCGGGATGCGCAGCTCGTGGATGGCGTCGAGCTGCGCCAGCATCACCGGGCTGAAGATCCCGCCGAAGACGGCGGCGATCTCCTGCTGGGCCAGCTCCTGTAGGGCCACCACACCGGCCGCCGGGTTGTTCTGGACGTCCCGGACGACCAGATCCAGCGGCCGGCCCAGCGCGCCGCCGTCGCGGTTGATCTCGTCGATGGCGAGCAGCATGCCCCGCTGGATCGCCTCCCCGGAAGGGGCCAGATCGCCGGAGAGCGGCGCAATCAGCCCGATCTTGATGGGCGGCGCGGTCGGGCCTCCACCTTGACAGGCAGCCAGGACGACGCCGGCCAGACCGCCGATGGCGCCGATCAGGTGGAAGAGCCGCCGAACAATGACCCGTCGCCGTCGCACCGTCGATCTCACGGGAACGCCCGCAACCTTCACGTTCTTTCCAGGAGTGCACCGCGAACTCGTAACCCGACAAAGAAGGCCTGATCACGACGTATCCGAATTGTGCCGCCACTATAGCACCGAATGGCGGTTAACTCAATCTGTCATGAGGGTGCGACCAGTTCTGGGCCCATCTATGCCAATCCGCTCATTCTACTCCCCCTATGTCCGCCAACAGTCCGAGGATCCCCGCGATCGCCGAACGTTGAATCGATCGGCTATCCGGACGTGGTTGTTGGTTCTGGCAGCAACCGCTGGTGGGGCATCGCCCCCGATACGCGAGTAGTCGGAAGAGGTTTGTCGGTGAATATCGACAGGCCAAGCTTGCGACTATACGACGAGAGCCTGGCCAACCCTCGTTGGTGGTATGCTCTTTCGAGAGCTGCTTCTCGAATGAACTCAGACGTCCGGAGGCCAAGCTGGCTCGCGCTCTCGACAACGCGCTGGAAATCCTCACGGCTAAACGCCACCGACACCACGGCACGCGCGCCCTTTACGCCCGGGCGCCTCTCCGCGTGCTCGAAATCCCACTGCCCGGCGTCCTCCAGATCTGTTTGGGTGCTCATCGTTGCTCCTCTCATCAGTCGAGCTTGCCTCGTTCGTACGCCTTACAGCGCCAGGCTGTGACGGGTCGCCAGACCACGGGATCGTGGGTCGCCTCGATTGGCATGGCAATACAGGTACCACCATGGTCGAATCCAATCAGGAGCAAGAGGGCGCGTCGCCCCCTCCTATTCCGAACGACTACATGCTCGTTTTCCAGAACCTGGCTGACCTGCACGGCCGTCAGCCCATGTCGAGCGAACTTCTCTTCATTCACGTCATCAAACACGAACGCCGCGATGGTCGGTCTAGCCAAGCCGTTGTCCTTGATGATACTACAATTCGTAGTGCATTTGTAGTTGTGTTATAGTATTCGCGTAACTCGCACAGGTAGGAGAATCACATGCAAGTCGAGTGGCTTATTCTCGCCGATGCTGCCCAGGTGGTTGGTGGCAAGCTCTACCTCCTCGGCGGTGGGTGGGACGTTCTCACCGTGAATGCCGGCTTTCCAGTAGAACAGCGCTGTGCCGTTGCCGCCGCATTCAAGGTGCCATGGAACGAAACCAACCAGCCGTATGATATCAAGATCGAGATCACCGATGAGGACAGACACGAGAAACTCTTCCAGCTTGCCGGCCAGATCGAGGTGGGTCGACCGCCCGGCATCCCGCCTGGCTCTGACCAGCGAACCCAAATCGCCGTAGACCTGACCATGAAACTGGAACATCCGGGTACCTACGTTATCATCGCTGAGGTCGAAGGACAGGAGAGCAGCACAACCTTCCGGGTTGTCCCGAGACCCACGCTGGCCCCATCGCAACGGCCGTAAATCGATAGATGAATGCTGCGGGGGATGCGACCATCGTTACGCATCACGTACCAGAAACCGCTCCTGGTAGGCCGGGTTGGCGACAAAGCCCTCGGCGAAGTTCCGCACCTGGCCCTGGAGCGGGACGCCCTTCGGCCAGGTCCGTCTGGCGTAGAGGTCGCCGTTGCGATAGACCCAGAGCGTGAACTGAAACGGCCTGACGGTCGTCACGAGCTCGGAGACGAACTCGAACCGGTTGCCGTCGGCGTCGGTCAGGGCGATCTTCGGGAAGTAGTTCAGCGGACTCACAGCTGCCCCTTTCACCGCGCGACAAACGCCGCCTCGGTCGTCACCGTCACACCACGCAGCGCCGCGACGAGCGTCGCCTGCGCCGGGCCCACCGGCGCGCCGGCGTCCACGATCCAGCTCCAGGTCAGCCGGCCCGACGGGTCCGCGGTGCGCTCGCCCAAGTCGCTCGGACTCGCCGCCGCACCGCCGTAGCGCACCGCCAGCCGGATCTGGGCGCGCGGCATCGTCTGGATCGTCAGCGTCGCCGGTTGGCCGCGCGTGATCGGCGAGGTCACCGAGAGAACGGCCAGGAAAAGGGGCGACGGCTTCTCAGGCGCAATGACCAGCGTCGGCGTCGGCGTCACGGTCGGCGGTCTGACCGCCGTCGGGCTCGGCGTCACGGCGGCCCTGACCGTCGTTCCGGCCGGCCTGGTTGGTTGGCGGGGCGCGGTCGTCGGGGTCGGCGGCACCGGCGTTCTGCCCACGGCCGCCAACGCCGCCGTCGGCGTCGGCTGAAGAGTGGCCGGCGCCGAGAAGCTCGAATCGGTCTGGAGCGTCGAGCCCAGCGCGATTCCGACCATGACCGCGACGACGGCAAGCACTACCAGCAGCAGCTTCCCGATCAGCGGTGCGCCGACGGTCTGCCGCCTCCGCCGATCCCGACTCACGCGACGCGGCGTCACCCTCTCCTCCCAGCGATCTGCGCGGCTCTCCCTGGTCGATCTCCCATCGGTCTCAGCAAGAGCCCGCGACCGGGTAGACCCGCTTGAGTATACACGCAGCGACACCGCTTGCCCAGCGTGGAGACCGGGCAGACAACGCCATCGCTCCTTCCCGATTCATGCGCCAGAAGGTCGCCGTACGACACCGGCGTAGCGGACTGATGGACTTCGGCGTATAATGGTCTGCGGAACTGGGAAGAGAAGAGGCTCAGCAAGTGAGACGTTCACCCGTCGGCCCGCTCCTCGCTCTCGTCGTGGCTGTCGCCATTCTGGCGGGCGGCTGCACGTCTCTCCAGTTGCCCGGCCTCAGCGCAGCCGCGTCCGAGCTGCCGGCGGCCACCCCCGGGGCGGGCAGTGCCCCGAAAGTCGGCGCACGAGCGCCGGACTTCTCGTTGAAGACGCCCGATGGAAAGCTCGTCACGCTCTCCGACTTCCGGGGCAAGCCGGTGTTCATCAACTTCTGGGCGACCTGGTGTCCGCCCTGTCGCGCCGAGATGCCGGACATCGAAGCAGTCTACCAGGAGCACCGGGATCACGGCCTCATCGTCCTCGGCATCGACGTCCAGGAAGACCCGGTGATCGTCCAGCGGTTCCTCCGGGAGCGGTCCTTCTCATGGACGTTCCTGGTAGACGAGAGCGGCGAGGTCGGCATGCTCTACCGGCTGACGGCGCTGCCCACCAGCTACTTCGTCGACCCGGAGGGCGTGATTCGAAGCATCCAGACCGGCGCCACGACGAAGTCGGGCATGGAGCGGCAGCTCGCGCTGATCCTGCCGAAGCGATAGCGCGGCTTCGGGACAGGGCGAACCGCCAAGACGCTAAGGTCGCCAAGAGAGACGCCGAAAAGTTCTTGCTGGCCCGGTCCATCCTTCCAGACAATCGCCCAGAGGACGCCACTTGCCTCCGCTGCCCATTGATCTGCCCGCCATCGCCGTTCGTCTGGGCCAGGGTCTGCTCGAGCTGCTCCCCTGGTGGCTGCTCGGCGCTTTCCTGACTGCCCTCGTCCGGACTGCTCTCGACAGTCCAGCCGTGGCTGCCCGACTGCCCGCATGGCTGGCCGCGTTGCTGACCGCGACGGACGACCTCTCGCTCGACGCCCTCGCTCGCCCGGGGTCGATCTCGATCGTCGAGTCACGACCTGGCTCCTCGCACCGTAGGGCGCTGCTGGCGCTGACCATCGGGCGCACCGGCGCGCTGCCGCTGGCGGCGATCACGCTGGTCGCCGGAGCGCCGCTGGCCGTGTTGCGAACGGTGGCGGCCGTGGTGCTGACGGTCGTGATCGGCCGGGTGGTGGGCACGCCCTCACCCCCGGCCCCTCGCCCGCTCGGCGGGCGAGGGGGGGCGTTTGGACCACGAAAGAGCACGAAGCCGCACGAAAACCGCGAAACAGGGAGCGTTCGGGAGGCCGGTGGCAGGTCCCCGTTTCGTGCCCTTTCGCGACGTTTCGTGGCCTTCGTGGTCCAAACGCTCCCTCGCCCGCTCGGCGGGCGAGGGGCCGGGGATGCGGGTGGGTCTTTCGTCCTCGCCCGAGTTGCTACGAGTTGCTACGAGCTCCTGCGAGCGGCAGGCAGAGTCGCCGACGCCCGGCTGACACCGACGTTCGTAGGGCTGGCGCTCGCCGCGGTCGTCGTCATCGTGCCGCCGCGACCGCTGGTCGCCGGCTGGCTCGGTCCCGAGGCGCTGCTTGGCCCCTGGCTCGCCGCGTTGCTGCTGGTGCCGTTCAGCCTGTCGGGCGGGGGAGAGGTGGCGGTCGCGATGGCGCTGCTCGTCAAGGGGGCGGGGGGTGGAACGGCCCTCGCCGCCCTTCTCGCCGCTCCGGTTGCCAACCTGGCCGTGGGACGTGCGGTCGTCGCCATCTGGGGCAGGCTGCCGGGTCTGGCGGTGATCAGCCTCTGGTGGCTGGGCGCAGGCGTCGCGGGCGCCCTGGCTCGGGCCATTCCGGGTTGATTGATATTCTCGGGCCGGGGGCGATCGCATCCCCCAACGATTTTCGGAGTGGCGGGGATCGGGTCGCCCGGCCTATCACCAGCCCTCAATCGACCAGGAGTTACTTCAAGGTGAGGGTAAACGTGCTGCCTCTGCCGTAGGGACGGCTCTTGAGGCCAATTCCGCCCCCGATCATTTGAGCCAGCCGTTGGCTCAAGTGCAGGCCGAGGCCAGCGCCTTGTGCCGGGTGCGGCGCGGTACTGTCCAACTGCCTGTACGCTTCAGAGATCTTCTCCTGGTACTCCTCTTGCGTGCTGCTCCCAGTACTTACCACGCTGATCTCCGTGACCAGATCCCCACCCCGTTGGCGGCGGGCAACCTCGACGTCAACCCTGCCCACCTCGGCAAGGCCGATGGCATAGTCGGTGAGGTTCAGGAGGATCTGTCTCAGCGCCTGTCGGTCGGTACGCACAACGACCTGCCCGGGGGTACTGGTTGTGAACTTCAGCCCCTTCTGCTCCGCCATCGGCCTGAG
>JACQGW010000197.1 GCA_016199325.1 Chloroflexota bacterium
CCCGACCCCCGACCCCTGACTCCCGACTCCCGACCCCCGACCCCCGGCGAGCGTCGCCAGCGCCAGGCCGATGGCCAGGACGGTGAACGGCAGGCCGATGAGGTGGGCGTGGAGATCGGCGAAGAGGAACGTGAAGTACGGGAACTCCGTGATCGAGATCGTCGGCGGCATCATCCGGCTGCTGCGCCAGTAGTCGAAGACCGGCAGCGCCTTGCCCTGGAAGATCACGGCATTCGCACCCGCCAGCGCGTTGGCCAACTCGGAGAGGCCCGGAATGCTGCTGCGGATGTTGAGGTTCCCGGCCTTCCAGAGGCCGTCCGCGAGCTGAACCAGCCCGTCCAGGTTCCCGGCCGAGCTGACGAGCAGACCGGCGCCGATGCCGGCGACCGCCGCCGGCACGACGGCCTCCCGGCGGACGATCCGGACCAGGTTCGAGCCCACCGAGAAGGCGCCGCCGAGCGTCAGCGCGAACAGCAACGGTATCGCCAGATTGTAGCTCACCTCCGGGACGACGCCCGTGAGCTTCGCCATCGCCGCGACGACGACCTGGCCGAAGTAGTAGTAGTTCAGGTAGCCGCCGGCAAACCACGGATCGTAGGCGGGGAAGTAGGTTGTCCGAATGACCGCGTTGAGGTAGGCGAAGTCCATCGGCTTCTCGCCGCCCCGCCAGGCGTGCCAGAGGTCCGGGTTGAGCATCCGGATCGCCGCGAACGCCAGGAAGCCCGTCAGGAAGATCACCTCGCCGAGGGCCAGCATCGGCCACTCCCGCCGGACGAACGTGACGATCTCGGCGCGGAAGCGCACCGCGACGCCCGCCGAGATGGCGGCGACGAGCCCGAGCGCGCCGAGCAGCGTCGGCCCGGTCCAGGTCGCCAGGTGCAGGCTGGCCGCCAGCCAGGCCAGGTGCGCGACGAGCAGGAGCCCGAGCGCCTTCGCCAGCAGGTAACCGCGATCGGGCAGCGCCCGACAGGCGAGCCAGGTGAGCGGGAAGGCGGCCAGACCGATCAGCTCGGCCACGAGGAGCCAGACGAGCAACGGCGCCTGATTGGCGAGGCTCTCCCGCTGAAAGATCTCCGACCAGGTGCCGCCCGCCTGATTAGCCCGCGCGTCGGCCTCGGAGAGGAGCAGCCCCGTCTCCCGCCGAACCGTCGGCTGCTCGCCGGACGGTAGGCGGACCACCCGGACCGACCCGGTCGCGCCGATGATCGCTCGGATCTCGGTCTCGCCGAGTCGGCGGGTCTTGCGAAAGAGCATGACCTTCGGATGGTCGTAGACCGTGAAGCTCTCATCAGCGTAGCCACCCTGGAGCACGATGGGCGTCGGCCGGTGGCCGGCGAGCAACGGCGGGACAGGTAGCCCGGGCCGGCCGAAAGTGTCGTCGGCGAGGGAGATGCCCAGCAGGTTTGGGTAGCCCGTCTCGACACGCACCAGCTCGAAGCCGAGCTGGCCCCGAAAGAGCGCCCGATAGTACTCCGTCGAGACCGGGTAGCGCTCGGGCAGGCGGGAGATGGTGCCGTAGAGCCGATTGCTGTAGAAGACGATGTAGTCATTGCGCTGGATCTCGTCGACGAGCCGCCGGACCTTGTTGGCGTCCTCGTCGGGCTCATACATGGGGAGCTCGACGACGCGGTAGCCGCCGAGGTTCGGCAGCGACTCCTCCCAGTGCTCGCGGGCGATCGTCGCGCCGGGCGGCACGTTGCCGGCGATCCAGCGGGACATCACGACGGCCGGGTGCGGCTTCGAGTAGATGCTGACGTAGGCGAGCGTGTAGAAGATCGCCCAGGCGACGGCGGCGACGATGACGAGATCGACGGCGCGAGGCCAGGGGATCGGCAGCGCCAGCAGCCGGATCTGAGGGAGCGCGATCGTCCCCCGCGCGTGTGGGCGCGCCGACGGGAAGCTGGAGAAGGCCATGACGGCCGTGGCCGGGCCGGCGCCCTCACCCCCGGCCCCTCTCCCGTCGCACGGGAGAGGGGAGACGGGGGGTGGGAGCGGGCCCTCACCCCCGGCCCCTCTCCCGTGCGACGGGAGAGGGGCGACGGGGTTTGCCCCTAGTCTGGCGTACTCCCCTCTCCCGTGCGACGGGAGAGGGGCGACGGGGTTTGCCCCTAGTCTGGCGTACTCCCCTCTC
>JACQGW010000198.1 GCA_016199325.1 Chloroflexota bacterium
AGAGGGGTGCCCGAAGGGCGGGGTGAGGGCTTGCCCCCTGCTCGCTCAACGCTATCGTGGGCCGTGCAATGATATAATGCCCCTGAACGGCCGTGTCGGGCCGTTGCCGGTGGATTCGGTGGAGATGCTGGGAGTCAGGCTGGTGGACAGATCCGCTCGCTCCGTCACAGAGGCACGGTCGGCAGGATTCACGACCGTCTGGAAAACGATCCCCAGCGGCGCACGGCCGCAGCCCGGTCTGAAGCGGCTCTTGCAGCGGCTCGTCAAAGTGATCGTCTGGGCGTATCTGCGGGTCTTCCACGACTTCGCCGTCCGCTACCATCCCGGGGTGCCGCAGGGGCGCGCCTACATCGCCGTCATCAACCACACGAGCGCCCTGGACGTGCCGGCGCTGATGGCCGGAGACCCGTATGACCCGCCGACGAGCATGGTGATCAAGGCGGAGATGACGCGCGTGCCGCTGCTGAGCCGGGTCCTGCGCTTCTGGGGCGCGGTGCCGGTGGAGCGCCACGGCCAGGACATTGCGGCGATTCGCCAGATCAAGCGGATCCTGGCCGAGGGGCGGGGGATCTGCGTCGCACCGGCGGGGACGCGCAGTGTGGACGGGCGTCTCGGGCCGATCAACCCCGTGCTGGCCCGGCTGATCGTTCAGTGCGATGCCGCCGTCTTCCCTGTCGTCATCGTCGGCGCCCGGGAGTGCTTGCCGAAAGGGGCGAAGCTGCCCCGCCGCGGCAGAATTACGGTCGAGTCGGGGGCCGAGATCGACCTCCGGCCGTATCGCGGCCGCCGGCTCTCCACCGACGACCTCGCCGCGGTGGCCGCGCTCATCCAGAACGCCATCGCCGATCTCCTGCCGGACCACATGAAGCCCGACCCCGCCGCGCCCGTCCTCGCGACGTACGCCCCGGGAGCGTAGGAGCCATAACACCGAACGAGACCAACCGCAGAGACGCAGAGGACGCAGAGAACGAGGTTTAGGGTTCCTGGTTCATAGTTTGTCGTTGGGACGGCGCTTCTCGAATCAGAACCCTGAAACGACAAACCAACAAACCCGTCTCCGCGTCCTCTGCGCCTCTGCGGTTTCGTTAGGCGCTCCTAGAAGTCGATCCCGCGCGTGTGGGCGAAGGAGCGGATGAGGTCGGCGATGTGCTCGGGGCGGGGCTCCACCCGAATCGGCGCATTGGCGTAGGCCGAGGCCAGGTGGTTCGAGCGATGCGTGACCGAGGTCTCGGTCACGAAGTCCTCGTAGAGCTCCCCCATGTGGTAGCGCACCGTGTAATCGGGGTCCTTCAGGACGTGGCCCGTCAGAACGGCGACGACGTCCTCGTCAGGGCTCACCGCCTCGTCGGTGCCCTGCTCGACCAGGTTGCGGATGCCCGCGACCGTCGTCGCCGAGGCCGGCTCACAGCCGATGCCGTCCTGGCCGATGATCGCCTTGGCGTCGGCGATCGCCTGCTCGTCGACCTCGGTCACCCAGCCGTTCGTCCACTCCATCGCCCGCTTCGCCTTGCGCCAACTGACCGGCTGGCCGATCTTGATGGCGGTGGCGAGCGTCCGGGCGTGGACCGTGATCAGCCGGTTGGGGTCGTGGCTCGTGATCGTCCGATAGAGGGGGTCGGCGCCCTTGGCCTGGACGATGGTCACCTTCGGCATCCGGTCGATGAAGCCGAGGTCGTAGAGCTCCTTGAGCGCCTTGCCGAACGACGAGCTGTTGCCGAGGTTGCCCCCGGGAACGACGACGCGGTCGGGAGGCTGCCAGTTTCGCTGCTGGAGCATCTCGACCATGATCGTCTTCTGCCCCTCGACGCGGAACGGGTTGACCGAGTTCAGGATGTAGAGCCCGAGGTCCCGGGAGAGGGTCAACACCATCTGCTGGGCCACGTCGAAGTCGCCGGCGATCTGGAGCGTCAGGGCGCCGTAGTCGAGCGACTGGGAGAGCTTGCCGAAGGCGATCTGGCCGTCCGGGATGAGGACGATGCCGAGCATGCCGGCGCGGCTGGCATAGGCGGCCATGGAGGCCGACGTGTTGCCGGTGCTGGCGCAGACGACGGCGCGCTTGCCGAGCGCCCGCGCCTGGCTGACCGCGGTCGTCATGCCGTTGTCCTTGAACGAGCCGGTCGGATTGAAGCCCTGGTGCTTCATCTGGAGGCGGGAAAGCCCGACGTAGCGCGCCGACCGCGGCGCGTCGAGCAGCGGCGTGTTGCCCTCCGGGTAGGTCACGACGTGGCGCAGATCGTCCAGGAACGGCAGCAGCTCGCGAAAGCGCCAGACACCGCTCACGTCCACCGGCGCCGACGACAGCTTCCGCTCGTGCCAGACCTGCTTCCACCGGTCCGGGTCGACGTCGCCGAGATCGTAGACGACGTCCAGCAGATCCTGGCAGCGCTCACAGCGGTAGAGCACTCGGTCGATCTCGTACTCGGTCGAGCAGTTGATACAGCGGTACTTGGCGGGTGGCATGGTCACGAACGCCCCTTTCTGGGACCGTTGATACCAGGGTTGCCGAGAAAAGTCAACAGGCGGGCGCCTACTCGCCGTACACGGCGCGGGCCACCTCGGCCGAGACCAGTCCCTCGCGGATGTCGCGGGCGACCGCCTGGCGGTCTCGCCGGCGCGGATCGCCGTAGCCGCCGCCGCCGGCCGACCGCAGGCCGACAGTCGAGCCGGCCGCCACGGTTCGGGTCACCTTGGACGGCAGATCCTCGACCGTGCCGTCGGCGGAGACGACGAAGCAGCGGGAAGGGCCGCCGTCGCCGCCGCCAGCGAGGCCCCACGGTCGGAGGCGCTTCCGCTCGGTGCCGAGCGTGATCCGAGCGGTGTGGCCGAGGACGGTGATCTCGCGGGTCAGACCGGTGCCGCCGCGGTGCTGGCCCGGTCCGCCGGTGTCGGGGAGCAGCGCGTACCGCTCGACGAGCAACGGGTAGGCGATCTCGATGACCTCCGTCGGCGTATTGCGCGTGTTCGTCATGTTCGTGTGGACGCCGTCCATGCCGTCCTGGTTCCAGAGGGCGCCCTGGCCGCCGCCGTACGTCTCGACGTACGAGTAGTACTCGCCCGAGCGCGGATCGACGCCGCCGAGGGTGAAGAGGTTCATCGTTCCCGACGAGGCCGCCGGAACCCGTTCGGGGACGACCTGGCCGAGGGCGCCGAGCACGACGTCGGCGATGCGCTGCGACGTGTTGATGTTGGCGTTGGAGGTGGCCGCCGGGAAGATGGGGTTGACGAGCGAGCCCCGTGGCGTGACCGTCGTGATCGGCCGGAAGGTTCCCTCATTAGCCGGCGCCGACGGGTCGGCGACCGCCTTGACGGCGTAGTAGACGCAGGCGAGCGTCACCGCCCGCGTGCAGTTCATCGAGCCGCCGATCTGGGGCGAGGTGCCGGTGAAGTCGACGAGCAGGTCCGAGCCGTTTTTCTCCAGCCGGACCCGGATCGGGATCGGCTCGTCGGTGGTGTAGCCGTCGCCCTCCAGGTAGTCCTCGAAGGTCACGGCGGCGTTCGGCAGCTCGGCCAGCGCCGCGCGCATCCGCCGCTCGGAGTAGCTCAGGATCTCGCCCATGGCGTCGAGCAGGCCGTCGACGCCGTAGCGGGCGGCCAGCTCCTTGATACGGCGCTCGCCGACGTTGCAGCCGGCGATCTGCGCCTGGAGGTCGCCGAGCATTTCGACCGGCGTCCGCACGTTGGCCGTCAGAATGGTGCAGATCTCCTCGTCGAGCCGGCCCCGCTTGCGGATCTTCACCGGCGGGATTCGGATACCCTCCTGGAAGATCTCACTCGCGTTGACGGGCATGGAGCCCGGCGCCACGCCGCCCATGTCGACGTGGTGGGCGAGGTTGGCGGCGATGGCGACGAGCCGGTCCTCGACGAAGACGGGCACGATGATGCTGACGTCCGGCAGGTGCGAGCCGGAAACGTAGGGGTCGTTGATGACCAGCGCGTCGCCCGGCTCCAGCCGATGGGCGGGGAATCGCTCGAGGACTGTCTTCACGACCGTCGGCATCAGGCCGAGGTGGAGCGGGATGTGCTCGGCCTGGGCGACGAGCTCGCCCCGTGGCGAGTAGATGGCGCTGGAGCAATCACGGCGGTCCTTGATGTTCGGCGAGAGGGCGGTGCGGGTGAGCGTCGCGCCCATCTCCTCCGCCGTCGACTGGAGGGCGTTGCGCATCACTTCGAGCGTGACGGGGTCGACTCGGGTCAGCATCGTTCTCGGTTCCTCGTCCATAGTCTGTGGTGTCCGGTTTCTGGTTTCTGGGCCGCCCCTCTTGGCGATCTTGGCGTCTTGGCGGTTCGTTGTCTCTCGGCACCGCTCTAGCGTCGCGGGCCGGGGAAGCGCCAGCGGGTGGCGGTCGCCGGGAAATCGCGCTCCAGCCAGGCGTAGGCGACGCGGGGTCGGAGCCGGAAGACGCCCGGCGCCGGAACGTCCACGTGCGGGCGGAACGCGTACTTCGCTTCATAGGCATCGGCGAACCTGGCCAGCTCGGACGGCTCGCGCACGGCCTCGACGGCGCCTTCGAGGATCACGACGTCGTCGCCGCTTTCCAGATGCACGACGACCTCCGGGCGCGCCGCGAGATTGCGGCCCTTCCGAGAGGAGAGGTCCGTGGCGAAGGAGAGCGCATCGTCGAGCCACACAGCCCATACCGGCGCAGCGTGCGGCCGTCCGTCCGGGCAGGTCGTCCCGATCCAGTAGTTGCGCGCGCTCGCCAGCCGGTCGGCAACGGCGCCCCAGGGGATCATCCCGCCGGTCGCCGTCCGGTCGATCCCATAGCTCGGCGGCATCGACGGCCGTTCCGGCACTGGTTGGGCATCACGTGCGCGATCCCTCAGCTCACCCAATGGCTACCCCCCGAGCGGCCCCGACAGAAAATGAACCGCCAAGACGCCAAGAAGCGGTTCAAGGTTCAAGGTCCAAGGTTGAGAGAGCGTTCCCCGGCCGCGAACCTGGACCTTGGAGATTGAACCTGTTCGGAGACGCCAGGTACATCGGTTCGTCGTTTGGTCAGTTCCTGCGCAGACCGTTACAACAGTACTCGCCCGAGCTTCCCCGAGCCCCCCGGGGTTCCCTTGAGTTTCCGGGGCGAGCCGGAGAGATGCTTCGCTGCGGCTCAGCATGACGGAGAACGGAGCCCGCCCCCCCGATTTCCCATGAGTTCCCAGGGCTTCCCCCGATTTCCCATGAGTTCCCACGAGTTCCCATGAGTTCCTACGAATTCCCACGAGTTCCTACGAGCTCCTCGCTTGAATCAGAAGGTTCCCATATGGGTCGACGGTCGCCGACTGGCCGGGCAGGACGACCGTCGTCGAGTCGAGCTGCTCGACGATGGCCGGCCCGTCGATAGCAGCGCCCTGGCTCAGGCGGGCGCGCTCGTAGAGCGGCGTCTGGACCCAGCGGCCGCCGAAGTAGACCTCGCGGCTCCCCTTGAAGGCGTCGAGCGCGCCGTGGCCGTCGTGCGGGGCCTCCTGGACGGCGACGTGGGGCAGCCGGCCGAGCGCCGTCAGCCGGACGTTGACGAGCTCCACGCCGTGGTCGAGCCGATGGTAGCCGTAGGCGCGGTCGTGCTCCTGGTGGAACAGCGCGACGATCCGCTCGACCTCGGCGGCCGACAGAACGCCGTCGGCGACGGGAATCGACAGCTCATATGCCTGCCGCTGGTAGCGGACGTCGGCCGTTCGGATGAGCACGATGTGGTCGTCGGGCGTGCCCTCGCGCTGGAGCTGATGGACCGCCTGCGCCTCCAGGTCGGCGAAGGCGGCGGAGAGGGCGGCGGCGTCCACGGCGTCGGCCGGGGCGACGAACGTGCGGACGTAGTCGTGGCGGACGTCGGCGGCGAGCATCCCGATGGCCGAGGTGATCCCGGGATTCAGCGGGACGATGACCTCGGGCAGGCCGAGCTCGACGGCAAGGTCGGCGGCATGCACCGGCCCGGCGCCGCCGAAGGCGACGAGCGCGAACTCGCGGACGTCGTAGCCGCGCTCGACCGACACGACCCGAATCCCCCGGACCATGTTGGCGTTGACGACCCGAACGATCCCCTCGGCGGCCTCCTCGACGGAAAGGCCAAGCGGACGGGCGACCTGGTCGGCGATGGCCGTCCGTGCCGCCGCGAGGTCCAGGCCGACCTCGCCGCCGAGGAAATAGCCGGGGTTGAGCCGGCCGAGGACCAGATTGGCGTCGGTCACCGTCGGCTGGGTGCCGCCCCTGCCGTAGCAGACCGGGCCGGGGTCGGCCCCGGCCGACTGCGGGCCGACCCGCAGCGCGCCGCCGGCGTCGATCCAGGCGATGGAGCCGCCGCCGGCGCCGATGGTGTTGATGTCGATCATCGGCAACTTGATGGGGTAACCGCCAATGGCCGACTCCGTCGTGTAGCGCGGCTGGCCCTGGTGGATCAGGCAGATGTCCGAAGAAGTGCCGCCCATATCGTTGGTGACCAGGTTGCCGCGGCCCGTCAGCTTCGAGAGAAAGACGGCGGCCAGGGCGCCGCCGGCCGGGCCGGAGAGGACCGTGCGGGCGCTCATCTCCCGGGCGGTCCGGGCGGTGATGACGCCGCCGTTGCTCTGCATGATGTAGAGGTCGGAGCGGATGCCGAGTGCGCGCAGGCGGTCTTCGAGGTTGTCGACGTACCGGTCGACCTTCGGCATCACGTAGGCGTTGATGACGACCGTGCTCATCCGCTCGTACTCGCGGAACTCGGGCAGCACGTCCGAGGAGAGTGTAACGTAGGCGCCGGGGATCTCCGCCAGGACGATCTGCCGAACCCGCCGCTCGTGCGCCGCGTTGACGTACGCGTGGAGGAGGCAAACGGCGACGACCTCGACGTCGAGGGCACGGATCTGCCGGACGACGCCGGCGACGGCGGCTTCGTCGAGCGGCCGGAGCACCTCGCCGGTGGCCACGATGCGCTCCGGCACCTCGAAGCGGAGGTCGCGCGGGATCAGCGGCGGGGGCCGGCGCGCCCAGAAATCGTAGAGCTTCGGGCGGGTCTGCCGGGCGATGTGGAGCACGTCCCGAAAGCCGGCCGTCGTGATGAGGGCAACACGCGCGCCGGTCAGCGTCAGCAGCGTATTCGTCGCCACCGTCGTGCCGTGGATGAAGAAGGCGACGTCGGTCGGGCCGACGCCCTCCTGCCGCAGGAGCCGCTCGACGCCGTGGACGACGCCGACGGCGGAGTTCTCCGGGGTCGAAGGCACCTTGCCGATGGCGATGCGCCCGGAGGCTTCGTCAAAGAGCGCCAGATCGGTGAACGTCCCGCCGACGTCCACGCCAAGCCGATAGGCCACAGGTCCTCCCCGGTTCGTGTCAGCAGTCAGCAGTCAGCGGTCAGCAGTCAGGTCCGACGGGGTGGCCGGTGTCGGCGCTGCCGAGTCGTCGTGCTGCCTGGGGCCGACCGCTGTTTGTTTCTGCGGTGGTTGCAAGAGCACTGAGAGAGGATAGCATCAAGGGCGCTTCTGGGGCAACAGCGGCGAGGGAACGGATGGCTGTCAACGGATTCTGGGAGCGGATGGCTGTCAACGGATTCTGGGAGCGGATTGAACGGATGGCTGCCTCGCCGATAGGTTTCCATGCCACGACGGTGCCCTGGCGGGCATGGGTAACGGTCACGGGATGCGCGCAGGAGATCGGAGCGGATGGCGTCGACGGATGGCGGTCCGACGCGATGTTGTATTGGGAACCGATCCTATGGCTTCTTCTTTCCTTCTCCAATCATTGCTACGGCCCGTTCGATGCGCCTGCGCCGGGTCTCGTCGCGCTTGGTCTCGAGGATCCAGTCGACGTACTCCCTGCGATGGGTGTATGACAGCCGCTCGAAGGCCGCTCGTGTCGTCGGCTCGGCATCCAGGGCGAGCCGGAAGTCGTCGAGCAGCTCGACCAGGCGGGGCAGCTCGTCGAGCACGATGTTGACGGAGACGGCATCCCCCGGTCGGAGTCCCGCTGCCTGGCGGATCTCCCTGCGCATCGGGAGATAGAAGCGGCCGCCGTAGGTTGAGATGGTCGTGCGGTACTGGTAGCCGTTCAGCGTGGCGAGGACCGGCGGGCGCTTGCGCGCGCCCAGTGCCGCGACGGCTTCCGCCGGCACTTCGACGAGGAAGGCGGCTTCGTCCCCGTCCGACTGGACCACCGTCTCGAAACGCGCTGTCGACACGTGCTCCTCCGCTCATGCTGCCCAGGAAGGTCAGCAGCGCCCGCACTTGCCAGTAGTGTACTGCGACCAGGCGAGATGAATCAAGCAGGCGGACAGGGGCTATCCTGTCCTAGCCAGACCGGGTCAGAGCCGGGAGCGCCTGACAAAACCGCAGAGGCGCAGAGAACGCAGAGGAGAACGCAGAGAAACGGCGGTCTTGTTCATCTTTTCCTTGCGGTTCTTCCTTGCGGCTCTTCCTTGCGCCTTCTCTGCCACGCATGACGCATGACGTATGACGTATGACGCTCGCGCGGCGTGTACAGGTATAATGGCGTACACACGCCGGTCGATCAGTGCTGGAGGTGCCACCATGAAGCCCGTTCGGACCTTCTCCGTTATCCCGACGCTGCCGCCTGGGCTCGAGCCCCTGCGCGAGCTCGCCTACAACTTCCGGTGGGCCTGGAACCACGCCACCATCGAGCTGTTCCGGCGGCTGGACCGGGACCTCTGGGAGTCGACCGGCCACAACCCGGTCCGCCTGCTGGGCGCTGTCGATCAGGCGCAGCTCAAGGCCGCTGCCGCCGACGAGGGGTTTCTGGCCCACCTGGACGGCGTCTACCAGAGTTTTCGCGACTACCTGACCGCCGAATCGAGCTGGTTCCGCCGGACCCACGGCGGCGACCCGCCGCCGACCTTCGCCTACTTCTCGGCCGAGTTTGGGCTGACCGAGTGCTTCTCCATCTTTGCCGGCGGCCTCGGCGTCCTCGCCGGCGACCACCTGAAGTCGGCCAGCGATCTGGGCCTTCCGCTGGTCGGCGTCGGGCTCCTCTACCAGCAGGGCTACTTCCGGCAGTATCTCAACGAGGCCGGCCGGCAGCAGGAGGCGTACGAGGAGAACGACTTCCACAATCTGCCCGTGGCGCCGGTGCGCCGTCCGGACGGTACACCGCTCACCGTCGAGGTGGCCTTTCCTGGCCGGCCGCTCATCGCCCAGGTCTGGCGGGCGCAGGTGGGCCGCATCCCTCTCTACCTGCTCGACACGAACATTCCGGTCAACCAGCCGCCCGATCGGGACGTCACCGACCAGCTCTACGGCGGCGACCTCGAGATGCGCGTCAAACAGGAGATCCTGCTGGGCATCGGCGGGTACCGCGCCCTGGCGGCGCTGGGTCTGGAGCCCGCCGTCTGCCACATGAACGAGGGCCATTCCGCCTTCCTGGCGCTGGAGCGGATCCGCCGGCTCAGGCAGGGCCACGGCCTCTCGTTTGCCGAGGCGCGCGAGGCTGCCGGCGCCGGCCTGGTGTTCACCAGCCATACCCCCGTCCCTGCCGGCCACGACTTTTTCCCGCCCGACCTGATGGATCGCTACTTCGCCGACTACGCCCGCGATCTGGGCCTCCCCTGGCGGGAGTTCCTGGCCCTCGGCCGCCGGAATCCGGCCGACGACCGTGAGCCGTTCTGCATGACGACCCTCGCCCTGCGCCTGGCCGCCTACAGCAACGGCGTGAGCCGGCTGCACGGTGAGGTGACCCGGCAGATGTGGGCGGGGATCTGGCCCGGCGTCCCAATGGACGAGGTCCCGATCACCCACGTGACGAACGGCGTTCACTTCCGCTCCTGGATCTCCCGCGAGATCGACCAGCTCTACACCCGCTACTTCGGGCCGCGCTGGCACGAGGAGCCGTCCGACGCGGCGGTCTGGCAGCGGATCGAGCGGGTCCCGGCCGAGGAGCTCTGGCGCACGCACGAGCACCGCCGAGAGCGGCTGGTCGCCTTTGCCCGGCGCCGCCTTCGCTCCCAGCTTCAGCGGCGCGGCGCGCCGCCGAGCGAGGTCGAGGCCGCCGACGAGGCGCTGGACCCCGAGATCCTGACCATCGGCTTCGCCCGCCGGTTTGCCACGTACAAGCGGGCGACCCTGCTGCTCCGCGACCCGGAGCGGCTGGCCCGTCTGGTCCAGAACCCGAGCCGGCCGGTCCAGATCATCTTCGCCGGCAAGTCGCACCCG
>JACQGW010000241.1 GCA_016199325.1 Chloroflexota bacterium
TCCTGGCAGACGTCGCAGCCAAAGATGCGATTGCCGAGCAAGGGCCGCAGATCGCGCGGGATGCTGCCGCAGTGCTCGATGGTGAGATAGGCGATGCAGCGCCGGCTGTCGACGACGCCGGGGCCGACGATGGCGCCGGTAGGACATGCCGGCAGACAGCGGTCGCACGTCCCGCAATGGCCGGCGGCAGGGCGGTCGGGCGGCAGCTCCAGGTCGGTGACGATCTCGGCGAGGAAGACCCAACTGCCATGTCGGCGGGTGATGAGGTTGCTGCTCTTGCCGAACCAGCCGATGCCGGACCGTTGCGCCGCCGCCCGCTCGATCAGGCGGCCGGTATCGACGAAGAGCCGGGCGCCGACGGGCACGCCGGCGCGGCCGCGGAGGCGCTCGACGAGCCGGACCATCTTTGCCCGAAGAACGTCGTGGTAGTCCGGCCCCCAGGCGTACCGGGCGACCTGGCCGTGGGGCCGGCCCGGCGCCGTGGCGTCGGCGACGCCCTCGGCGTAGTAGGAGCTGGCAAGGCAGATGATCGAGCGCGCCCAGGGGAGGAGATCGCGCGGGCGGGCGGCGAGGCGGGCACGGTCCGCCGAGAACCAGGGCATCCCGTCCAGGTAGCCGGCACCGATACGCTCGACGACGACCGCCTCGATCTGCGGGAAGGGGTCGGCGGTCGTTATGCCGACCTCGCCGAACCCTTCCGCCAGCGCCAGCTCCCTGATCACATCGGCCAGACTCACGTTACCCACCTGATTAACCGCTGCACAGAAAGGAGATGCTTCGCTGCGGCTCAGCCTGACAACGGGGATGGCCAAGCGGCGAACAGCATCTTGCAGCCCTCGATCCCCCGAAGCAGAAACCAGAAACCAGAAACCCCAAACCCCAAACCCCCAACCCTCCAACCCTCTTCTCTGCGTCCTCTGCGCCTCTGCGGTTCGGATGCGTTCCTACCCCTCGGCCAGAGCGACGGCGATGGCGCCTGCGACGGCGGCGTTCCGCTCGAGGAGCGCCAGGTTTGCCCGGAGCGTCCGGCCGTCGCTCAGGTCGTGGAGGCGGGCGAGAACGGCGGGCGTCACCTCCCAGCCGCGCCGGCCGCCCGCGTCGGCCTCCTGGATGGCCTGCTCCAGCCAGCGTTCCAGCTCATCCGGGGGGATCGCCGCGCCGTCGGGCACCGGCACTGCCACGAGGATGGCGCCGTCGAGCCCCAGCGCCCATTTCGTCCGCGCGACGACGGCGACCTCGGTCGCGCTCGCCACGCGCTCGTCGACCGCCGCCGCAGTCTCACGGCAGTAGAACGCCGGAAGCCGGTCGGTTTCGTAGCCGAGGATCGGGATACCGAGGGTTTCGAGGACCTCGCGTGTCAGGCGGATGTCCAGGAGCGTCTTGGGCCCGGAGCAGACGACGACCAGGTGGGATCGCGCCAGTTCGGCCAGATCGGCCGAGACGTCGAGGGTCTGAGCGGCACCGCGATGGACGCCGCCGATGCCGCCGGTTGCGAATACCGTGATGCCGGCCAGTGCGGCGAGCGCCAGCGTGGCAGCAACCGTCGTCGCGCCGGCCTGGCCCCTGCTGAGAGCCAGTGGGATGTCCCGACGGCTGACCTTCCGAACGTGTCCGGCGGTGGCCAGTAGCTCCAGGTCGGCATCGTCCAGGCCGATCCGCACCCGCCCGTCGAGCAGGGCGACGACCGCCGGAACGGCTCCGGCCCGGCGGACGGCGGCGGCCATCTGCCGTGCGGCAGTCAGGTTGTCGGGCGCCGGCAGGCCGTGGGCGATGACCGCAGACTCCAGCGCGACGACCGGCCTGCCGGTCTCCAGCGAGCGGGCAACCTCCGGCGCGATAGTGAGGAGATCCCGCAAAGACGCCCGGGTCATCCCGGGATCCCAGCCTGGAGCAGTTTCCGCGAGGGTTCGCTGAGCAAGACCATGACCTTCTTGGCGTCTCTCTTGGCGATCTTGGCGTCCTGGCGGTTCGACCTCTCTCGAGACCGCGTTACGTCGCCCGCTGTTCAACCGGGAAGACGGCCGCAAGCGCCGTCGGCCGGGCCATCGCCGGAATCTCGCCCGGCGGCGTGGCTAGCCGCGGCCGCAGGCGTTCGACGACGGCGGCGACCAGCTCGGCCGGTGGCAATCCGCGGACGGCTTCGATGGCCGCGGCCAGCATCCCGGCGACCTCGGCGCTCTCGTCCAGGAAGCGCCGCACTTCAGCGCCCTGTCGGACCGGCACACCGTCGTCCTGCGTTGTCCGGTAGGGATGGGCCGTGAGCAGCGTGTCGATCTCGATGCGCCGCAGCCGGTCCATCGAGGCCATGTACGCCGGCAGGTCGAGCACGATCGGGAAGCCGCCGGGCCCCCAGGCGGCCCCCTGGATGGCATCGCCGGCGACGAGCAGGCGCCCTTCGGGCCAGTAGTAACAGACGGAGCCGGGGGTGTGGCCGGGCGTGTGGACCGCCCGCAGGTGGACCGGCCCGCAGTCGAATTCGTCCCCGTCGGAGACCGATCCGTCGATGGGTGCCACCGCCATCAACTGGACATATGCTGCCGGACCGCGGACGGCGGCCGAGTCGTCCAGGCCGGCCAGTCGGAGCCAGCGGCCGGTCAGCGCTTCATAGTGGTAGAGGGGATCTTCGGCCTGACGGCGGTCGGCCGGGTGGATCCAGAGCTGGGCGCCGCTGGCCGCCTTGACGGGGCCGTTGCCGCCGGCGTGGTCGATATGGCCGTGGGTGAGCAGGACGCGCCGGACGTCGGCAAGGCTCCGACCGACCTGCGCCAGGTACGGGGCGAGCGTCTCCGCCGGGACCTGCGCCACGCCGCTGTCGATCAGCGTGATGCCGGCCGGATCGTCGGCGCGCTCGGGGATGATCGCGGTCACGTGGACGACTGAAGCGCCGAACGGGCAACGGATGTGGTGGATGCCGGGGGCGATCTCCATAGGTGTTCCTCTTCTCTCCAGATAGTAGCCCACCGTTCAGCCGAAGATGTCGGCGACGGTGAACCGGCGGCGGCGTGGCTGGATCATTATGGCGGACCTCCAGGCGCCATTATATCATCCGAACCAGGGATCTTGACGAGTCTGGACGCAAGCCGTACCGTAGGCGCTCAAGGAGGTGCGGTTGTCCAAGCCCTCGGCTCTTGGCCACCAGACCATCGGTCGCTCGCCCGCCGTGCAGGCGAGTCCGATCCCGCTGACGTTTCGCGTCTTCTCCGCTTACACGGCCTACTGGGCCATCGCGCTTGCGGTGGACGCGCAGAGGCAGGGCATCGGTTGGCAACTGGCGATTGGCGTCTCGACGTGGGCCTTCCTGGGCGTTACCCTCGTGCGAGCGACAGCGACCGAGCGGACACAGACGATCACGATGGTCGGCGTTGCGACCATCTGTGAGTGCATCGGCTCGCTGCTCTGGGGCGCCTACGATTACCAGTACGGGAACATCCCCAGCTACGTGCCGCCCGGCCACGGGCTCTTCTACCTGACGGCCAGACGGCTCGCCGCCCATCCCTGGCTGGTCCACCGGGCCGGCACCGTCGTCACGGCCGTCTTCGTCGCCAGCGGACTCTGGAGCCTCCGCGGCGTGCTGCCGGGCTGGCAGCCGGACCTGCTCGGCCTGCTGACGTGGCTCGTGCTGGCGCGCTTCCTTCGCTGGGGCAGGAACCCCCTCTTCTACGCCGTCAGCTTCGTCGCGACGATGGGCCTGGAGTACTTCGGGACGAGCGTGGGGACCTGGAGCTGGAACCCCATCGTGCCGTACACCGGCATCTCGGCCGGCAACCCGCCGTCGGCCATCGGCGCCGCCTACTGCGTGATGGACAGCATCGCCACGCGCCTCGCCACGGTCGCCGGCCGGCTGGCACAACGCCTGCGGCGCCCGGGCGCGTAGACGATTCTGAGACAGGGAGGAGATTGATGCCAACAGTGCGGATCACAGAGGAGACTCGGGCAGCCCTTTGGGAATTGGCTCGTCAGACCGGCCAACCGATGCAGGAGCTGCTGGCCAGGGCCGTCGAAGCGTATCGGCGGCAGCGCATCCTGGAACAGACCAACGCTGCCTATGCGGCGCTCCGTGCGAACCCGGCAGCCTGGCAGGAGGAACATCAGGAACGGGCGGCCTGGAACGCTACTCTGGCCGACGGCTTGGACGGCGACTCCGAGAGCAATGTGTCAACCGAGGGTGGCGTCGAATCCGACCCGCGACCGTGAGGGTTCGGTCCCCGCACTGTCCAGGTGGTGCATCCGGCAAGTTACACGCGGATCCGGACGCCCCGTCCGTCATGCTGAGGCGTAGCGAAGCATCTCCCCGGCCTGGACCAGCAGCGTCCGGGAGATGCTTCGCTACGCCTCAGCATGACGGTGGACGGGCCAGCCAATCTCCAACGGACTTGACGGATGCGCCACCAAGCAAGCGAGTAACATTCTCGGCATCTTGCTAGGCGATCTTGGCGTCTTGGCGGTTCGATGTCTCTCGGCACCGCTCTAGAGCCCCACCCGTTTGAGCATATTGCCGAGGACGAGGTCGGAGTCGAAGTACGCCTCCGCGAGTTGCCGGGCGGCGTGACAATGGCGGAGATAGTTGCCGTCAATTGCCTCGATGCCGGCGACCGCTTCCGCGACCGTCTGAAACGTCAGCAGCCCCTTGCCGGTTGGCAGGCGCCACTCGAAGCCGGTCGACTGCACCAGGGCGGGCTTGCCGGAGGCCAGATACGTGGCCGTCCGGTCGCTGACCCAGCCGCTGTTCGCCCTGACGTAGCCCGTCTTGGCAACGCTGAGCTCGGCACGGGAGAACTGGATGAACTCCCGGTAGCTCTGCGGATCCCCGGCGACGAGGTACGGTTCGCGCACGTGCCAGTTGTGGCCGACCAGCAGCCCGAGGTCTTCGTGGTCCTCGTAGCCGATGCAGAGGGCGATCTCGATCCGCTGCTTGACCTCGGTCGGCACGCGGAGGAAACGGACGAACTCGTCGCGCTTGCCGCCGTAGTACTGGCCGTCGAAGATGGCCTTCTGTTTGCGGTTCCGCCAATCGGCGATACTCGAGAACCGCTCGCTACGCTCGTCGACGCACGGCGGCCAGTAGTCGAGGACGACCGGCGGCAGCATAGGCTCCCAGGGAATGCCCAGGAGTGGGATGGCGAACTCCGGCCGCCCGACGTTCTGGCCCACGGTGAAGAAGAAGTTGTGGCGATCGATCCCCATGTCCGTCTGGTGGATCCAGATGTGGGTGAAGCCGGGGTCGAGGTCGACGTAGACCCGGCGTGGAATCCGCATCAGGGGGGAGTCCGGCGGCAGGTAGCCGTTGATGTTGACCAGGAGATCCGCTTCGCCGGCCAGGCGATCAAGCTGGCTCGCGGTCAGGCCGAAGGATCGCTCGCCGTTGTCATAGACGACGCAGGCGCGATCGTGGACGCCAAAATCCCGGGCGGTGCGCTCGAACCTCGCCATGAGGTAGTCGAGGCTGTGGTGGTGCTTGTGCGGGTCGATGGCGCGCAGGTGGTCCACCCAGAACGTCTCCAGGCCGAGCTTTCGGAAGCCGAGCACGTATTGCAGGTGGGCCCAGGTATTGCCCGCAAACTCCGGCAAGCGGGAGACGTTCCGCGTCCCGACGACGACGGTGGCCATCGCTCATCCCTCCCGCTCAAGGGGGAGCACCGGTTCGACCATCTCGAACCACCGGTCGAGCATGGCGAGGTGCTCGAACCCCCAGTCGACGTGGCCGTCCAGCACGGCAATCGCCGGCCAGATCACCCGGTTTGCCAATCGCGCGTATTCGGCCGTCTCAAACAGGCCGTTCAGGACGGCGGCGGCCGGCGGCATCCAGCCCCCACGGCCCACCGCACGGGAGTACAGGTCGAGGACCCACCGGCGCTCGCGCGCCGGAAATCGAGAGAGAAAGGTCGAGAGGTCGTAGCTCACCGGCCCGACACCCACGTGGTCCCAGTCGATGAGCCGTGCGTGCAGCCCGCCGTCGGCGGGAACGACCAGCGCGTTGGTGTTCCAGAGGTCGCCGTGAAGCATCGTCTCCGGGCCTCCCCAGTCCGCCAGCACCCGCGCTCGCTCCGGCTGCTCGTCAAGGAGCCGGCGCAGTCGGTCGAGCACGCGTTCCCGGACGGCAAGGTGTTCCGCCGAGAGCTCGACGGCCGGCGGACGGAGCGCGCGGAGACTGTTGATGGCGTCGCGGACGTTGGACGCATAGAACGAGATCCCGAAGTCGTCGCCGTACAGGCGGCACTCCGGAAGCAGAGCATGTCCGACAAACCGCGTATGGATCCTGGCGATCAGCGCGACCGCCGCTTCGACTCGCTTCGGGTCCGGCTGCTTGGCCTCCAGTGCACAGTCGCCGAGGTCCTGGTAGACGTGCCAGACGCAGCGGCCGCTGCGCTCGGCCGCAACGCCGACGATGGGCGGGCCGCCCTGGCTCAAGTCGATGGCCGGCAGCCAGCGGGTCGCCACCAACTGGTTGCGCTGCGCGATGCCGGGATTCAGCCGCTTGACGATCAGGGAGCGGTCCCGACCGCCGACGGTGAATCCCAGGCGGTAGACAAACCTCGCCAACTGGTGCTCGCCGGTCAGCCTGCCCGTTCCATCGTTGCCCCCCAGCAGTTCCGACACCACCTCGCGGAGCTCGGCCAGGCCCTCCTGGCCGCTGCTCGCCAGGACGTCGTGCAGCCCTGTGATCATCCGCATCCTCCCTTTACTCGACAGCTCTCACGATCGTTTCGGCTGTATCGACGAGTTCGGCTACCACGCGCGCCGGAAATCGCCGGTCCCATGATTCACTCAGGGACTTCATGGTCTTGTGCAGGCGAAAGCAATGGACGACCCGAACCATCTCCTCTCGGCCGGGCAGGGGCACATTCTGTTCGATGGCCGCCGCTCGGTAGGCGCCGAGGAGGCGATCGATCGTCGGCGGGTCGAAGCCGTCCGCGATGAACGCGAGGTCAGAGAGCGGCGACCCGAGCGCTGCCAGCTCCCAGTCAATGGGACAGATTCTCGGCGGTTCTGCATCGGTGCCCACGAGAATGTTCTTCGGCCGGTAGGAGCCGTGCGCCAGTCCCGGCGGCTGTGCCACCATCACCTCGACGATCGGATCGTACCGAGCGACGAGCCGGGCCACCTGGTCGGCCAGGTCGGCGAAGAACCAGGAGACCGCGCGCACGGCGCGCTCGGCTGTGGACCGGAAGAAGGCGGCATCGTGGTGGACCAGGAAATCGGCCGCGGCCAGGCGCTCTGCGTGCCGAGCCGAGTAGCCGTGCAGCCGTCCCAGCCAGCCGGCCGCGGCCACCCAGTGCTCGAGATCGCACTGGCGCAGCGGCACGCCGTCGACGAGCTCGATCAGCAGCCACAGCCGTCCTCGCGGCGCATCCCAGACGGATCCGTAATACCCGGCCGTACCCAGATGCGCCGCCGGCAGCAGATCCCGATACACCCACAACTCTCGCTTGCATCGCTGCTTCGCCTCGTCACCCGGGTGGTGATACGAGCTGAAGTCCTTCAGGAAGACCTTGAGCTCGGATCCGCCGGAAAGCCGGCCTGTGATGACGTCGGCGCCATACGAGGACGCATAGTCGGACCGCTTTCGCCGGATGTCCACGAGCTCCGTCTGGCTGCCGAAGCGATCCCGAACGACGCGTTCCAGACACGCTCGCAGGGCCTCCTCGTCAGCCTTCTCGGGTCCCTTCATGGCTGTTTTCCTTCCTCCGCCTTACTTCCGCCGGCTGATCCCGATCTCCGCCCTGCTAGTCAGTGCCAGTCACTCACTCGTCCCACGCTGCCTCTCGAAGGGCACCGTCCATCACCTCCTGGTAGAACCGCAGCCGACCCGTCACCAGCTTGGGTGCGGCCCAACTGATGCCTGCGATGCAGCGGAGCAGCGTCCCGACCTGCGCCAGGTGCCGCCAGGTCTGCCGATCAACGCCTGGCCAGTGGTCGCACACCACCCTCCAGTACGTCGCCAGGTCCGGATTCGCCGCGAAGTAGTAGGCCGACGGCGGTGATTGGGCGAGATCGGCCACCGGCGAACCCCAACCGGCGAGCTCCCAGTCGAAGGTGAGGATGGCGCTTTCGACGCCGCCGGTCCGGACGCGGAAGTTCGCGGCGTAGGCGTCGCCGTGAACCAGAGTCCGGGGGAGCTCGTCGCAGAACCGCTCCAGTCGGCGCCAGCCGAGCTCCAGGCGGTCAGACCGCCGGACGATGGTCTTCAGCAGCGCGAGATCGTCCGCGCTCAGCGCCGGGTGAGCCAGGTTCTGGCAAAGCGTCTCGCGCGCCGATCGCAGGTGCTCCAGGTAGTGCTGCGGCCCCCGATCGGGCAGCCGTGCTGCCGCGCCAACGCGCGCTCCAACTGTGTGCAACGCGCCGAGCCAGTGCGCGGCGAGGACGCGATGCGCCCCGTCAAAAGGCGAATACCGCTCCCCGCCGGCGTCTTCCAGAAACAGCCAGCAGTACCTGCCATCCGGCTCTTCGAGGAATCCGTAGAAGTCGAGGGCCGTGATGGGCAGGTGCGGCAGGATCTGTTCGTAGATGGTGCGCTCGTGGACGGCGGCCGCCTGGCGGCACCGCTTGGCGATCACCGCTGAGCCTGTCGGCCCGACCGCTCCAAGCCGGTAGACGGCCGACTTCCCCTCCTTCAGGATTTCGATGCAGTCCGGCTCGGTCCGTGTGAGGCCGAGCGTTCGCCAGGCCCGGGTGGCCGGGTGTTCCCGGAGGTTGGATCGGACGATCGTCGTCTCTCCCTCAGGCATCGGTCCTCCTTCGCCGAAAGAGCGCGTCGAGCGCGGGAGCGCGCCGGTGAGCGGCCGGGGCGCCCGACGTGGGCGCTGCAAGCCGTCCGTTTTCCAACGTCAGAAGCACGTGGCAGCTCTTCAGCAGGCTCAGCCGGTGGGTGATCAGGAAGGCGGTGCGCCCCCGCATCAACTGCTCCATCGCCTCCAGGATCGTGGCCTCCGTACCCACGTCAACCGAGCTGGTCGGCTCGTCCAGGATGAGGATGGGCGCGTCCTTCAGGAAGGCGCGGGCAAGCGAGATGCGCTGCCGCTCGCCACCCGAGAGGCGCATCCCACGGTCGCCGACCAGGGTCTCGTAGCCCTCGGGCAGACGCATAATGAACTCGTGGGCGCTCGCCGCGATCGCCGCCGCGATGACGTCGTCGGCACTGGCGCCGGGGCGGGCGTAGGCGATGTTCTGGGCGATGCTGGTCGAGAAGAGCACCGGCTCCTGAAGGACGATCGCGAACTGGTTGCGCAGGTCGGCCAGCCGGTACGCGCGCAGATCGACGCCGTCGAGCAGGATCCGGCCCGCCATCGGGTCGTAGAAGCGGGTCAACAGGCTGACCAGTGTGGTCTTGCCGGCGCCTGTCGTGCCGACAACGCCAACGTGGGCTCCGGGGCCGATCTCGAAGGAGATGTCCTGGAGCGCCGGCCGGTCCTGGCGGTAGGCGAAAGAGACGTGCTGGAAGGCGATGGCGCCGAGCGCGCGCTTGAGCGGCAGGGCATCGCGCCGCTCGACGACGTCCGGCGCCTCGTCGAGCAGGGAGAAGGCGCGCTCGGCGCTGGCCAGCGCCGACTGGAGGCTCGCCGCGCTCTTGCTCAGGGTCTGGAGGGGGGCGTAGAGCTGGGCCACGTACCCCATGATCAAGAGCAGGTTGCCCAGCGTCAGGGTGCCCGCCTTCACGTGGAGCACGCCGACGAAGAGGACCCCGGCCGTCCCCAGCGCCGTGGTCAGGGCGACCAGCAGGCTGAAGCCGCCCTGGGCCAGGAGGACGCGAACGCGCGCAACAATGCCTTCGCCGGCGCGGCGGACGAAGCGCTCCTGCTCGCGGTCCTCCTGGCCGAACGCCTTGACGACGCGAACGGCCGCCAGCACCTCCTGCACCACCGAGAGCGCCGAGCTTTCGAGCTTCTTCGTCTCGCGCCAGTGGTTCCGCAGGCGCTGTTTGTAGGCCCGCGAGATGAGAAAGAGCACGGGCGAGACCGCCAGGGCGACCAGCGCCAGTTGCCAGTCGAGCTGGACGGTGACGGCGATCATGGCGGCGAGCGTGAACCCGGCGGTGACGAGGGGGATAACGCCGTCGACGACGATGTGCTGAATGGCCGGCGCATCGTGCTGGATGCGGTAGACGGTGTCGGCGGTGCCCCTGGCGTCGTGATAGGAGAGCGAGAGGCGCTGGACGTGGCGAAAGAGCCGGGCCCGGAAGTCCAGGACGAGCGATTCGCCGGCGTAGGTGCGCAGCAGCGAGCTCCCGAGGGTCTGGGCCTGGCTCAGCACGGCGATGGCCACTGCCAGGCCGGCCGCGAGGGCGAGCAGGGCGGTGTCGGAGCGCGCGATGCCCGGCGGCAGCACGACGGCGAAGACGCCCTGGATCGGCTGCGAGCCGAGAACGCCGTCGACCGCGAGCTTCAGCGGCAGCGGCGTGAGCAGAGCCAGCGGCGTCGAGAGCAGGCTCAGCAGGAACGCGCCGGCGATGTGCAGCCAGTAGGGCCGCGCCTGGCGCAGCAGCCGCCGATAGAGCACAAGGTCGGAATACGCAGCGGTGGTTATCGTGTCCTCCCCATGCCCGTTTGATTGAGCGCGCGGTGAACGGTGTCCATTGCGGCGGCGCACTCCCAGGCCAGTCGGAGGGCGAGCAGCAGCGCGACCAGGCCGAGCATGGCCGCAGGAGCCACGGCCTGATCGAGGGCTGCTCCGGTCGCCAGGGCGGCGAGCAGGAGGACCGGGATGAGTCCGTTCGCCGAGCACCTCGGCCACGTGTGGAGCCGGACGAGCTGCTTGCCGGCCCCGTGTTCTTCGACGGCCGTGAGCAGCCGGGCGCCGCCCAGCATCCCGCCCCGTATCTCCAGGTCCCAGCCGTCGTAGTCGCCTCCCCGCAGGACGACGGCGCCCGCCGCCCGGGTCGCGGTTTCGAGGATCCGAAGCCGCTCGTCGAGCGCGCGCCAGCGCTCACACCAGATGGCAGCCCGCCACGGCCAGGGGAGAGCGAGACCCGGCGTACCGCGGCGGCGCCAGGGCGTCAGGCCATGGCGTAGACGACCGATCAGGCGGGCCAGCGGTTGGATCAGGTGCAGGAACGCCGTCAGGCTGCGCCGATTGAGCCGGGCGAGGCGCGAGCTCGGCGCGTCGGGGAATGAGGCCCGGGCCGCGCTCAGACACGCCTGGACGATGGACGCGCCGGCCGCGAGGACGGCCAGCGGCGCGGCGAGGAGCAGCGGCGTCCACAGCGCCCCCAGCGCTGCGAGGGCGGCCGGCACGACGACGACCAGATACCATTCGGGCATCTGCGGGAGCGACCGGAGCAGGCCCGGCGCCGGCTGGTACAGCGACTGAAACGGCGCGCAGCCCCAGGTGCCCTGATAGATGCGCCCCCGATGCCAACCGAGCATCTGCGTTAGCCCCTTGCCGTAGAGCCGGCCGGCCCAGGTCAGGTGGCCGGCGGCGTTGTACTTCTCGGGCCACTTCCGCTCCAGTAGCGCCTCGGCCCTGCCGTAGCCCTGCTGCTGCTTCCAGTACGCCCGGACGGAGTTGCGCCGGTGATGCCAGACGAAGGCGGCCGGACTGAAGCCCAGCGTCCAGCCGCGCTGCTGGAGCCGCCAGCAGACGTCGACGTCGTCGCCGGCGGTGCAGAACTGCGGATCGAAGCCGCCGATCGCGTCGAGCGCGGTTTTCCGGAATGCCATGTTGCAGCCCGGGATGTGCTCCGCCTCCTGATCGGAGAGGAGAACGTGAATCGGGCCGCCCGGCGCGTTGGCAATACAGTCGGCGATGGCTCCGTCGCCGGAGGGCGCCAGGTTGGGGCCGCCGACGCCGGCGTGGCCCGTCCGCAGGAAGGTTGTGGCCAGATACGTGAGCCAGTGCGGGTCCGGGCGGGCGTCGTCGTCGGTGTAGGCGACGATCTCGCCGGTGGCCGCCGCCAGGCCGGCGTTGCGGGCGCTGCTCAGGCCGCGATTCGTCGGGAAGCCGACGAGTCGGAAACCGTACTCGCGCACAATGGCGGCCGTTCCGTCCGTGGACCCGTCGTCGACGACGATCACCTCGGAGTTCGGATACTCCAACCGCCGGAGGCCCTCCAGGCAGTCCCGGATGGTGCGGGCGCCATTGTAGGTGCAGACGATCACCGAGATGCGCGGCCAGGGCATCTCCGGCGGCCAGGGCGCTTCGGCAAACGCCTGCGCCACGGCCGATCGCGCCGGCTTCGGCTGCCGGTCGCGCCGGGTCAGGCCGAAGTCCCAGTCGTCGACGTCGTACCCCCCCCGATGCCATTCGTCGGTCCACGCGAAGACGAAGGCGCCGGCACAGCCGGCCGCGAAGGCCGTCCGAACCTGCCAGTCGAGCGCGCGGGCCTGCGCGTCCTCGCCGTGCCGGCGGCTGTCCAGCCCGATCTCGGCCAGGACCAGCGGCCGGTCGCCGGCGACGTTGTGGAGCCGGGCCAGATAGGCTTCGAGACGCGCCTGCGACTCGAGGTACACGTTGAAGCAACTGAAGTCGACGAAGGGGAGATCCAGGTACTCGGTGGAGGGGTAGTTCACATAGGTGACGAGCCCCTCGGGGTCCTCCGCCTTCGCCGCCCGGTACAGCCGCTCGACGAATCGCTCTATCCGGCGATGGCCGTGCCAGCGTACGATGGGGGCCGGGATCTCGTTGCCGATGGCGTAGCAGAGGAGGGCCGGGTGGCCGGCGCAGGCGCGCGCGCCGGCGCGCACGCGCTCCTCGATGCGCCGAGCAATGCGCCGGTCGTCGAGGAAGGCGACGTGCTGCTCCCACGGCAGGCCCACCATGACCCGGAGACCGTGGCGCTCCGCGGCATCCAGGAGCCAGCGCGGCGGCACAGTGTAGGTGCGGACCGCGTTGACGTTGGCGGCTGCCATCTCGGCGAAGTCGTGCTCGACGATGGCCGGGTCGGGGTACTCACTGCCGTCTGCACCGGGGCGAAACGTCCCGTACGTCACGCCGCGCACGAAGAGCGCTTCGCCGCCGACGCAGATGAACTTGCCCCGCACGTCCGGCCGGCTCTGGACCGCACTCGAGGATAGCGCAGGGGCACCTGCAAGGATTGTCACCGATGGGGACCTCGTTCATGTGCTGTCAATGTCGTGCATTGGCAGGTTCGGTTCCAGCGGAGCCGATCAGGGGCGGGGCATCGGGAGAATTAGGTGGAATCTAGGGGCCAGTACTCAGCCGGTGCCGAACTCGCGGTCGCCGGCGTCGCCCAGGCCGGGGACGATGTAGCCGCGCTCGTCGAGGTGGGAATCGACGGCGGCCAGGTAGACGTCGACGTCCGGGTGGGTCTCGGTCAGGCGACGGACGCCTTCGGGCGCCGCGATGAGCCCGATGAACTTGATCCGGCGCGCCCCCCAGCGCTTGAGGATATCGATCGTGGCCACGGCCGAGCCGCCGGTCGCCAGCATCGGGTCGAGGACGAGGCAGAGGTCGACGGTTGGCGAGACGGGGAGCTTGTTGTAGTACTCGACCGGCTGGAGGGTGGCGTGGTCGCGGTAGAGGCCGATGTGCCAGACCTCGGCGGCGGGCATCATCTGCCAGATGCCCTCGACCATGCCGAGCCCGGCGCGGAGGATGGGCACGAGGCCGATCTTCTCGCCCAGGTGCCACCCCTTCGCCGGTCCCAGGGGCGTCTGAACGGTGGCCGGGACGAGGGCCAGGTCGTGGGTCGCTTCCTGGGCCAGCATCAGGGCCAGCTCGCGCACGAGCTCCCGGAACTTCTTCGGCTCCGTCTGGACTCGCCGCAGCAGCGTCAGCTTGTGCTGGACGAGCGGGTGGTCGACCACGTGGACCTTCGCCATCGGTCCAAGAGCATAGCGGCGGACGCCGGGTCTGTCAAACCATTCGTTAGCAGTTTCTCATGAGCCATCACGACCGACAACCGTTCCCCATCTCCGGCGCTATCCGTCGCTTGACATTCATGAGCCTCTGCGGTCTAATGATGCCGTCCTCTGACTGTAGGCTGAACAAGGAGGGTTACGGGAAGCGACAGCTCGGTGAGCGTGAAGAACGAGGCACGGTTGGATCCTCCGAGCGCCAGAGAAATCTACCCTTTCATGGAGGAGTGACATGACTTCCGGGGATAGCGATCGGGTCGACCCGATCTCACAGCAAGCCCCCATCTCACGAAGATCGTTCACCCGCCGCCTTTTCGCCATCGGTGGCGGAGCAGCAGTGGGCATCGGCCTCATGGCGGCCTGTGCGCAGCCGGCGGCCGTGCCGCCGAAGCCCGCCGGGGGGGCGGCGCCGACCACTCCCCCAGCGCCACAGCCCACGAAGGCTGCAGCCCCGGCCGGTCAGGCAACGGCAGCCCCGGCCGCGGTGAGCAAGCCGGCGAACCAGGGCGGCACCCTCGTTGCCGGCGGCGAGTCGATCGGCGAGAACCTCATGCCCGCCGTCGCTTTCGAGGGTTGGGGCTTCCATTGGATCAAGTACAACCTCTACGAGACCCTCTACACGACCCGGGACTTCAAGACGCTGGTCCCACGGCTGGCGACGAGCCACACGGTCTCGCCCGACGGGCTGGTCTACACCTTCCAACTGCGCAAGGGCGTCAAGTTCCACGACGGGACGCCGTTCAACGCCGAGGCCGTCGAGTTCAACTACATGCGGTACCTCGACAAGAACCATCCCTACTACGACGAGCTTGCCGTCGAGCGCTCGGCGCTCTTGCCCAATGTCAAGTCGGTGAAGGCGAAGGACGAGTATACCGTCGAGTTCGTTCGCAGTACCCCGGCCTCGGCGTTCGTCGCCACCCTCTCCTACCCGGTCGGCGGCATCGTGAGCCCAGCGTCGGTCAAGAAGTACGGCGTCAAGGACGTCGCCCGACATCCCGTTGGCACCGGCCCGTTCGTCTTCGAGAAGAGCGAGAAGGGGAATCAAGCGTCGATGCTCGCCAACGAGGAGTACTGGGGTGGCCGGCCGCTGCTCGACCGGATCGTCGTTCGGCAGATCGCGGACGACCAGGCGATGACGGCCAGTCTCGTCTCGGGCGAGATCGACATGACGCCCTTCGTCGACTTCAAGGACCTCGCGGCGTTCCGAAAGAACCCGAACCTGAAGGTGCAGGTCGTGCCGGCGGCGTCGACCGGGTACATGTCCGTCAACCAGCAACACCCGACGTTGAAGGACGCCCGCGTGCGCCGGGCCATCGCTCACGCCGTCAACAAGCAGAACATCGTCGACGTCATCTTCTACGGAGAGGCCGACATCGGGGCCGGTCTCGTGCCGCTGCCGTTCTGGGCGTACGCGCCGCAGCTCAAGGACTACTACAAGCACGACCCGCAGAAGGCGAAGGATCTGCTGAAGGAAGCCGGGACAGCGCCCGAGATCGTGCTGAACTGTATGACCTCGGGCTTCTGGCCGCGCATGGCCGAGCTGATCCAGGCCGACTTCAGCGCGGTCGGCTTGAAGACGACGATCGAGAAGATCGAGACGGCGAAGTTCCTCGGGCTGATGACCGAAGGCAAACAGCAGGTCTTCCTGATGGACGGCACCTACAGCCTGCCCGATCCCGAGCTGCTCTTCTGGATCTTCTACGGCTGTGAGAACGTTCGCCAGAAGCGATGGGGCTGGTGTGATAAGGATTTCGACCAACTGAACGCAAAGCAGTCGGCCGAGCCGGACCAGGAGAAGCGGAAGACGATGCTCTGGGAGATGCAGAAGATACTTCTGGACCAGCAGGCGCCCCTCGTGAACTATTACAACCGGTTCGCGACCATCATGAACAAGCGGGTCGAAGGATTCGTCCCGATGCCGATCCGGCTGAACTACTTCGAGACGACCTACCTGACGAAGAAGTAGTGCTCGGTGCTGCGTGACGAGCCGCGGGCGGCTCGTCACGCAGCACGAGAGGAGTCAGGATGACGACTCGCGCCATGACCAAGAAGGAGCGGTACGCGGCTGCCTTCAACGGCCAGAAGCCGGATCGGTTGCCGCTGCACGTGGGCAGCCACGATGCCTTCGTGCGCCATTACTACGGCGTGACGACCGAGCAGCTCGTCGAGGACCCGGAAGCCAGTGCTCGGGCCACCATGCAGTTCGCCGAGGAGTTTGGCTTCTGCAGTGTTCTTCCGGGCGTGGCCTACATCCTCTTCAGCGGCTGTGGCCCGGAGGTGGGGATCCCGTGGCAGTTCGTCGAGGACAGCCTGCCGGCATCGGTGGAAGGGTGCATCAACAGTCTCGCGGACCTGGATCGCTGGCAGGTCCCGGCGGAGCCGACCGGGTACTTCAAGCGCTACCTTGACATTTGCCGGATCATGCGGGACGAGGTCGGCGACCGCGTCTTCTTGAGTAGCTTGATCAGCTCACCCTTCACGATCGTGTGCTTCCTCAGAGGGATCGAGCGAACGCTGGTCGACACCAAGGTCGACCTCGACCTGTACCGGGCGGGCATGCGCAAGAGCGTCGAGCACGCCAGGTTCCTCGGCGAGCATGTGCTCGCGCTCGGGCTGCCCAATACCAACCTGATCGATATCTTCCTGGTGCCCGCCCTGATCAGCCCTTCCCTCTACCACCAGTACATCGCCCCCTATAACGCCCAGGTTCTCCAGCACTTTTCGGCCCGAGGTCAGAGGGTATCCGACAACTTCGCCCTTTTCATGGGCAAGAAGGACGATCCGGTCAGCCAGCAAGAGGGCAAACAGCTCTTCGGGACCTTCTTCGGCACCGCTGAGAAGGTGGAGGCCCTGAGGACGAGCATGAAATACCGGTTGCCGGGGTTTCCTCCGCAGGTCACGCTCTCCGGTCGGATGGTGGTCACCTGGCCGAAGGACAGGATTCTCGAATTCCTCAGGCGAGCGCTGGACCTCGTGGTCGGAGAGCTCGGGAAGTACCCCTGCGTGTCCGTCGCCACCGCACAGCCGGCGGATAGGGCATCCGCCCTCGATCTCGCCGACAAGTTCCGGAGCATCGAGGGGTTCCTCGATGGGTACCGTCTCTAACCTATGGTGCCAGGTTTGTCGTGCTGCCCCAACTGGTTCGACTGGAGCTGGGCGGTGGGGTCGAGGTCCTCGGCGCGTTGCAGAGCGCGACCGCGCTCGGGATGGTGGCGGGGGCGCTGGCCATCGGCCAGTGGGGAAAGGGATTCCCGCGGGGCGCCGGGTTCTACGGCGCGCTGGCCCTCAGCGGGCTGGCGCTGGCTGGACTCGGCCTCGTGCCCAATCTGCCGGCGGCGCTCACGCTGGCGGCCGGTCTCGGCGCCAGCGCCGGCGCGGCGAACGTCA
>JACQGW010000205.1 GCA_016199325.1 Chloroflexota bacterium
CGGCTCAGCATGACGGGAGTTCCACGATCTCCCACGAGCCCCGAGAGTGAGCCGGGGAGATGCTCGCTGCAGCTCAGCATGACGGGCGGGAAGTTGTCCGGATCCGCGAGTGACTTGCAGATGCTCCGCTTAGCAGAGAAGACCGCCCATCAACTGCCGGCGCGATCTCCCGCACTCTACTTTCTCACATCGTCAGGCACTGTGTTCCACCCACGATCGGGCAGCCGATCCCAATACGGGGGCCAGGCAGTACCGTCAAACCCTCCTGTGTAGCCGGCGAGCATGCCACCAACCCTGGTATCCCCGGCCGAAATCGACCATCCAGCCTGCGGTGGCCGTCGGCCCAACGGGTCACCAAGAACCCCGCTCTGCGCTATGACCCAGACGTCCGTATTGGGATGGAGACCTAGGTTCATACTAGCGAAGACATCGCTCACCTGCTGCAACTCGCCCCACGTCATCAGTTTGATCTCGACACGATCGACCCGTTCACCAGCGCGCGCCCGCCTCGCCGAGTCGAGCAACTACTGTCGTGCGGGATTGGTCACGACCGGAGTTGCCGTCGGCGGCGGCGTGGGCATCACCCGGCCGGGATACTGCACGCCCCCCGACGTGGGAAATGGACCCGGCATCGCCGTTGCGAATGGGCGCGGCGTGCGCTCAATTTGCCAGGAATAGCTGGCAAGTGCCATAATTGGACGATCCGGTTAGGGGTCAGGGGACCAGGAGTCGAGAGTCGGCAATCGGCAGTCGAGGGTCAGGAGACGGACTGCCGACCGCCGACTCTCGACCGCTGACTCCTCCCGACCCCCGACCCCTACGACGGAGGATTCTATGGACGACGTTGTCCTGCTCGCCGCTGCCCGGACGCCCATCGGGCGTTTCCTCGGGGCGCTCTCCACGGTGCCGGCTCCCCGCCTGGGCGCCGCCGCCATCGCCGCTGCTCTCGAACGGTCCGGCGTCCGGCCGGACCAGATCCAGTCGGTCATCATGGGCCAGGTCCTGACGGCCGGCGCCGGCATGGCGCCGGCTCGCCAGGCCGCCATCGACGCGGGCATTCCCGAGTCCGCCTCGGCGCTCACCGTCAACAAGGTCTGTGCCTCCGGCCTCGCCGCCGTCGTGCTGGCGGCCCAGGAGATCGCCCTCGGCGACGTCGGGTACGCCGTCGCCGGCGGCATGGAGAACATGAGCCTGGCTCCCCACTTCCTTCGCAACAGCCGGACGGGCATCCGCCTGGGGACCGGCGAGCTCGTCGACTCGGCCGTCCACGACGGCCTGTGGTGCGCCTGGCAGGACCACCACATGGGGAACGCCGCCGAGCTGACGGCCCGGAAGCACGGCGTCAGCCGGGCGGACCAGGACGCCTTCGCCCTCGAGAGCCAGCGCCGCGCCGTCGCCGCCCAGCGGGAGGGCCGCTTCCGCGCCGAGATCGCGCCGGTCACCGTCACACTGAAGAAGGGCGAGCAGACCGTCGCGGAGGACGAGACTCCTCGGCCGGAGGCGACGCCGGAGGCGCTGGCCCGGCTGACCCCGGCCTTCGAGGCGGGCGGCACCGTCACGCCCGGCAATGCGCCGGGCCTCTGCGACGGCGCCGCCGCCCTGGTCCTGGCCAACCGCACGGCGGCCGAGCGTGCCGGCCTCCGGCCGATCGCCCGCATCACCGGCGCCGTCAGCGCCAACCTGGACCCGAAATGGGTGTTCGACGCGCCGGTCCTGGCCGTCAAACGCCTGATGGAGAAGACCGGCCGGCGCGTCGAGGAGTTCGACCTGATCGAGCTGAACGAGGCGTTTGCCGCCCAGGTGCTTGCCAACGGCCGGCAGCTCGGCTGGGACTGGTCGCGGGTGAACGTGAACGGCGGCGCCATCGCGCTCGGCCATCCCATCGGCGCCAGCGGCGCCCGCATCCTGGTGACGCTGCTGTACACGCTCCAGGCGCGCGACCTGCGGCGTGGCCTGGCCGTGCTCTGCCACGGCGGTGGCGGGGCCGTCGCCGTGAGCGTCGAGAGGGAGTGATGCTGTGAGCGCACCGTACGCGTCAATAGGAATCGTCGGCGCCGGAGCGATGGGCGCCGGCATCGCCGAGGTCGCCGCCACCCACGGCTACGATGTCGTCCTCGTCGACGTCGCCGAAGAGCAGCTCCGCCGGGCCGACGAGCGGATTCGGCGGTCCCTTGGCCGGGCGGTCGAGCGCGGCCGCCTGACGGCCGAGCAGCGGGAGGACGCCTTCCGCCATCTGACGATGACCACCCGCCTCGACGACGTCGTGCCCGCCCACCTCGTCGTCGAGGCGGTGTTCGAGGACCCGGCCGTCAAGGCGAAGACGTTCCAGATGCTCGACTCCCTGTGCAGTCCGGAGACGATCCTCGCAACCAACACGTCGTCGATCTCGATCACCCAGATCGCCAGCGCCACCCGCCGGCCCGACCGGGTCGTCGGGATGCACTTCTTCAACCCGGTGCCGGTCATGAAGCTGGTCGAGATCATCCGTGGCATGTTGACGAGCGACGAGACCGCCCGGGCCGTCTATGACCTTGCCGAGCGCTTTGGCAAGACGCCCGTCGAGGTAAGCGACTCGCCGGGTTTCGTCTCCAACCGGCTGCTCGGTCCGATGATCAACGAGGCGGCGTACGCGCTGATGGAGGGCGTGGCGACCCGGGAGGCGATCGATCAGGTCATGCGGCTGGGGGCCAACCATCCGATGGGGCCGCTGGAGCTGGCCGATTTCATCGGCATCGACGTCGTGGTGAACATCATGAAAGTGCTGCACGACGGGTTCGGCGACGACAAGTACCGGCCGTGCCCGCTGCTCGTGAAGATGGTCGCCGCCGGCCGGCTGGGCCGGAAGTCCGGGGAAGGGTTCTATGCGTACTGACGGCCGAGAGAAGTGAACCGCCAAGACGCCAAGAGCGCCAAGGATTATGCCATGAGCAACAGCGGTCAGCCTCCTGCGACTACACCGGCGTCGGACATTCGAGTCGTCGCTCCGCTGAGGGCTGACCGCTGATCACTGAACGCCAACGGCACTGAGCATCCTAAGATGAACTTCCTGCTGTCGGACGACCAACAGCTCTTCCAGCGAACCGTCCGCGAGTTCGTCGACCGGACGATTGCGCCGCGCGCCGCGGCGCTGGACCGGAGCGGTGCCTTTCCGTGGGAGAACCTCCGTCAGATGGCCGAGATCGGCCTGCTCGGCATGCTCGTGCCGCCCGAGCAGGGCGGCGTCGGCGCCAGCCTCCTCGAATACGCCCTCGCCGTCGAGGAGGTCGCCCGCGGCTGCGCCTCGACCGCCGTCATCATGTCCGTCCACAACTCGCTGGTCTCCTATCCCATCGCCCGCTTCGGCACGCCGGACCAGCAGGCGCGCTACCTTGGACCACTCGCCGGCGGCGAGCTGATCGGCGCCTTCGCCCTGACGGAGCCGAACGCCGGCTCGGACGCGGCTTCGCTGGCGACGGCCGCCCGGCGGGACGGCGACGACTACGTCCTGGACGGAACCAAGGTCTTCATCACCAGCGGCGACGTCGCCGGCGTCATTCTCCTCTTTGCCACCGTCGACCGCGCGCTCGGCTCGCGGGGGATCACGGCGTTCCTCGTCGAGCAGGGCGCGCCCGGCCTGCGGATCGGCCGGAAGGAGGACAAGCTCGGCCTGCGGGCCTCCTCGACGGTCGAGCTCATCCTCGACGGCTGCCGGGTGCCGGCGGCCAATCGGCTCGGCGACGAGGGCGAGGGCTTCAAGCTGGCGCTCCAGTTCCTCGCCGGCGGTCGGATCGGCATCGCCGCCCAGGCCGTCGGCATCGC
>JACQGW010000208.1 GCA_016199325.1 Chloroflexota bacterium
GTGGATGTCCGGCAGGTGGGTGGACAGCGCACCCGACGTGTACGGGTCGTTCAGGACCCCGATGTCCCCCTCTTCCCAGTTCGGGATCGCCGCGATCGCCTTCCGCTGGTTGATGCCGAGGAAGACGGTGGCGCCAAGCCCCCACGGATAGGCGACGTATTCGCCGGTGGCTGCGACCAGGCCGGTGGAGAAGTCGGCCGTCTCCTTCACGAACGTCGTGAAGGACGTCCGCTCCACCACCCGCGCCATGTCCTCGACAACTGCTCGGAAGTAGTTGCGGAGGATCTCGAGTGTGATCTTGTCGACGGCCATGTCAACTTCCTGCGCCCGCCGCCACCGTTGCCTTCACGCTCTCGGCGCCTGCTTCCGTCACCGCAATGGCGATGTTCCCGTACCCGTCCACCACGCCGCTCAGCCCCGCCGGGATCAGCGTCGTCGTGTCTTCCTGCTCCACAATCGCCGGCCCAGCCAGCCTCTGCCCGGCCAGGAGATCCTTCCGCTGGTAGACCGCCGCCTCATACCGCCCCTTCCGGTAGTGGATCGCCCGGCTCCCACTCGCCTTCGCCGCCCCGCTCCCCGCCGCCAGGGGCACCGCCACCGGCTTCGGCGTCGTCCCCACCACCTTCACGTGCACGCTGATCAGCTCCACCGGCCCCTTCGGGTCCGCATGCGCATACACCTGCTCGTGCTTCCGGTGGAACGCCGCCACGATCTCCTCCAGTCCGTCCCCTTCCAGCCACCCCGTGTCCACTTCCACTTCGATCTCGTACGCCTGGTGCTCGTACCGCATGTCCGCCGAGTAGTACAGCGCCCGCTCCGAAACGCTCGGCCCTTCCTCCGAAAGCCACGCCTCCGCCCGCCCCCGCAGCTCCGCAAAGTACCCCTTCAGCTCCCCGGCCGTCGCCTTCTTCAGCTTCAGGTTCACCGTCTTGACGTAGTCGTTCTTCACGTCCGCACTCAAGGCACCCAGCGCACAGAGCGTCCCCGGCGACAGTGGCACCAGCACCCGCGGGATGTGAAACTCCTGCGCCAGGAAGCACGCCTGGATCGGCCCGGCTCCGCCGAACGCCACCAGCGTGAAGTCCCGCGGGTCCAGCCCGTGCCGCGCCATCACCTGGCTGAACTCGGCGTACATGTTCGCCGTCGATACTTCGACGATCGCTTCCGCCGCCTCGTCGACGCTCAGCCCCAACTGCGTCGCAATCGGCTCGATCGCCTCCCGCGCCCGCTCGACGCTCAGCTTGATCCGCCCGCCGACGAAGTTGTCCGGGTTCAGCAGCCCGCACAGCAGGAAGGCGTCCGAGAGGGCCGGCTCCTTGCCGCCCCGGTCGTAGCAGGCCGGCCCGGGGTCGGCCCCCGCACTCCGCGGCCCCACCTTCAGCAGTCCCGACCGGTCAAACCAGGCGATCGACCCCCCGCCTGCCCCGATCGACGACACCCCCACCGTCGGCACGATCACCGGGAAGTCCCCGACGTGCTCGTCCCGCGAGTACATCGCTTCCCCCTCCCGGACCACCGCGATGTCCGCACTCGTCCCACCCATGTCCAGCGTCAGCAGGTCCCGGTACCCCGACAGCCCGGCCGCATAGATCCCCCCGATGACGCCCGACGCCGGCCCCGACAGCAGCGTCTCCACCGGCACGTCCTTCGCACTCCGCGCCGTCATCACCCCGCCGTTCGACCGCGTGATGTACGGCTGCACGTTCAGCCCGCTCTCCCGCAGCCGGTCCACCAGGCTGTCCAGATACCTCGACAGCTTCGGCCGGATGTACCCATTCAGGATCGTCACGATCGCCCGCTCGTACTCCCGTATCTGCGGCCAGATCTCGTGCGAGCAGCACACGTACAAGTCCGGCGCAATCTCCGCCGCGATCGCCTTGACCGCCTGCTCGTGCACCGGGTTCCGGTAGGCGTTGATCAGACAGACGGCAACTCCGTCCACCTCCTCCGCCACCGCCTTCCGCACCGCCGCCTCGACGCTCGCCCGGTCCAGCTCGGTGTCGACCCCGCCGTCGGTCAGCAGCCGCTCCTCTATCTCATAGACCCGCCAGCGCGGGATCAGCGGCACCGGCCGCGACGACGTGAAGTTCACCGGGTCCGCCAGCCGCAGCCGCTGAATCTCCAGGATGTCCCGGAACCCCGCCGTGACGAACAGCGCCAGCTTCGCCCCGACCCGCTGAATGACGGTGTTCAGCCCGACCGTCGTCCCGTGGACGAAGTACTCGATCGCCGCCGGGTCCACCCCGTCTCGCGCCGCGATCTCCTGCAGCCCGGTCGCAACTCCCTGCGCCAGGTCGGCCGGTGTCGTCGGCGACTTGTAGCCGATCAGCCGTCCCGTCTCCTGGTCCAGCAGGCTGAAGTCGGTGAACGTCCCGCCGATGTCAATGCCCAATCGATACGCCATTGAGAGTCTACCCCTTCTTTTGTAGTCTATCGTTCTCTGCAGTCGATAGTCTATTACTTGCTTCCCGACACACGAGGAGCATTATAGCCTGATCGTTCCGTACGTCAAGCGGGGGTCGGGCACATTAGCTTAGCGCCCGTTCGAGTCGGGACTGGACGTCCGTCCACGCCGCCTGTACGTCGGCTAGCTCCGGCCGCCGGGTCCGCGCCACGATCTGGACCGCGTCAAAGATGCGGTGCTTGGCATAGTCCCGGACGGCCGTCGGCAAGGAGTTGACCAGCCGGGCGCACTCGCCGGAGATCTCTGGCGGCCAGCGCTCCTCCATCGCCCGCCGGAATGGCCCGTAGTCGATAGCTCCGACCGGCCCCCGCTCGGCCCGCAGCCGCGTCCGCAGGGCAGCCGTCGCCACCTCGTCGACCTTGCCATCGGAGAGGACGACGCCATAAGCGCCACGAGCCAGCCCCTGGCTGACCAGCTCCGACCGCACGTCCGTCGCGACTGCCGCCGGGTCGCGCTCCAGCGGGTCGCCGTGGCCGCCGCCTGATGGCGCCCGAATGGAGACGACGTCGCCGGGCTCGAGACGCAGGAGATCGACCTTGCCGATGACCTTCGAGTTCGGTCCAGCCGGGTTGATCAGGGTCGTCCCGGAGGTGCCGCAAGAGCCGCCGGCGATTCCCCACGGCTGCATCTTGAACCGCTCCTGACCACGGGCCGTCACCACTGCATCGGGGTGGTAGACCTGGAAATCCATCCGCGTGCCCATCCCGCCCCGATACTTGCCGGGACCGCCGGAGTCGGCCATCAAGTCATACCGGCGCATCACGATCGGCACGTCGGCCTCGATGCTCTCGACGGGCGTGTTCCGCAGAAAGCCGTTCATCGGGTCCGCTCCGTGCGACCCATCCATGAACCAGCGACCGGCGCCGCCGCCGATCATCGGCTCGACGACGGTAACGTGCCGCCGCCCGGTCCCCGGGTTCATCAGCGAGCAGACCACCGGCGAGATGGCCCCACCCGGGGCAGCCGGGACCCGATTCGCGACCGCCTGGGCGAGGGCGCCCAGGACGACGTCAGCTACCCGTAGCGTCGTCCCGAAGCGGACGCCGCAGGCGCCGGGGAACTCCGGATTGACGACCGTCCCCTTCGGCAGCGTCATCGTGATCGGCCGAATGACGGCGCCGGACCGGGGGATGTGCGGGTCATGCGCGAAGATGTAGGCGAACAGAGCGTGCGTCATGAACGGGTGTGGGCCGCCGTTGGTCGGCACGTTCAGCGCCGAGGAGACCTGCGGGTCGGTGCCGGTGAAGTCGAGGTGGACGTTGCCGTCCTTGACCGTCATCGCCACTTCGAGCCGGATCGGCGCCTCGGACGCCA
>JACQGW010000200.1 GCA_016199325.1 Chloroflexota bacterium
CTGCGGCTCAGCATGACGATGGAGAGGCCGGCGAATCTCCAACGGTCTTGCCGAATGCATCACCTAGAGCGGCTCGCAGAGGGATTGACCAAGCGAACAAACTCCATTCTTGGCGTCTCCGTTGGCGGTCTTGGCGTCTTGGCGGTTCGTTGTCTCTCGGCACCGCGCTAGATCGCCCGCGCAGCCCGGGTTCCTTCGAGGATGGCCTCGTGCATACCGCGCGGCGCCATGGCGTCGCCGACCAGATAGAGCTCGGGCACCCGGCCGCTCAGCGCGTGGTACAGGCGATCCTCGGCGCGGCCGCCCCAGGCGGTCACGATGGTGTCGGCCGGGATGAATCGCTCCTGGTGAGAGTAGACGTTGGCCGTCAGCACGCCGTCGGGGCGGATCTCCTTCGGCAGCGTGTGGGGCGTCATCACCACGCCCTTCATCAGCAGCCGCTCGTAGAGGTGGGGCTTCTGGGTGTCGTCGACGTCGTGGCCGACCATGTACAGCCGGCTGATGATCTCCACCTGCGTGCCCAGGTCCGCCAGAAACTCGGCCGTGCTCGGCCCCCGCAGGTGCCCGTCGTCGTCCAGAATGACGACCCGCTCGCCGGTCTGCGCGAGCCCCAGCAGAACGTCGTTGCAGCTCACGGCGTTCGGACCGTCGGCGCCGGGCACCGGCGGCCGGCGCGGCGTCGAGCCGGTCGCGACGACCACGGCGTCCGGTCGCTCGGCCAGGACGGTCTCGGCCGTCGCCTCGACGCCGGTGCGGACGTCGACGCCGAGCTTCTTCACCTGGTTTCGCAGCCAGCGCACCGAGCCCTCGTAGTCGGCCCGCATCGGCGCCCTGCTGGCCGCCAGGATCTGGCCGCCCAGGACGGCCTCGCGCTCGAAGAGCGTGACCCGGTGGCCGCGCTCCGCCGCAGCTCGGGCCGCTTCCATGCCGGCCGGGCCGCCGCCGACGACGATCACCCGCCTGGACACCGCCGCCGGCACCAGATCCGCCAGCTCGGCCTCCTTGCCGATCACGGGGTTCTGGACACAGGTGATCGGCAGGCCGCGGTACATCCGGCCGATGCAGCCCTCGTTGGCGCCCATGCACTGGCGGATGTCGTCCAGCCGCCCGCTCTTCGCCTTGTTTGGCATGTGCGGGTCGGCGATCAGGGCGCGGGTCATCGCCACCAGGTCGGCGGCGCCGGCGGCCAGAATCTGCTCGGCCTGGACCGGGTCGACGATCCGGCCGACGGCGACGACCGGAATCGAGACGACCTCGCGGATGGAGGCCGCCAGCGGGACGTAGAGCCCCAGCGGGAAGGCCATCGACGGAATGCAGAGGCCGGTCGAGTGGAGCGTTTCGCCGGTCGAGCCGATCACGTTGATGTAGTCGAGCTTGCCGGTCCGGTCCATCCTGGCGGCGATCTCGCGCAGCTCGGCGTGGGTCAGCCCGTTGTCGACAAGCTCGTCGCCGCTCATCCGCAGGCCGACGACGAGCTCCGGTCCAACGGCGTCCCGCACGGCGTCGAGCACCTGGAGGCCGAACCGCATCCGGTTCTCCAGCGAGCCGCCGTAGGCATCGGTCCGCTGGTTGGAGCGAGGCGCCCAGAACTGGTCGATCAGGTGGCCGTGCGCCGCCGAGAGCTCGACGCCGTCGAAGCCGCCCGCTTTCACGCGCCAGGCGCCGCGGGCGTACGCCTCGACGACCTCGTCGATGTCGCGCTGGCTCATGGTGTGGGGGATCTCGCGGTGCATCCCCTCCGGCACGTCAGACGGCGCCATGAGCGGCCGGTAGTGGATCGAGCTCAGCGCCCTGCGTCCCAGATGGCTGATCTGGACGAACGTGATCGCCCCGTGCCGGTGGATCGCCGCGGACGTCCGTTGGAAGTACGGGATGATGCTGTCGTCGAAGCTGTTGACGCCGCTCCAATGGTCTACCGACGCCGCCGGGTGGATGCTGACGGTGCCGTAGGGGATGACGATGCCGGCGCCACCCCGCGCTTTCTCCTCGTGGTAGCGGATCTGGCGCTCGGTTGGGCGGCCGCCGGCGCCGTAGCAGGCGCTGTGGGCCGTGCTGACGATCCGGTTCGGCGCCGTGATCGTGCCGATCTTCAGCGGGCTGAAGAGGTGTTGGACCTCCACCGTTCTCCTCCTTGAGCGATCAGGGTGGGCGTCGCCAAATTGCGCCAGGCAACCGTTGTAGGGGCGCCTCGGGAGCCGCCCGCCCGGTACGAGAACCGCCCGCTCGGTTCGCGAAC